>CAYFZZ010000304.1:0-7742 GCA_964347545.1 uncultured Planctomycetaceae bacterium | reverse complement strand
TCGGCCGCCCGCCGCATGTTCTCGCTGCGTTCGTCTGCCGAGAAGCCCAGATCGCGGCTGATCCCCAGCCGCATCTGCTGGCCGTCCAGCACCGTGCAGGCGTGCCCGGCATCAAACAGCCGCCGTTCCAGGGCTTGAGCCAGGAGGCGTTTGCCCGAACCGGTGAGCCCGGTCAGCAGAATCGTTGTGGCCCGCTGGGCGTACCGGTCGCGGCGTTCTTCGTCGGTCACCTGGCTGGGCGTGGCCGTCACGGTCTGCACGGCCGGCGCGTCGTCCCAGTGATCGCGAGCCTCGCCCCGCATCGGCTCCAGGATCATCACCGCCCCCACGGTGCTGTTGGTGATCCGGTCCACAATGACCATCGACCCCGTGGCTCGGTTCAGCTTGTAAGAGTCGAAGGCAATGGCTTCGCTGAGCGTGAGGGCGCAGCGGCCGATTTCGTTCAGGCCCAACCGGGGGGCATTGCGGCGGTGCAGGGTGTTGACGTCGATCTGGTACCGCAAAGCCGAGACGGTCCCTGCCACCATCTTGGTGGTCTGCTTGAAGAGGTACGGCTTGCCCGGCACCAGCGGTTCGTCCGCCATCCAGACCACCATCGCTTCCAGATGATTGTCGACCCGGGGCACGTTGCCGGGTCGCACAATCATGTCGCCCCGACTGACGTCAATTTCGTCTTCGGTGGTCAACGTGACCGCCTGCGGCGCAAAGGCCTCGTCCAGTTCGCCGTCATAGGTCACAATCGATGCCACGCGGCTGGTCTTCCGCGAGGGCAGGACCATGATTTCGTCCCCCCGGCGGATGGTTCCCGAGGCGAGCGTACCGCAGTAGCCCCGAAAGTTGAGGTGGGGTCGGCTGACCATTTGCACGGGAAAACGGAAGTCGCGGAGGTTGCGGTCCGACGCGATGTAAACGTTTTCCAGCATGTGCATCAGGGTATTGCCCTGGTACCACACCATGTTTGGACTGCGCTCGATCACGTTGTCGCCCCGCAGGGCCGAAATGGGAATAAAGTGCACATCTTCGGCCGCCATCTTGGTCGCGAAATCGATGTAGTCCGATTTGATCTGCTCGAAAACCTCCTCCGCGTACTCGACCAGGTCCATCTTGTTGATCGCCACGATGACGTGCTTGATTCCCAGCAGCGAGGTGATGAAGCTGTGTCGCTTGGTCTGAATGCTGACTCCGTTACGAGCGTCGACCAGGATAATCGCCAGGTCGCAGGTGGAAGCGCCGGTGGCCATATTCCGCGTGTACTGCTCGTGACCTGGCGTATCGGCAATGATAAATTTCCGCTTGGCCGTCGAAAAATACCGGTAGGCCACGTCGATCGTGATCCCCTGCTGACGTTCGTCGGCCAGCCCGTCGGTGAGGAGGGCCGGGTCCAGCTGGCCCTCCAGCGTGCCGTGGGTCACCGAATCTTTTTCCAAGGCCGCCAGTTGATCTTCGTAGACCATCTTGGATTCGATCAGCATCCGGCCGATCAGCGTGCTCTTGCCATCGTCCACGCTGCCGCAGGTCAGAAACCGCAGCATCTCCTTCCGCTCGTGTTGAGCGAGATATTCGTCGATGTCCGTGGCGATCAGGGTGGACTGGTGAGACATGAAGGAGGGTATCCGTAATCAGTGCCAACGGTGCCTAACGTCAGTGGTTGCCGACCGGTGAAAAAGAATGCTGCGCGGGGCGATTTTCTGATATTTCTTAGGGAGAATTTTCTGTTTGGTTTGTTTGCTCATGCCCCCTCAACAGTACCCCTCTTTTTTCTTCTTCTCCACAGAAGCCTCTTGGTCGCGATCGATTGGCTACTGGATGGTGACGGCGCCAGATCGGTAGCTGATTTGCAAATCGTGGCCGAGGAGCAACCCCACGCCCAGTAGCGGGAATTCGCCCTCTCGAGACACCACTTCCAGATCAAGTTCTGCTCCGAACCAGTCGATCAAGCATCGGTATCTTTGCAAGGACACCTCTGACCCGTCCGCCAGAATCGCTTTTACGGTTCCTGTTGGCGGAAGCTGGAGATCCTGAATTTGGGCTCGTGGCAACACCAAGTCGCCATTAAACCCGGTATCAATCCATGCTTGAATCTCGCGGAAAGTCTTTGTATCCCATTTGCGAATCGAAATGCTGACCAGAGCGCGACCGATATGATCCACATGGCCATTCATTCGACACGCGTTCCGAGATGGAGAGCTGCCCGGTGACCTACCCGCATCACGTGCGTCAACCGATCTGGATAGGCCTGGCGAGCAGCCCGCGTAGCCTCATTGAGCGTCTTCCCCAGGAAATGATCCCCCGATTCGGGCTCGATCGCCACGAATTCATCCACGTGTTCGGGCTCCAGAATTGCCTTCAGATGCTTGGCGTAAATTTCTTCTGCCCTCCGCACGAAGTCGTTAAGATTGCTATTGTTCGTAGCCATGATTTGTGTTTCACAATGACCGTGTACTTTCATGATTTTACTTGTGCCGATGCGCTTACGGCAACACGGCATCGGCGCGGCAAACCGCTTTTTCACACACATGGGCGTTCAAACGCCCTCGCATTGCCCCGGTTTTCCACAGTGCAAGGCCGCAAGCCTTCCACGCATACGCCGGCGTGCACGCATTTTACGACACGGTCACCTCGGAGGGCCGACTCGACCATCCCCAATCCCCCCTGCTGGCTCAAAAGTACCCCTCTTTTTTCTTCTTCTCCATGGAAGCCTCTTGGTCGCGATCGATCATGCGGCCCTGGCGTTCGCTGGTTTTGCAGAGCAGCATTTCCTGGATGATTTCGGGCAAGGTGGTGGCGGTCGACTCGACCGCTCCCGAGAGCGGATAGCACCCCAGGGTGCGAAAGCGGACCATCCGCATCTCGGGCTCTTCGCCCGCCGCCAGTCCCAGCCGATCGTCATCCACCAGGATCAACATTTCGTTTCCTTTTTCGTCATGGCGGCGGACCACCGGTCGGGGCTTGGCAAAATACAGCGGCACGATGGGGATCTTTTCCAGGTGGATGTACTGCCACACGTCCAGTTCGGTCCAGTTCGACAGCGGGAAAACCCGGATGCTCTCCCCCGGGTTGACCCGCGCGTTGTACAGATTCCACAGCTCGGGCCGCTGGTTCTTCGGATCCCAGCGATGGAATTTGTCCCGAAACGAATAGATCCGCTCTTTGGCGCGGGACTTTTCTTCATCGCGCCGAGCGCCGCCAAAGGCGGCGTTGAAGCGGTATTTGTCCAGAGCCTGCTTTAACGCGTCGGTCTTCATCACCTGGGTGTGTTTGTCGCTGTTGTCCAGGGGATGGATGCCCAGGCGAGCGCCCTCCTGGTTGATGTAGACCAGCACGTCCAGGCCCAGCTCTTTTTTGGCATAGTTCTCGCGAAACTCAATCATCTCGCGAAACTTCCAGGTCGTATCGACGTGCAGCAGAGGAAAGGGGGGTTTGGCAGGGTGAAAGGCCTTCAGCGCCAAATGGACCATCACCGACGAATCCTTGCCGATCGAATAGAGCATCACTGGATTGTCAAATTCGGCCGCCACTTCCCGCAGGATGTAGATGCTTTCGGCCTCCAGCTCTTTGAGATGCGTCAGATGATAGGTGCTCATCGAATACCTAAGCAGGGCGGGCGTGGCGGATCAAGCTATTGAATATAAGCCATGCCCCCCTGCCGCTCAACGTCGGACCGTCTACACCCCTTCCGGCCGCAGGCGGAGCAACACGCTTTCGGCGCCGGTGGTCGGCGAACGATAAGTCGTGAGGCGGCGGAGGTTCAGCCCGCGCAGGAGGCCCGCCGCGCGGGCCCGCTCCCGCTCGGCCGTCCAAGCCGGCCCTTTGATCACCAGCAGCTCGCCAAAATGATCCCAATGGGGCGCCAGCCAGGTGAGTAGTTTGGTGAGCGGTGCCACGGCGCGGGCGATCAGCACGTCGAACATTTCCTCCCCCAGCACCTCTTCCGCTCGGGCATGCACAACCCGCACCGCCAGGCCGACCTCTGCGGCAATCTGTTCGGCCGCCCGCGCCCGCTTGGCCACCGACTCGGTCAACGTCAGCTCCAGATCCGGACGGACAATCGCCAGGATCATGCCGGGCACGCCCCCGCCCGTGCCGACATCCATCACTCGAGCGGCAGGTTCCAGGAACGGTTCGAAGGCCAGCGAATCCACCACATCGCGGCCGACAAATTTTTCGTAATCCGTGTGGCGGGTGAGGTTCAGCTGCTGGTTCCACCGCCACAACGCCTCACGATATGCGTCCAGGCTGGCCACCTGCTCGGCCGTCAACTCCAAACCACACCGCTGCAGCATGGCTTCCAGTCCTGAAGGCTCGCTGGCTTTCACGCGCTCGGCACCTGGCTGACAAACCCATCCAAGACGACAGTTAAAAACAAACGTAACATTTTACCGGATTGCAGGAGAGGGAAAGATAGCCCTGTTTTCACTTCGTGCCAGACACGCCTCCGGTCCCCTCTCCCCCACCATCCGCGGCATGATCCTGTCCATCCTGTCCATCCTGTCAAAAAAATTTGCCCCGCCTCATGGCGCGTCACGGCAGAGCCCGCTAGGGATAAATCCCAAGTTCGATTGTGTTTCCATCCGGATCCTGGAAAAAAATCTGCTGGAAGCCGCCGGCGTTGACCTGGCGGCGGTATTCGATCTGGTGTCGGCTCAGCGAGGCCTCTACCTGGTCCAGGTCGGAAACGGCCATGGCGAAGTGTTGAGCCAGCGTGTCGATGGGGCCGCGGCCGGCGGCGGAAGGATGCTGGATGATGTGCAACTGCAAACCGCTGCTCTCGTGCCACAACCAGGCCCCCGCGAACGAAAAGGGGGGCCGTGGAATCGACCGGAAGCCCAGCACGTTTTCATAGAAGGAGACGGCGGCCGGCACATCCTGGCTGGGAACGGCCAGGTGATGCAGAGCCTGAATTGCTAGCGGCTGGGACATGGCCCGCTCACCAAAAGTACGGTTACGAAATTTATTCCACTTGTAACAATTTTCTCGATTCCGACAAGTGTGCGGCCGATATACCCACCAGGAACCAAGTGCGCAAAACTTTCACGCGGTGTTTTCGCTGCCACGATTCCGTGGGCAGGGAAGATCCGCGTGCCTGGGGGAAAGGAATTTGAGCCATGACGAGGCGCCTGTTTTTTGCCGGAATTGCTGCCGTAACCCTGATCAGTACTGGCTGTTGTGGAACCCACTACGGTTGCGGGGGCCACGGCCTGTGCGGCTGGTATCCGGGCAAGATCTTAAGTCGGGCCTTTGCCTGCCACGGCTACGGCCACGGCCGTTGGGGTGGTGGCTGGTGCCACGGCGGTTGCGGAGTCGGCTGTGACAGCTGCGACGGGTCCGGCAACTGGATGGGTCCGGCAGACGGCCAGCTGGAACCGAGCCCTCAGGTCCTCCCCAGCCCGGCTTACTATCCTCAAGCCGTCGGATCGCCGGCCAAAGCCCCGGCGCCGCCGAAGGGAGCCTCGACAAACTGGGGCTATCGCGGGCGAGGCCTGCGTCCGGTCAGCTACACCCCACCGCCAGGTCCCTCTTTGGACCAGCCACCGAACATCTGTCCCAACGGTCGATGTGCCTGCGGCAGGCATTGAAAACGACCCGACCTGCGGACAACCACACCGGTCACGTCTCGAGAAAACCTCGCGGCCCCCAGCGGCCGCGAGGTTTTTTTTGCGTCAGGTCCGTGCCGGGGCCGGTAAGCTCCCGGGGTTTCGCGCCCCGCGCTATTGGATGTCGCCGCTGCGGGGTCGAAATGGGACCCGTGGTGGGGCTTTCGCCCCGGCGACGCAGCCTGGGAAAATGGGGCCACCGGCGAACCCGCTGGCATCCCTCCGGGATGCTTTTTTAGAACATCCGCACATCCGGAGGTGGCGCTTCGCTTACCTCCGGCTAATGGCTGGCATCCCTCCGGGATGCCGTGGGCGACGGTCCTTGCACATCCCGAGGTGACGCTTCGCTTACCTCCGGCTAACGGTGGGCCGGTGGGGACAATCCCCGTTGGGGGGCCGTGGGGAACGATCCTTGTCGGTCCCCATCATTCAACCGCGGAGCGGTTGCAGCTATTAGCCGGAGGTAAGCGCAGCGCCACCTCCGGAGACGCGGCCCCCAAAAAAAATTGCATCCCGAAGGGATGCCACCACGTCGCCTCGGGATGGATGGTGGGGGACAATTACCGTTTGGGCAGGTCCTGGGGGACCATCCTCGTCCGGGCTTGGGCACCATCATTGTCCTCCGCATCGGGGGTCGCATCCGGTGGTGGTGGTGCGGCGCTGGCCACCGGCTAATGGCTGACATCCCTCCGGGACGATCCAACTTGTGTCGAACAACGTAGCTGCGGGCCAGGACGGGAAAGAGCGCCCTTCTTGTGGGGGACGGGCAGGAGTGGCCGACCCGACCTGGCTAACCCGCCCTTAGCGGTCGAACCATTTCTTGAGGGCGTGAACCGTGGTCGCTCGGCCGGCACGAGCGATGGCGGTCGTCAACGGGATCTGCTTGGGACAGACGGCCACGCAGTTCTGGGCGTTGCCACAGACCTGCAGGCCGCCGGGTGCCATCAGGGCGTCCAGCCGCTGGCCGGCCAGGCTGCGGCCGGTGGGGTGGTTGTTGAACAGCATCGCCTGGCCGATGGCGTGCGCCCCCAGAAATCCGCGGTCGAAGGCGGCGGCCTGGCGATCGGCAAACTCCGCTTCCCCCTCCCCCTCCCGCCGGGACAGTTCGATTTTGGTGTATTGCGGGCAGGCCTCCAGACAACAACCACAGCTCATGCACTGGCTGTAAGGATACGACTGCTCCTGCTCGTCCGGTCCCTGCCGCGGGCCCGGCCCCCGGTCAAAATAGCCGTCCACCGGCACCCAGGCCTGCACCCGCTGCAAGGCTTGAAACAGGCGCGACCGGTCGACCATCAGGTCGCGTACCACGGGAAACTTGGTCATGGGCCGCAATTCAATCTGCTGGGGGTCGTCTTCCAGGAGGCGATCGACCAGCGCCGAACAGGCCTGCCGCGTGCGGCCATTGATGACCATCGTGCAGGCGCCACACACCTCCTCCAGGCAGTTGCAGTCCCAGGCCACGGGGGTGACGTCCTGACCGGCCACGGTGTGGGGACGAGCGGCGATCTGTTGCAAGATGCTGATCACGTTCATGTCCGGCCCGTACGGCACGCGAAACCGCTCCCAGTAGCTTTGCTGACCAGGACCCGCTTGCCGCAAGATGCGAACCTCAAACGTCCGCGTTGCTTCTTGTCCGCTGGTTTCGCTCACTTTGAACACCCTTGGGTAAGTCGGTACGCGTCAATCCGTCACGCCGCGTTTTGTGTGTAATTTTTGGGGTCGAAACACGAAATACGAAACTCGAAATCCGAAACAAATTCAAAGATCAAAATCCGAATGACCACAAACAAGGCGCCGCTGCGCCGCAGCGACCGGGGATTCACCAGCGGCATCTCCCCGTGCTCTGCTTCTATTTTCGCGCAATGTTTCGATCATTGGATATTAAAAAATTAAGATTTGTTTAGGATTTCGAATTTCGGATTTCGAATTTTCCAATCCCGGCTACTTCTCTCACCCCAACCCATACACCTTCGCAAACCGGTCGCGACAGGATCACGACCCGCGCGCCACCGCTGGCGCACTCATTCTCTCGGCGGCCGTCGCACTGCGGCTGATCCGTTCCTGCCACACCTCTTCAATCACCTCGGCACCCACCAGCCCGTACAACCGCGGGCGGGGGGGGATCAGCGAGGTATCCACTTCTTCGTA
>CAYFZZ010000303.1:0-2500 GCA_964347545.1 uncultured Planctomycetaceae bacterium | reverse complement strand
CTTGGATGCGCTGCCACTGGTCATCGTTCAACTCCCTTCGCCACTGCTTCATTTGGCGGTGATAGTTGTCGATTCGCAGTCGCGCGGCCTCGGCGGTGTTGGCGAGGATCAGCGGGCGGAGCTGATCCAAGAGATCGTCCAGCTGCTTTGCCGAGCACTCGTCCTGTTGCAGCACGTCGGCGATAAATTCCGAGCAGGCGGTGAGAAGCTTCTCCTGCCGGTCCCGCTGCTGTGAGTTGTCAAAGGCCGACGGCAGGTCGCGGCGGACGGCGGACAAAGCTTGTCCCAGCGCCGACAGTTTCGTGGCGCTGCTGGCCGGTAGCCGCTGGTCGACCGACCCGTGCAGGATACAGAACAAAGAGAGTGGAATATGCGAGACGGCTTTCAGATCGTGATAGTTCGGATCGACGGTGGATCCGACAGTCCGCTCGTTTTTTCGCAGTAACACCAGATTGTCGCCGTGGACGATGATCACCGGAGTGGTTTCCGCCAGACGGCTGTCACGGGCCTGGGCATATTCCTTGCGGAACAGGGCGTTGAGTTGGTCGAGGGAGTCGCTGGAATAATTGTGTTGCTAAGCGGTGACGGTGGTCAGACCGGTGGTCAGACAGAAAACACCGATTAGCAAAACGACTCGGGGACCGTTCATGGACTGGTTGATCGTCATGGCGACTCTTGCATCAGTTAGTTTTGCATGTGTTGTGATGGTAGCCCGATTTGAGCGACCAAGGCCGATCTGCCCCGCACAGCATCGGGGTGCATGTCATGCATCCTCGTGAGCCCGGCGCGGCATTTGGCCCAGACGAGCAACGCGAAGCCGAACCATGCAGCTTGAAGTCAGGTTTATTGCCCATGCCGCCGTCAGTAAGTTCATGTCCGCTGGACCAGCCGAGCCGGTCGAATCCGCAGTGTGCCTGGAAATGCACCCATTTGCTGTCAGGCATCGTGGCGAAGAGGCCTTTTGTCAGCCTTCGCCTATGATCACCCGCAGGGACGACTGGGATGAGGGTAACGGCCGCCCCTACGGCTGTCAAATTGCCGGCCATTACGGTTCCGGCCTCAGCTTCGAGTGCTGAGCAGCCGGTGCCAGGGAGGGCCGCCGGGGGTGGGCGGGACCGGTGTCCAAGGCACGCCTTGCCGACTGGGCCAGCCCCTCTTTGTAGCCCGCCCCTGTTGTGCTCCTCGCGTGGCTGTGCTGGGAAAAAGACGGGGCTCAAGAACCGAGCTTGCCGATGGGCATCAGCAGACGGTTGAGGTCGGAGGACTTAAACAGCCAGGACAGCAGAGTCGAATAGCCGCTCGATCGAAATCCTGCGGATTCTATCCGTCTGCGCCGCGTCTTTTTCGCATCCCCTGTCATAAAACGCCGGACCATGCTCTTATAGTATATTGTTGTCCGTACGTTCGTTTTTTGACCCGCCATGAGGCCTGCTATGCCCGACATTTCCCGCCGAAAATTCCTGCGTGTGGTCGGCGGCACGACCTTCGCCTTCGCGACCTTCTCCGAGCTTGAGCGTGCATTGGCGCTGCAGACCGCGTCGCGTGGCGTGCTGGTGGAGTGCGAGGCGTTTACCGAGATGGGGGGCTGGAAGCGCGACACGCAGTTCATCGAGCAGATGGGCGGGATCTACCTGCTGGCGCACGGGCTGGGCGTGCCGGTGAAGAACGCTCGCACGACGGCGAACTTTGCCGAGTCCGGCACCTACCGCGTGTGGGTGCGGACCAAGGACTGGTGCCCGGGGGACTGGCAGTCGCCGGGCCGCTTCCGCGTGCATGTCCATGGACAGCCGATCGGTAAGACCTTCGGCGAGAGCGGAGAGGGCTGGGGCTGGGAGGATGGCGGCGAACTGGAAATACCCGCGGGCCAGGCGACGATCGAACTGGAGGACCTCACGGGCTTCGACGGTCGCTGCGATGCGATCTACTTCACGAAGGACGCTGGCGACATCCCGCCCAATGATAAGGTCGAGCTGCTGCGATGGAAGGACGCGGTCGCGGGGCGGACGTCGGCGCCGACTCGCGATCTGACGTTTGACGTCGTGATCGTCGGCGGGGGTATGACCGGTTGCGGCGCGGCGCTGGCGGCCGAGTCGCAGGGGCTGAGCGTGGCACTCGTGCAGGACCGGCCCCTCCTGGGCGGCAACGCGTCGAGCGAGGTCCGCGTGCACACGATCGGCACAGCCGGCCGAAGCAAGGAGTTGCTTGGTCGCATTGACACGCCGCACTACCAGAACGGCTCGGAGGAGGCACACCAGGCGCAGGAGAAGCGCGAGCGGGAGATGGAGGCCAGCGAGGTCCAGATCTTCCGCGACCACCACGCGATCGGGCTGGAGATGGCAGACGGCCGGATCGCCAGCGTGGACGCGCGGGAGAACGGCACCGGGCGGATCACGCGTTTTCGTGCGCCGGTGTTCATCGACTGCACGGGCGACGCCTGGCTGGGCCAGTGGTCCGGCGCTGAGAAGCGCTACGGGCGTGAGTCGCGCGACGAGTTCAACGA
>CAYFZZ010000302.1:0-5299 GCA_964347545.1 uncultured Planctomycetaceae bacterium | reverse complement strand
CCCCAAGAGACAAAGTCAGTTGTCCCCAAGAGAGTCACCCCCAAGAGAGTCACCCAAAGTCAGTTGTCCCCAAGAGACACCACAAGAGAGTCGCCAAGAGAGTCAGAGAGTCGGTTGTCGCCAAGAGAGTCGCGGTTGTCCCCAAGAGAGTCGCAGTTGTCCCCAAGAGAGTCGCACCTTTTTGTTATTGGAAGCGGTAGTCGTAAAGATCGGGCCGGTCGGGGTGGCGGGTTAGTTCGATCTGGCCTTGGAGTTTGCCGCCCGCCAAGCGGACGACCCAGCGGTCATCGGTTTGTTGAACAGGCTGGTAGGTACCCTGGTCCCAGCGACAGACGCTGCCCCGGTCGCCCGACAAGGGCCCTTCGTAAACGAGAAAATCGAGCCGGTGATCGCCCAGCAACTGAACCACCTGCCGCGGATGGGCTTGGGGATCTTCTCGCAGGGCCCAGGTCTTCAAGACGCCTTCTGCCTCCAGCATCAGATCCCAGTGCGTCGGACGCGGAAAGCCTTCCGGCGTGCGGTGGTACAGAATGACGAAGCGCAAGGTCAGGAGAGAGCCAGAGGCGGCCAGCGCGAATCGTGAATCCCGCCGCGCCGGGATTGGTCAGGGGTCATTCCCGGCGAGCCGGGAGGGGTCGGGGGTCGCATCGGCGAGTGGTCGCTGCCAGCCCGCGACCCCCTGCAAGCTTCGCTGGCCAGTTTCCCTCTTTCCCCGCCGCTCGTCTACCCGTCTCCTCGTTCACTCGTCTCCCCGCCTCCCCGTCTCCTCGTTCACTCGTCTCCCCGCCTTCCCCTCTCCCCGCCTCCTTGTCTACCCGCCTTCCCGTCTACCCGCCTTCCCGTCTCCCCGTCTCCTCGTCCACCCGCTTCCTCGTCCACCCGTCTACCCGCCTTCCCGTCTACCCGTGTACCCGTCTACCCACCTCCCCGTCTTTTCGTCTCCCCGTCTACCCGCCTCCCCGTCTCTCCGCCTCCGCTGCCCCGTGCGGGCTCAATTTTCCTCCGCATAGATATTCGTTTCTTCGGTGCTGAGCAGCGGTTTGCGCTGGTTGGCGCTAATCGCCTTGGCTTCCACGACAAAGCGTCCGGGGCGGTCGGCACGGACGGGGATGCGGTAGATGAGGGTTTCTTTGGGCCGGATTTCGGCCACGGGGGTGAAGCGGACCCGCCGGCCGACAATCGTGGCTTTACTGGGGGCCACCGTCCCGGTGGCCACGGGTGTCATCCCGGCGGGGACGTTCAGCACCAGCTCGACATTCCGCTCGGACGTATCCCGGGGATTGGTGATGGTCACCTCGTAGGTCACGGTTTGCCCCACGGCAACCTCATCCCGCAGGTCGGCGATTTTCAATTCCAGATTTGCCGCGGGCGCGCCACCCGGGCTCGGCGGCTGAGCGGCGGCCCCGTTACCAGGAATCTGGGGCGGCCTGGCGGGGCGTGACTCTGCGTCGTCCGCGGCGGGGTCCGCAGGCTCGATCTGCAGGCACGCTTCGTCGGCCAGCAGCACTCCCCCGTCAGCGCTAACGGTCGCTCGACTACATGCCCTCCCGGCTCGGTCGCAAACCGCTTCGACCTGGAAGGTTCGCGTCTCGCCGGGTGGGAGTTGAGCGACGGTCCAGGACAGCTTCTCGTCTCGGTACTGGAAGCCCTCGGAAACCCGCTGGGGCCGCAAGGGCAGATCGTAATCATCGCTAATCCTGACATTCGTCAGGGGGATATCGCCGGAATTGGTCACCACCAGTTCGAAAATGAGCTTATCCCCCACGCGTGCCGTGGCAGGACCTCGTTTATCGACCCGGAGGCTGCCTTGGACGGGTTCGGCGAGCGACGGTTCCTGTCCACCTGCCGCTGGCGGTGGTCCTGTGGCGAGGGCGACGTCGACACAAACTGTCTGTTGCACGGACCGCAGCCCCTTGCCCCGCAGTTCGACCCGATGACAGATCCGTCCTGCCTGGGTGACGCGGAAGGTGACCGCCAGGTCGTCCCGCGTTTCGCCCGGGCCCAGTGTCCCCAATTCCCGCTCAATCGGGCTCGTCGCCACCTCATGTTCCAGCCCGGCCCCAAACGTGTCCTTGAGGATCAGGCCGGTGGCGGCCGTAGCTCCTGGATTCGTGATGGCAATGGCAAAGGTGATCTGCTGTCCGACGCGAGCGGTGGGGGGGCCGGTCACGTGGAGTTGGAGTGGGGCCAGGAGGGCTTGCGTGTTGGCACATGCCTTGGCGGTCAATCCCGGAGAGGCGCTGACCGTGACACAATTCTGGATGGTCGTCGGCCGCGTTACCTCGTAATCGACATCGATGGTTTGAGCCTGGCCTGGTCCCAGCGGTCCCAGCCGCCAGCGTAAACTGCCCCCGGACGAGTCTGCGGCAACGCTGCTTTTCTGGTACCGCAAGCCGGAGGGCACGCGGTTGGTCAGCACGACATCTGCCAGAGACCCGTCCCCCGGATTGACGACCTCCACGCGATACGTGGCGGTCGATCCGACTTCGGCCTCTTGCGGGCCGCGCAGCCGCACGTCGATCTCGGGCGCGGTCCAGCTGATCATGGTGGTGCCGCGTCCGATGGTCAGCCGGCGATCGCCGCTGCCGGCAAATCCGGGCGGCCGGACGACGTCCACCTGGACACTGTTTTCCCCCCGCGCCGCTTCGGTTTGAAAAACCTCCACCACCGCTCGGCCTTCGGCATCGGTGGCCACCTCGATTTCGGGGGCGGAACTGCCGGTAAACCCTGCCGCGGGTCCCCCGGTGATCGCGTACCGCACGCGGTAACCTTCGATCGGCGAACCATCGCTGGCCCGCGTGACGATGGTGGTCAGCACCTGCCGCGAGCCGACGGGGCCGATGACGGGGGCGGGGAAGCTGAATTGAGCGTCGATCCAGTAGATAAGCGAGGTCTGTTTGCGCCGGTCCCAAGCGGGCAGGTTCGGCGCCAAGGCGGTCACGTAGCTGGCCCCATCGGTGGCCGAACTGACACTAATCCACGCCTGGCCCTGCCGGACGATCACGTCGTCGACCTGCGTGGGGGTCCCGCGGGTGAGCGTGGTGGGTCGTGCCGCGGTGGTCCCTACGGCAAAGTTGTTGTCCACCTTGGTCGGAATCCGCTGACTTGCTTGGCGGCCTGCCGTTTTACGATCCAGGGTGATCAGCTGGCCGACGCTGTCGGGCGACAGCATCCACTCGACTCGGTGGCCCGTCAGCGGCTGACCACGGCCGTCGGTGGCGGTAGCCAGCAAGACGACATCGCTGCCGACCGGGGCGACCATGGATTGGGGGGTGAGGACGAGCGTCGCCGCAGACATGGGCATCGGGGCGGGGCCTCGAGCCCAGGGATTGGCCGGGGCGGGGGGCAAACCGGGAAAGAGGGGCGCGGCCGTGGCCTGCGACGGCAGGACAGGTGCGACCCCGCCGCGGACCGGCGGCCCGCTGACCGGCGGACCGCTCAACGTGGGAGCCCCGGGCACGATCACGGGTCCGGGGGCGGTGTTGGCCAGCGGTGGGCCGAGCGGATTTGCCGCGGGCAGACCGGGGGCCACGACGACCGGCGACCCCGGCGTGACGGCCACCGGTGCCCCGGGGACCGCCGTCACGGGGGCCCCACGTCCGTAAAAGCTGCGGCAGCCCAGCAGGAGCAGGCTGAGCGTCAACATCGCGGACAGCCTCAACAGCTTGCCGGGTGGAACGACGGCAGACCGAGTTGGGGCCGATGGGGGCATGGCACGCAGGCGGGTTCGGCACCGGCGGGGATCGGTGGGGTGACCCCCGGCACAATGCGTCCAAATCGGGGCGTACTTCTGGGGCGGCGGGCAGCCAGCTGGCGGGCAAACCGCGCAAGCTGACCTCTCAAAGGTACCACCCTGCCCCGGCGGACGTTGTGTTTTTGCAACATGCCGCCTGGATTTCTCGAAACCTCCCCCCTACGACCCGTGCAACGCGTTTCAGCCTCCTGGCTGGCGAGCCTGCAATCGTTACGATCCCTTCCTCAATCCGGCCCGCTGGGCATGCAGAAATTCCATGGGCAGCCCCGTCTGGCCGTCCAGCACCATTTCGGCGAGGGCCTGACCCAGGACGGGAGCGAACTTGAAGCCATGTCCGGACAACCCGGCCGCGAAAACCACCTGCGGCTGGTGCGGGTGCCGGTCGACAAGAAAATGTTCGTCGGGCGACATCGTATACAGGCAGACGGCGTGATCGGTGGGTTGAGTGGAAACGGAGGGGAGGTGCGTCTGCAAGAACCTTTCCACACGGAGTCGGTCACCTGAATCGACGTCCCGAGCCACCTTTCCCGGATCTGCCACCAGTTCTCCTCCCGAGTGTTCGGCGATCTTAACCCCTCGCGAATCGATTTGCGGAAAACCATAGAAGCAGCCTTCCGCGGTTTCATAAAAGAACAGCGGACAACCCCGCTCGGCTCGATACCGGGAATCGGCAGTGGCGTACCAGTGCAGGTGTTTGCGCAGGACCCGCAAAGGCACGTTCAGCTGGGCCAGCAGTTCGCCGGCCCACGCGCCGGCGGTGATCACCAGGTGGTCGGCCTTCCAGTGGGCATCTTCGCTGGCCACGTGGACCCCTCCACCATCCGCTCGCCACTGACGCACCACGGTGTGGGTCCGGATGTGAGCTCCGCAGGCGACCGCCTCCTGGAGGTGAGCCTCGACGCAGTCCTCGACCAGCAAATAACCCGCGTCGCGTTCAAACACGGCCACGGTGTCGGCGGGGAGGGTAAAGGCCGGATAATCGCGGGCCACATCGGCGGCCGTCAGCTGCTGGACGGCCAACCCATGACAAGCAGCGCTGTGCAACACGCCGGGGATCAGCTTGCCGCGGGGGGATCCCACCTCCAGCAAACCGACTTGGTGGTAGAGCTGCCGGCCGGTTCGTCGTTCCAGCTTTTGCCACAGCTGGCAGGCGGACCTGACCAGGGGTACGTAGTCCGGATGTTCGAAGTAAGCCTGTCGGATGATCCGCGTATGACCATGCGAACTGCCACGAGCGTGTGGGGGAGCGAACTGGTCGATGCCCAACACGCGGGCGCCGCGGAGCGCCAGCTGGAACAAGGCCGCGCTCCCCACGCCGCCCAGTCCCAGCACGATCACGTCGTAGGGGGCACGGGAGGGGGACGTCGGGTGGGGGACGGTTGGTGGCATGGGTTGCGGGATACGGGTGGCGGGATGCGGGTGGCGGGTTACGGGTTGCGGGTTGCGGGGTTCGGGGTTCGGGATGCGAGTAAGAATATCCGCTCGCCAGCACCCCCTTTCAGCGCACCGGGACTCACCACTCACCACTCACCACTCACCACTCAC
>CAYFZZ010000301.1:0-17190 GCA_964347545.1 uncultured Planctomycetaceae bacterium | reverse complement strand
GCCGGCGGCACATAACGCTCGACTGGCAAGTGAGCTGGCGAGGGCTGGAGGTACTGGCCCAGCGTCAGAAAGTCGCAGCCGGCGTCCAACAGGTCGGCCAGCGTCTCCAGCAGCTCCTCCCGCGTCTCGCCCAGACCCAGCATCAACCCGCTCTTCGTCTTGATCCGCCCGTCCAGCTGCTTGACGCCGCCCAGTAGCCGAAGTGTCCAGCGATAGTCGGACTTCCGCCCGCGGACACGAGGGTACAACCTGGGCACGGTCTCGGTGTTGTGATTAAAGACCTCGGGCCGCGCCGCCACCACCCGCTCCACGGCGTCCTTGCAATGCACAAAATCGGGTGTCAGCACCTCCACGCTCGCGCCGGTCCGCTGGCGGACAGCCAGCACGCTCTGGTAGAAATGGTCCGCTCCCCCGTCGGGCAGATCATCCCGTGTGACCGAGGTAATTACGACGTGTTTCAATCCCAACCGGGCCGCCGCTTCGGCAACCCGTTGCGGCTCGTCGCTTTCCAGCGGCCGCGTCCGGCCCTTGTCGACCGCACAGAAGCCGCAAGGCCGAGTACAAGTGTCGCCCATGATCATGAAGGTGGCCGTTTTTTGCGACCAGCATTCGCTGCGATTCGGACATTTGGCGCTCTGACAAACCGTCTCCAGGCCCAACTCGGCAATCAGGCTGGCCGTGGCGTGATGAGCGAATCCGGGCGGGATCTGGCGGCGCAGCCAGTTGGGCAACCGCCGCCCAGGGGGCTGAGCAACCTTTGTGCTTGAGCCACGCATTTCGGTTTGACCAACAATCGGCAGATCGAACACGGCATCAAAACTCGATGTCCCGAAAACCCATCCAGATTATAGGCCGACCCTCCCCGCTCTCCCAGTCCGTGGCGACAAAATAGTTACGGTGCCTTTGCCGGCGGTCCCCCCGTGGCGATAATAAAAAGTGATGGCCAAGAAATCGAAACAGAAATCTGGGGCAGCGGCCGAGCCGAAAAACGAGAAGCGGATTACGGAAAATCGCCGCGCTCGTCGGCAGTACGAGATCCTCGAAACCCTGGAATGCGGTATCGCGCTGGTCGGCAGCGAAGTCAAAAGCCTTCGCAACGGCAAGGTCTCCATCGAAGAGGCCTACGGCCGCGTCCGTGACGACGAAGTCTGGCTGGTCGGCTGCGACATCGCCGAATACGAACAGGCGAACGTCCTGAACCACGACCCCCGCCGACCGCGGAAGCTGCTGATGCACCGCCGCGAGATCAAAAAATTCGCCAGCAAGGCGTACGAGCGGGGCCTCACCCTGGTGCCGCTGAAGATGTATTTCAAAAAGGGCCGAGCCAAGGTTTTGATGGGCATCGGCCGTGGTCGCAAACTGTACGACAAGCGGGAAAAAATGAAAAAGGAGACCGTCCAGCGAGATATGGCCCGCGCCCTCCGCGGCCGGTGATCCGCAGGGACAGACGGAGGAGGCGATGCCGAGCGAGTGGGATGAGCTGGATGGTGACGACGATTTTGAGCGCGGCGAGGACGACGAGGGGCTGGAAGCGGATACCATCCCCTGTCCCCAATGCGGAGCAGACGTTTACGAAGACGCGCCCCAGTGTCCCGCCTGCGGCAACTACATCACCCACCACCACCAGCTGGCACCCCTCTGGTGGTGGACGGCGGTGGTGATCCTGGCCCTGTTCGCCCTGGCCATCTGGTCCAGCCTCCGCCATCTGCCGTAAGTCAGCTGCAGGGACCCCGGTCCCGAAACCGATCTCGCCAGGCCATCGGTAAAGTCACGGCGGGATGACGTCGTCCCCCGGCCGGGGAGGCTCGGCCAAAGTCAGGGGGCCAGCAACAGCCGGCCGGGCGCTTCGAGGTAGCCCTTCACGTCGTTCAAGAACCTGGCCGCCGCGGCGCCGTCGACCAGGCGGTGGTCGTAGGAGAGGCTGAGCGGCATCATCAGGCGGGGCAGGATCTGGTCGCCGACGACCACCGGCATCTTCCGAGCTCGTCCCACCAGCAGGATGGCCACTTCCGGGACGTTGATCACCGGCGTCGAGTAGGTACCGCCGATGGCGCCCAGGTTGCTGATAGTGAACGTCCCTCCCCGCATCTGATCGACCGTGATCTTGCTGGTCCGCGCTTGTTCGGCAATTTCCGCCAGGGCACCGGCAATGGCCGGGATCCGCATCTGATCCGCGTGGCGAATGACCGGCACCATCAGCCCTCGCGGCGTGTCGACGGCCACCCCCAGATTGACGTACTGCTTGTAGATGATCTGTCCGTTGTCCAGGTCCAGGGCGGCGTTGATCATCGGGTGTCGCCGGAGGCAGAGGGCTACGGCCTTGAGCAGGAAGGGGAGGGTGGTCAGCTTGATCCCCATCTGGGCATAGTCCGCCTTGCTGGACTGGCGTATCTCTTCCAGCTCGGTGATGTCCGCGTCGTCGAAATTCGTCACGTGGGGGGCGGTCGCTTTGGAACGAGCCATGTTGGTGGCAATCGTGGCGCGAATCTTACTGACGCGATCGGTAATGATCGGGCCCCAAGCGTCGCTGCCGGGCGTGCCGGTCGGCACTACCGTCTCGTCCGTCCCGCCAGCCGGGGCAGCCGCCGACGGCTCGGCCGCCGCCCCACTGGCCGCTCCCTGGGCCGCCGAGCGGACGGCGGCCATGACGTCCTCGCGGGTGATGCGGCCTTGGGGCCCCGACCCGGTAACCTGCGACAGCTCAATCCCCACTTCGCGGGCCAGACGGCGGATGGCCGGACCGGCGGCGGCGAGCCCCCCCGGTGCGCCCCCGCCCCCAGCCACCGGAGGCTCGACCGCCGAGCCCGCGGGCGGGCTTCCCACCGGCGCGGCCGGCGGCGAAACCGGTGAGGGGGCCGGCGGCGGGACCTCGACAACCGGCTCGGCAGGGGCCTCTGCCGGAGCAGGGGCCTCTGCCGGAGGGGGGGGCTCGGCTGCGGCCGGGGCTTCTGCCTTAGCCGGTGTGTGGGGAGCCGCCGGGGCCGCGCCCATCGGCTCCAACGTGATCAACGGCGTCCCCTCGCTGACCGTCTGGCCGTTCTGGACATGGATCTTCACCACCCGTCCCGCCTGGGGGCTGGGCACTTCCGCCACCGCCTTGTCCGTTTCCAGTTCGACAATCCCCTGCTCGGCCGCGATCTGATCCCCCTCGCGGACCAACACGCTCAGCACATCCCCCGCATCAATGCCGTCACCCAAATCCGGAACTTTAATCTCAATCGTCATCAACTCACCACTCACCACTCACCCCTCACCCCTCACCACTCACTCCTCAAGCATACATCGGATCGATTTTATCCGGATCCATTTCCAGATCCTGGATCACCTGCCGGACCTCGGCGGCCTGGGCCTGGCCCCGTTGGGCCAGCTGGTACATGGCGGCCACAGCGATACTGGCCGCATCGACCTCAAAATGCCGCCGCAGTTCCGCGCGGGTCTCGCTGCGTCCCAGGCCATCGGTCCCCAGGGCGTACAGCCCACCGGGTATCCAGGGGCTGATCTGCATGGAGACCGCGCGGACGTAGTCCGAGGAGGCGATGAAGGGGCCTGAGCCATCGGCAACCAGCTGCTCGAGGTAGGACTTCTTCGGCTTTTCTGTGGGGTGGAGCCGGTTCCAGCGATCGCATGCCTCGGCGTCGCGGGCCAGTTGCCCGTAGCTGGTCACGCTGTAGACATCGCTGCCGATTCCGTATTTTTCGGCCAGCAGCTGTTGAGCTTCCAGGGCGCTGCGGAGGATGGCTCCGCTGCCCAACAGTTGCACGGTCGGCCGGCCCCCGTCAGCCGCCACGCTGGAAAACTTGTACATCCCTCGAATGATGCCGTCGACGACATGCTCCCCTTCCGGGATGGGGGGGTGCTGGTAGTTATCGTTTTCGACGGTCAGGTAATAGATGGCCTCTTCGTTGTCGGCATACATCCGCCTCAGCCCGTCGAAGACGATGGCGGTTGTCTCGTAAGAGAAGGCCGGATCGTAGGCCCGCACGGTGGGGAAGGCGATGGCGTTCAGCAGGCTGTGGCCGTCCTGGTGTTGGAGGCCTTCGCCGTTGAGTGTCGTGCGGCCGGCGGTCCCGCCGATCAGGAATCCCCGCGCGCGACAATCGGCGGCGGCCCAGATCAAGTCACCGATCCGCTGGAAGCCGAACATCGAGTAGTAGATGAAGAAGGGGATCATGGGGATCCCGTGAGCCGCATAGCTGGTACCGGCGGCAATGAAGGAGGCCATGCTGCCGGCCTCGGTGATCCCCTCTTCCAGGATCTGCCCGTCGCGGGCTTCCTTGTAGTACAGCAACTGTTCCGAATCGACCGGCTCGTACAGCTGACCGGCATGAGCGTAAATGCCGCACTGGCGAAACATGCCCTCCATGCCGAAGGTCCGCGATTCGTCCGGAACGATGGGCACGATGTGCCGGCCCACCCGCTGGTCGCGCAACAGCTTGCTCAGCAACCGCACCAGCCCCATCGTGGTGGACATCTCCTTGCCCTTGCTGCCGGCCAGGAATTCTTCGTATTCGGTTAGGGGGGGCACCTCCAGGGTGACTGGCTGGGTCGAGCGGCTGGGGACGAAGCCGCCCAGGGCCTCCCGCCGCTGGCGGAGGTAGTTCATTTCCGGGCTGTCATCGGCCGGCTTGTAAAATGGCGCATGGGCCACATCGTCGTCCGAAATGGGGATCCCGAAGCGGCTGCGGAATTCACGCAGCTCTTCCTCGTTCAGCTTTTTCTGCTGGTGCGAGATGTTCCGCCCCTCGCCCGCTTCGCCCATCCCGTACCCTTTGATCGTTTTGGCCAGGATCACCGTGGGCCGGCCGACCGTTTCGGTCGCCGCCTGGAAGGCGGCATAAACCTTTTCCGGATCGTGCCCGCCGCGGCGCATGCGTTCCAGCTTTTCGTCCGAGTACTTTTTGACCATCTCCAGCAGCTGGGGATACTTGCCAAAGAAGTTTTCGCGGATGTACTGGCCGCCCGCCACGGTGTACTTCTGGTATTCGCCGTCGACCACTTCCATCATCCGCTTAGCCAACATGCCTTCCTCGTCCTGGGCCAGCAGCGGGTCCCAGTCGTCGCCCCAGATGACCTTGATCACGTTCCAGCCGGCACCGCGGAAGATAGCCTCCAGCTCCTGGATAATCTTGCCGTTGCCGCGGACCGGGCCGTCCAAGCGCTGGAGGTTGCAGTTGATGACGAAGATCAGGTTGTCCAGCATTTCGCGGGAGGCCAAGGTGATGGCTCCCAGGGTTTCCGGTTCGTCGCATTCCCCGTCTCCCAGAAAAGCCCACACCTTGCGGCCGGACGTATCGAGGATGCCGCGATCGCGGAGGTATTCGTTGAACCGCGCCTGGTAGATGGCCATGATCGGGGCCAGGCCCATGGAGACGGTCGGGTATTCCCAGAAGTCGGGCATCAGCCAGGGATGGGGATAGGAGGAGAGGCCGGTGCCTGCCGGCAGCTCGCGGCGGAAGTTGACCAGGTGTTCTTCGGTCAGCCGGCCTTCCAGAAAGGCCCGAGCGTAGACGCCGGGCGACGCGTGCCCCTGGAAGTAAATCTGGTCCCCCGTGAAATCGCGGTTGCCGCGAAAGAAATGATGGAAACCGACTTCGTACAAGGTGGCCGAGGAGGCGTAGGTCGAGATGTGACCGCCGATGCCGGAAAAGTCGCGATTGGCCCGCACGACCATCGCCATCGCATTCCAACGGATGATGCTCTTGATCCGCCGCTCAATCTCCCGGTTGCCCGGATAAACCGGCTGCTGGTCGACCGGGATCGAATTGATGTAGGGCGTGTTGGCCGTAAACGGCAGCTCGACGCCCTGCTGATGAGCGTACTCGTCCAGCACCGACAACAGATACTGCACGCGCTGAGGACCTTTGCTCTCCAGCACATATTTCAGCGAATCGAGCCACTCACCCGTTTCCGCCGGATCGATGTCGCTGCTGGCGGACTTCTTGATGTCAATCTCGGCTGCCATCCGCACGGCTCCTTACCAGATTCACCTGAGCACCATCCGAGCCTTTTATTCTCCGCGACCCGCCGACAGAGGTAAAGGCCGTTCGCCGGCCAGAAAAGATGCCCTGACCCCCTCTTCTTCTCAAGGTGTCCTGACCCCGTGCCTTCTTACACCTTGGCCGCCACCAATGCCGCGTCGGTATAGACGTACCGCCGCGCCATCTCTGTAAAGCGGCGTACCTGCTCTGCTTCCCACTCGGGGGGGTGGCCGTGTTCGCTGGCCAGCAGAGCGGCGGTGGTGGCGGCCGCCTCAATGCTGGCTCGAGCGTCGAGAAACAGCGCCCGGGTGCGACGAGCCAACACGTCGTCCACGGTCATGGCCATCTCCTGGCGGGCATGCCAGCGGACTTCCCCTTGCTGGTACGGGAGCCTGGGATGAAGGGGTTGGTCCATCCCCGGTTCCGTGCGGCAGACCGCCGCCACGGCATCGGCATCCGCACCATACACGGCCAGGCTCGCGCGGGATGCCCTTGCCTCGGTCGCTCCGTGAATCCTGAGGTTCTGTGTGGCGGAGGCCCGTTTCTCCAGACCTCCCACTTCCGCGGCTCGATTCACGGTATCCTGGGCCATCTGGCGATACGTGGTCCACTTGCCGCCGGCAACGGTGACCAGGTTGGCGTCGCTGACGACGATCGTGTGGTCACGGGAGAGGCGAGCCGTGCTGTGTCCTTTGCCCGAGCGGACCAGGGGACGCAGGCCGGCGAACACGGACAGCACGTCCTCGTCGCTCGGATCACGGGACAAGTATTGAGCGATATGACTCATGACAAAGCTCCGCTCCCGCTCCATGGCCACGGGCTCCAGCGAAGCAGCTTCCACTTCGGTATCGGTCGTCCCGACCACCACGCGTCCGTGCCACGGGATGGCGAACAGCACGCGGCCATCGTCCGTTTTGGGAACCATCAGAGCGCAGTTTCCGGGAAGAAACTCCCGTGGCAGGACCAGGTGGATGCCCTGACTGAAGGTCAGGAGGCGGGGATGGTGTCGATCGTCCATGTTCATCACATCGTCGACAAACACGCCCGTGGCATTCACCACGACCCGCGCCGGGACTTCATGCTGCTGTCCGCTCAGCACGTCTTGAGCCTGGATACCCGAGACTTTGCCCCCTTCCTTGATCAGGCCGACGCACTGGACGTAGTTCAGCACATCCGCCCCCTGCTCGGCCGCCGTTTCCGCGAGGTTGATGCTGAGCCGCGCGTCGTCGAACTGGCCATCCTGGTAGACGACCCCTCCGCGAAGTCCGGCGGGTTCGAGGGTGGGCATCCGCCGCAAGGCCTCCTCGCGCGACACCCCGTGGGACCGGCCCAGGGACCAGCGGCCGGCCAAGCGGTCATAGACCTTCAAGCCCATGCCGTAGTACGGGACTTCCCACCATCGGTATCCGGGGATCATGAACTGCAGCGGATGGACCAGGTGCGGGGCATTTCTCAACAGGAGGCCCCTTTCCTTGAGGGCCGAAAGCACCAGGGAGATTTTTCCCTGCCTCAGGTACCGCACGCCCCCGTGGATCAGCTTGGTGCTGCGGCTACTGGTGCCTTTGGCGAAATCCGCCTGTTCCACCAGCAGCACCCGGTATCCCCGCTGGCTGGCGTCCACGGCCGTTCCCAGGCCGGTCGCGCCACCCCCGATGACGATCATGTCGTACGGTTCGGTGACCGCGGCCAGCCGCTGCAGAGTTTCCTGCCGGTTCATCCTCAGGCGATTGGGGTCAGGGGTTGAATAATGAATAACGCCTATCGCAGTTTTTGCTGGAGGCCGTGTATGTCGGTCCGGAGTTTCTTGGTGCGCGCTTGTCGTTGCATCGCAGACTCGTATCCCGGCTTACTTCTTCCGCTTGGGACGATAGACTTCGGTGGCCACGCCTAGCTGCACTTCGCTGGCAAAGGCGATGGTTTCGCTGAGCGTCGGGTGGGGGTGGATCGATTCGGCCAGGTCGCGGGCCGTGCAGCCCATTTCGATAGCCAGCACCGTTTCCGCGATCAGCTCGCCGGCCCCACTGCCGACCAGGCCGGCGCCCAGCACGCGCTCGGTACCCGGTTCCAACAACAGCTTGGTCAATCCGGCCGTGGCGCCGACGGCTTGAGCCCGTCCGCTGGCGGCCCACGGATACTGGGCGGCCTCGTAGGGGATGCCTTCCCGTTTCGCCTCTTCCTCGGTGAGGCCGGCCCAGGCAATCTCCGGATCGGTGAATACCACGGCCGGGATGGCCAGCTTGTCAAATTCCGCCGGTTCGCCCGCCAGCGCCTCCACGGCCACCTTCCCCTCGTGCGACGCCTTGTGCGCCAACATCGGCTCGCCCGCCACGTCCCCAATCGCGAGGATGTACGGGTCGGCCGTCCGCTGTTGCTTGTCCGTCACCACAAACCCCTGCGGATCCAGTTGCACTCGCGTGTTTTCCAGTCCCAGGTTTCGGCTGTTGGGTCGGCGGCCGGTGGCTACCAGAATTCGATCAAATTTTTCGCTGCCAATCTTTTCGCCGTCGTAGATCACCTCGACCTGATCCCCATGATCGATCAGGGCCGTGACCTTGGTCTTGAGGTAGATGTTTTCCAGCAGCCTCTCCAGCCGCTTGCCCAGCGGCTTGACCAGGTCGCGGTCGGCACCCGGCAGGAGGCCGTCCAGCATTTCCACCACGGTCACGCGACAGCCGAGTTCGGCGTAGACGGTGCCCATCTCCAGCCCGATGTAGCCGCCCCCGACGACCAGGAGGGAGCCGGGCAGGTCGGGCAGCTCCAGGGCCGCCGTAGAATCCATCACCCGCGGGTTGCCGATATCGAACAGCGACGGCATCGCCGGCGAGGAACCCGTGGCCAGGATCAAATGATCGAAGCTCAACACGTCCCCCTCGCCATAGCTGGCCGGTTCACCTCCGCCAAGCCGCAGGGACTGCGAGCTTTCCAGCGTGCCGCGGGCCTGGATCCGCCGGACCTTGCGGCGCTTGGCCAGTTCGGCCAGGCCCTTGGTCAAGGTCGAGATCACCTTCTCTTTGCGGGATCGCATGCGATCCATGTCGATCTGCGGCTGGCCCAGCTGCACACCCCACTCGGCCAGATCTTGGCTTTCGTGAATCACCTTGGCCACATGCAGGAGGGCCTTGGAAGGGATGCAACCGCGCAGCAGGCAGGTGCCGCCCAGCCGAGCATCTTCTTCGACAATCGTGACTTCAAATCCCAGGTCGGCGGCCAGGAACGCCGCGGCATAACCGCCAGGTCCGCCACCCAGTACGACCAGCTGTGAATGCATCCGAAAACCTTTTGCCGTGTACCGTATCCTGAAAGTCGTCCGCGAAAGTCGCCCGCTGTCCCCGCTGGGGGGACCAGCCCGGCGGCCAGCCCGCCAGCGAGCCGCGTTGCCTGCGTGCCAGCCCACCGCCACCCATTCTTTCCAGCCAACCTTGCCCACGCAACCAGTGGGGGGGCGGGTTCACCCGGGCCAGCAGGTCCACCCCACTTTGGGCCGCCCCCGGGGCGTTGACCACAAACGGGAACCTTGAGGGTAAACTGAAACCTGCCCCTTCACACGCTACCAGGGCGTGCCACGAACGGACCCCAGGGCCCGGCGAACGGCGGGGGGTGCCGGACCAGCCCTGACTGTTTGCCCCTTTTGTTTTTCGGAGTCAGATCTTTGGGACGCCATTTATCCCGTCTGAAGTTCGTGACCAGCCTGGTTCTCCTCCCGGTCCTAAAATTCGGTGGGGTCCTACGACCGCCCTTGCCCGCGGACGCGGATCCCCCGCACGGCACGGTTCCTTCCTGGAGGGCGGAGGAAGAAGAGGGGGACGGGGAGGACGACGAGCAAGAAGAAGAGGATTTGAAGGGGCGGCTGGCAGGAACGCGGGAGGGCATTGACCGCGAACGGGCCGAGACCCACCGGCGTGGAGGGAGCCTGGCCCCTCGCCTTCGGGATGACGGGGACGATCCCCCCGAGGAGGCAACTCTGGCCGACAAGCGGCCGGCCCGTTCCTGACCGGGGGAACCGCCTGCGGGGGACCCGCACTCGTCCGTGGCCTACGCCCGGCCAGCGCCGCGGCTTACCACATCCAGCTCCACCGCCGCCGCGGCCAGAACCGCGTCGGGTCGTAGACCAGCGTCGGACCGCCATAGTACGTGGTCACCGGCACGCTGGGAGCGTAGTAGGTCGTCACCGGCACGCTGGGCGCGTAATAGGTCGTCACGGGGACGCGGGGCGCGTAATAGGCGGTGGTGGCCGGCGCGTAATACGTGGTCACGGGCGCACAGCACGAGCTGGGGGCGTAATTGGCCACGGTCGGCGTGGGCGCGTAATAGGTCACGGTCGGTGCATAGTAGGCGGTCACCAGTTGAGCGTGTGCCGTTTGGACGCCGCACAACAGGCCCAGGGCAACCCCCACCGCGGCGAGTGTTTGCGTTTTCATCACGAGTCTCCTGAAGGTGTTCGAGATCAGGCACCCGGGAGCAAGGTCGACCACCCAGGGCCCGGAGTCCAGCGGTAAAACGAGCTGTAGACTAACACAGGGGAAAGGGGTTTGCAACTAACGGCCGAGCCCTTTGCGGGACCGTCCGCCAGGGGAGGGGAGGCGGGGAAGGTGGTCCATCTGGGACAGCGCTCGCCCTAAGCGCCGTACTTGCCGCGAGGGTCCGTCTGTTTGATGATCTGGCTGATCCCGGACTGGTTAAAGCCCTTGTAGCCGTCATCGCGCTGGAGGATTTCCAGGTGGGAGCCGAGGGCCCCGTGGCGGCGAAAGCGAGCGGCCTCTTCCTCGGTGATCAAGCCCTCGGCCCGGGCCGCGTCGATCCTCAGCGGGTCCACCTGCCACATTTCCCCCTCGGTAAAGGCCTGCTTCAAGTAGTCAAAATCGGTGAACGGCGCCATCGTCTCCACGCCGGCTTCGCGCAGCTGCTGGCGAGCTCGATCAAAATCGAACTGGCATTCCAGGTGGTGCAAGCCGGCTTGCAGGAAGGCCTCGCCGTGCAGCCGGCACCACAAGCCGACGGTTCCCAGCTGCTGGCGGGGTGCCAGCCCCTCGTGAGCGAAGTCGCCCGAGACCTCTTCGGCGGACAAGTCGACATCCGCGAAAATCACCACGCGGCAGGAGGGATGTTCCAGCACCTGAGCGCCCCAGCCTGCTTCGGCGCCTGCGAAAAACCGTTCCCGGCACTGGCAGCCCAGCAATTCGAACAGCGCGATCAGTTCGGCAAAATGTTCGCGGCTGGAACGGTAGGTGTGGTGATCGTGGTTCGCCCAGCCGAGACCGAGGGCATCTTGCCGAGCTCGTTGAAGGCGTGCCGCGCGGTTCCGCCGCTGCCAGTAATCCCGTTCTGCCTGAAAAAACAGGTCCGCCGCGCGGCCGCTGCCCACATCCACCATGGCGGCTTCCAGCAATTGCCGCGCGTGCTCAAATCCCTCCCGCTCTGTCGCGAAGGCCCGCCGGCGGTGGCGAAAGGCTTCTGCGTGGGCGAGGATCGCTGGCACGGACCGGGCCAGCGGGGCCGCCGACTCCCAGCCTTCATAACCATGCCGCTCGACCACCCACAGCTGGGTAGATCCCTCCTCGACGATCCGTGCCCGCCGCAGGGGGGCCAGCGGCGGGCCCTCGATCCGGGTGGCGTCCGGGATCTGGTGGGCGGCCAGGAAATCGGAAACCGACTCGACACGCACCGCCAGTTCCCACCGGGGCTCGGCCTGCAGCAGGATGGCCGGAAACAGGCCTTGCGGATGCCGCCACTGGGAGCGGTCTGCGGTGGCCAGCGACTGGAAGCCTTGCTGAAACAGTTCGGCCTTCAGCTGGTCACTGCCCGGCACCGTCAGGTGGTCTACCCAATCGACCAGCCGCGTCCCCGTCTCGTCCTGCAGGCGTTGAGCAAATCGCTCGGTCCACGGGCTGGCACGCAGGAAGTCGTCCAGCAAGCGGTGGACCAGGGCGGCCGCGGCGGGCTGCGGCTGCCACAGCAACTGACTGGCGTCGGTCGGGTTGGGATCAGCCATGTTGGTTTTCCATCGTCCGTTTGCGACCTGCCACCTGGCGGCACGGCCCTCCGCAGGTGCCGGGCCCCCTCTGCCGGCCCGTGCCCCCTGGTCCCGGCTGATCCAGCGGCCTGGGCGCGGGCACCGAGCGACGATTGGCGCAAGACGCAGGCGGGTCGGCCTTGACGTCCCCCGGGCTTGCGTCTGTTTTGGCCCTGCGGCTGTCGGTATTATATCGAGCGGCGGCCGCGGGGCAGGCAGGGGGAAAGTCGCGATGCACCGGGTTCTGTTATTAGGCAGCGGCAAAATCGGCCGGATGGTGGCCAAGTTTCTGGCCGGCACCGGCGACTACCAGGTCCGTGTGGGTGACGTCGACGTCCACTCGCTGCAGCGGATCCGCCAGCAGTCGGGGGTCGAGACCGAGGTGCTGGACGCCAGCCGGGCTGCCGACCTGGCGGCGGCGACGAGCGGCTGTGACAGCGTCGTCTCGGCGCTCAGCTACCACTTCAATCCCCAGGTGGCCGAAGTCGCCCTCAACACCGGGCTCAGCTACTTCGACCTGACCGAAGACATCGAAACAGCTCATCGCGTCCGCCACCTGGCCGACCGAGCCGCTCCCGGACAGATCTTCATGCCGCAGTGCGGGCTGGCACCCGGCTTCATCTCTGTGATCGCCTATTCCCTGACCCAGCAATTCGAGGAACTCGATTCGGTGAAGATGCGGGTCGGCGCCTTGCCGCAGTTCCCCACCAACCGGCTCAAATACAACCTCACATGGTCGACCGACGGGCTGATCAATGAGTACTGCAACCCGTGCGAGGCGATCCACGAGGGCCAGCGGATCGAGGTCTTGCCGCTGGAAGGTCTGGAACATTTTTCGTTGGACGGCGTCCGCTACGAAGCCTTCAATACCTCCGGTGGCCTGGGGACGCTGTGCGAAACGCTGGAGGGTCGCGTCCGCGAACTCCACTATCGCACCATCCGCTACCTGGACCATCGCGACCTGATGGCTCTGCTGGTCAACGAGCTGCGGTTGAACGAGCGGCGGGAGGTGTTGAAGGACATTCTGGAAAAAGCCCTCCCGGTGACGTTTCAGGATGTGGTGGTCATCTTTTGCAGCGTGACCGGCTGGCGGAAGGGACAGCTGGTCCAGCAGAGCGACGCCCGCAAGATTTACTCCCGGACCATCGACGGGGAACCGTGGAGCGCCATTCAGATCACCACGGCCGCCGCCCTCTGCGCGGCGCTGGACCTGCACGTCGCCGGAAAGTTGCCGTCCGCCGGATTTGTCCGTCAGGAAGACATCGCCCTAGAACCGTTCCTGGCCAACCGCTTTGGCCATTACTTCCTCAGCGAAGGGACGACTCGCTACAGCAGCGAAACCTCCGGGGCCACCGAAATGTAGGGCCGCGTCCGGGGGCGACGTCGTTGGTGCGGGACCCACGAGACCCGGGCAGGCCACAGGCGGGGAGGGGCGGGGTTGTCCGCTTAAGGCACGGGCCGTTCCTCCCCGCGGGCATTGCGGAGATACGGGGCTCGGACCCGCTGGCCCGGCGCCGGCCGGATCTCGCGGACCCAGATGTTGCGGAACCGGACCGGACTGCCATGGTGCTGCAGCATGATCGGCAGCCGTTCCGCGTGGGGTGCGTAGCGCGGCGGGCGGACGAAAGGCGTGTCCCCCTCCAGCTGGAAATGATTCAGGATCACGACCCCGTTGTGCAGGGCCGTGATGAAGGCAGGAGATTTCAGCGAGCCATCTTCCTGGAAACGGGGTGCCGTCCAGAGGATGTCGAACACGTTCCACTTGCCCGGCGGCCGCATCGCGTTGACTTGCGGGGGGGTCTGCTTGTAGATCGCCCCGGCCTGGCCGTCGAAGTAGGTCTGGTTGTCGTACGAGTCCAGTACCTGGATTTCGTAGATGCCCATCAGAAACACCCCGCTGTTGCCCCGCCCCTGGCCCTGGCGGGTGACGGGCAGGGGGGCGGACCATTCGATGTGCAGCTGGCAGTCGCCAAACGCTTGTTTGGTGCGGATATTCCCCTTCCCGCAGATCATCGCCCCGTCCTCGACTCGCCAGCGGGAGGCGTTTTCCCATGCCGAGAGGTCCTTGCCATCGAACAACACCACGGCATCCGAAGGGGGGCCCCCGTCCCGCCCGGGCCGCACCACCGCCGGCTCTTCCCATACCATCCCGCTCAGGTATTCATCCCCCGCCGCCGGACGGCTGCCGCCGATCCCCAACAGCAGGACCATCGTCGACCAGCGGACCCACCCACATCCCCCTGTTCGCCTCACACGGTTGCTCATCGTTCAACTCCTCTTCTGGAAAACTTCGCCAACGGCCGACCCGCTACTGGCCCGCCGCCGGCCGGCAGATCCACCCGGACCTAAGGCCCTGGCAACTCCCACACGATCCCCTGCGGGCCGGCATTGACCACCGGCGTCTGGTCCAGGGTCGTGGATTGGCCGCTGCAGTCGTGGATGTGTCCGCAGACGACCAGCGCCGGTTGCACCCGCTGGACCGCTTCCCGCACCGCAACGCTGCCCAGGTGCTGTCCGGCCGACGACTGGTCGACCGCGCCGTGGGGGGGTGAATGGGACACGAGCACGGCACCCGGCGGGCAAGCGGCCAGCAGCTGCCGGCCCTCATCTTCCGTCAGGTCGTAGCTCCACGCGCCAAACGGGGTCACGGGGATCGCCCCGCCCACGCCCCAGAACCTGGTCCCCTCGATTTGTGTTCCCGCGCCGTGCAGGACCTGGGCGGTGGGCCACACCTGGCAGGCCGCGGCCAGTTCCTCCGGCGACTCACCGTTGCCGGCCACCACCACCGCCGGACGCTGGATGGCGGACAACGCCTCCATAACCTCGTCCGTCCCTTTCCGCATCGAGCCGAAGTCCCCGGCCCCCACCACCACGTCGACATCCTGTGACATCTGCACCAGGTTTTCCACGGCCTCGAGATCACGGTGCACATCGCTGAACAATAAAAGGCGCACGGAGGAACTCCCCTTCTCAAACGCAACCAGCAAGCAGATGGAAGATCATTGTCACGGATCCCATCCGGCGCCACAATGGGCTCGTCCCCTTGGGCCCGACAGCTTTCCCCCCTTTCCCGCCAGGCATATTGGGAAAGCCGCTGAGGGAGTCTTTCGGAGGATCGCCCATGCCGTGGAATGATCTGCTGGCCAGGACGATCTGGTTGATCGCGGGACTGGTCCTGCTGGCCGGTCGGATCCGGGAGGAACTGGGGGATTCGGGGCGGAAGCGCGCCGGAAACGGCCTCCGTCCGGCTGGGCGCCTCGAAGCCGCCGGGCAGGCCATCGGGTGCCCATCCCGTGGGCGGCGCATTGCCATCCCTCTTTTTCGCGGTAACAATAGCGCAGACCGTCGACGCACGGTAGCCGGTACCCCTTCACGCTGAGCTGGTCGCGATGACGGCGGATCTGTACAGCCTGCTCAACCGCCTCGGCCTGCCGACGCCCCCTCAGGCGATCGCGATTGGCAATGCCTGGCAGGCTGGCAGCGGGGCCGAACTGCAGATTCGTTCGCCCATCGATGGGGCCGCGTTGACCTCCTTCACCGCGGCTGGGCCAGAACAGCTCGATCCCGTCGTGGCCGCGGCCCACCAGGCGTTTCTCCGCTGGCGGACCGTGCCCGCTCCGCGGCGGGGCGAGTACGTACGTCGGATCGGCGAGGCCTTGCGAGCTGCTCGGGAAGACCTGGCCGTGCTGGTCAGCGCCGAGGCCGGCAAGATCACTCAGGAGGCCATCGGCGAAGTCCAGGAGATGATCGACATCTGCGACTTCGCCGTGGGGCTCAGCCGCCAGCTGTACGGCCTGACGATCGCTTCGGAACGGGCCGAACACCGCCTGACCGAACAATGGCACCCGCTGGGCGTGGTGGGGGTGATCACCGCCTTTAACTTCCCCGTCGCCGTCTGGGCCTGGAACGCCATGCTGGCCCTGGTCTGCGGCGACACGCTGGTCTGGAAACCGTCGGAGAAGACCCCCTTGTGTGCGATGGCCTGCCAGGCGATTGCCGCGGGGGTGGCCCGGCAGATGGACGACGTCCCGGCCGAGGTCACCAACCTGATTCTCGGCGACGGGCCGGCGGTAGGTCAGGCGGTGGCGGCCGATCCGCGCTTGCCCCTGATCTCGGCCACCGGTTCGGTGCGGATGGGCCGAGCGGTGGGTCCCACCGTGGCCGCTCGGCTGGGTCGCTCGCTGCTGGAACTGGGGGGCAACAACGGGATGATCGTGGCCCCTTCGGCCGATCTCGAGCTGGCGGTCCGGGCCGTGACCTTCGCGGCGGTGGGGACCTGCGGCCAGCGGTGCACGTCGCTGCGGCGGCTGATCGTGCACCAGCAGATCGCGGACGATCTGTTGGCCCGTCTGCAGGCGATCTACGGCCGGCTGCCGATCGGCGACCCACGGCAAGCGGGGATCCTGGTGGGACCGTTGATCGACGAACAGGCCGGGGCGGCCATGGAAGCGGCTTTGCGGCAGGCGGTCCAGCAGGGAGGGACGGTGCATGGCGGGGGTCGCATCCGCGACGGCGTGCCGGCCGACGGGGTCTACGTGCGGCCGGCGATTGTCGAGATCCCGGCCGTGGCGCCCATCGTGCAGGAGGAAACCTTCGCCCCGATTTTGTATTTCATCCGCTACCACGATTGGGACGAAGCGCTGGCGATTCACAACGGTGTCCCTCAAGGCCTGTCATCGGCCATCTTTACCAACGACGTTCGCGAGGCAGAACTTTTTTGTTCGGCCACCGGCAGTGACTGCGGGATTGCCAATGTGAACATCGGCACCAGCGGTGCGGAGATCGGCGGCGCATTTGGGGGCGAAAAAGAGACCGGCGGTGGCCGGGAATCCGGGTCCGACGCCTGGCGGGCCTACATGCGGCGGGCGACCAACACGATTAACTATTCCCGGGAGCTGCCCCTGGCTCAAGGGATCCGTTTCGACATTCAAGAGGGAAAGTAGAGGCAAGACCATGGCAGCACCCGACCCCCAAGAACTTGTCGTTTTCTCGACGCTGACCGACCCCAGCCTGGCCCAGATCATGCGGATCGCCCTGGAGAACGCCGGCATCCCTTGCCAGGTGGACGGCGCTTTTCAGGCAGGCCTGACCGGGATCCTGGGGATCCGCTTGCTGGTACCGGCCGACCACCTCTTTCGGGCCCGCGCCGTCCTGGACGCTCAGGCCAACCAGTCGCTGCTGGCCCGCTCGCGACCGATGCAG
>CAYFZZ010000300.1:0-16996 GCA_964347545.1 uncultured Planctomycetaceae bacterium | reverse complement strand
TCCTGGGGCTGGCGCCCCAGGCTGGCGCATGCCGCCGCGTTGCGGCTCGTTTTTGGGAAGATCGGGAACGGGGGACGGGCCTTTCCACGGTTGCGGCCTGGTGCGTGTTTCGCCGGGCGGCAGAACAAGGTTACGACGTTTCGAGCGTCGGCAACCTGTACGGGGTCGGGAGTCTTTTTCGCCACCGCGACCGAGTCGATCGCGCGCGGGACGCGGATATCGCGAAAAAGACTCCCGACCCCCTCCTGCGGTATTTGCCTGGCAGGGGCGAAACCCGATTTTTTTCGCAGGGCGGCGACCCGACCGGGCATCCGGCCAACCGGAGGGGGCCGGGGCGGACGGGGGCCTTAAGCTGAGGGTGGGCAATAATTTGACAACCTGCCGACGAAGGATAATCATGAGGCCAGCGGGGGCCCGCAAAAGCCGCTTTTTTGCAAGAAAACCCCGCCGGCGGGAACTTTCTCGCCAGGGGCCCTGTCTTATCCCTGCGGAGCCGTTGTGACTGACGACGCTCACCTGATCGAAGCGACCCTGGCAGGTCAAGCGACCGCCTTTGGCCAGCTGGTCTCCAGGTACCAGGACCGCCTGTACCATGCGGTGGTGCATGTCACGGGTGCGACGGAGGACGCCCGCGACGTGGTCCAGGACGCCTTCGTGCAGGCGTTTGTCAAGCTGCATACCTTTCGCGGCAACAGCGCCTTTTACACGTGGCTGTACCGGATTGCGCTCAACCTGGCCATCAGCCACTGCCGGCGGCGGCGGCCGACCGTGTCGCTGGAACAGAGCCGGGAGGCGACTGGCCACCAGCCGGTCGATAACCGCGATGGCCCCGCGGCGGGGCTGGAACAGCAGGAGCGCGCCGCCCAGCTGCAACAGGCGCTGGCCTTGTTGAGCGACGAACACCGGACGATTTTAGTGTTGCGGGAAATGGAAGAATATTCGTACGAACAGATTGCCGAGCTGTTGGATTTGCCTATCGGTACCGTCCGCAGCCGGCTGTATCGGGCACGCTTACAGCTGCGGGATGAATTGCGGAAAGTCATGCAGGAAGAAATCGGCTGACCAGCCAGGTATTTATGGACGCGCGTTTGCAAGAATTGATCAGCGCTTACTTCGACGGTGAAGTGACAAGCGCCGAGCGGCAGGAGGTGGAACAGCTGCTGGCCGACAACCGGGAGGCCCGCGCATGGCTGGACGAACTGGCCGCCCTGCGCGGCGACATCCACGCGTTGCCGCCCCAGCGGCTGGAAGGGGATTTTGCCGACGGGGTGCTGCAGCAGATCGCTCAGAAGGCCGAGCGAACCTCTGCGGGCCCCGTTCCCCCTCCCCCCACGGCCCGGCCCGCGGGGGAAGGGGAGAGGACGAACGACAAGGGGTTCCGCCGCGGATGGCTCTGGTCGGCCCTGGCGATCGCCGTCGCCGTGGCGATCATGATCTACAGCGGCAGACCGGGTGAGGTGAGCGTGGCGCGGAAAGACACGCCGGAGCCACCTCGTGCCGTGCCGGAGGAGGGCGCGGGGGACCAGCGGGTGGGGGGGCGGCAGGAACCGCTGGTGGCCGAGCGCCTGGAAATGGAGGCCGCCCCGGCCCCGCAGGAGGCACTCGCCGAGTGGAAAAAAGGGGTGGACAGCGGAGGCCTGACCCGCGAGCTGGGCGATCTGGAAAAAAAACAGGCGCTGCAAGACCGCGGGAACCTGGACCGGGATCTGGCCTTTAAGGCGACCGAAGCCGAGCCCCGACCGGCCACCCGTGCCCCGGCGCTGGCCCCGGCGCTGGATCGGGTCGTGGAAGAGCAGCGCAGCGCTCGGCGAAAAAACGAGGCGGCTCAGGTCCGTCGGGCACCGGCCCCGGCGGCTCAATCGTGGAGCGACAGCGATGGGGTCGTCCTGTTTCGTTTCCGCTCGCCCACCAGTCCGGCCGCTGTGGACGCCTACGTCCGCAGCCGGCTGGAGACCCGCCCCCCGCCGGCCCGCCAGCGGGAATGGCGGCCGATGAGGCTGCAGAGGCAAGGGGGAAGCAGCCTGGCGGACACGCGGTCGGTGCCAGAGGTGGCGGAGTCCGCGGCCGCCGGGCAGATTGTCTTCCAGATCGAAGGGACCGGCGGGCAGATCGCCGCCACGCTGGCCAGGCTACAGGACCAGCCGGCGACCGTGCAATTGGTCCGCGCCGATCGCCGCCTGGATGACCTCTTGGCCAGCCTTTCACGGCCGGCAAAAGAGGATTCGCGGGACCAGCTGGCACAACGCAAGCCGGCCGCGAGCGGCTCGTTTCTGCCGCCTGCCGAGGAACTCGCTGCGGACGACGACAAGTTTGCCGCACGCTCGTTTGCCGCACGCTCGACGACCGAGCGGCCTGCGCAAATCGGCGGGCTGAAGCCTGCCGCCGCCGCGAAGGGCCCGGCGGCCTCGCCGTCCCGCCGCGACGGCCAGCAGGTCGCAGGGGCAGAGAGGGTGGTTGCTGCAGACGCCCTGGCCGAGGACCTGGGAGAGCGCTAGGCCGAGGAAGCGTCCGGCGTCCTGGCAAAGGATCAGCCGGCCGCCGACGAGGCGGTTGAAGGCAAATTGGCCGCCGGTCGGCGCGCCCTGGGGGTCGCCGCCGACGCACCGGTGGAGGACGCACCAGCGGACGTCGCCGCGGCCCAGGAAAGACAGAAGAAGCGAGACCGGCTGGGCAACGAGGGACAGCAGGAACTGCTGGACACCCGCTTCAAAGTCCTGCTCGTCTTCCAGCTGGACCCGACTTCCTGGTCCGAAAACGGCACGGACGCGGCCGCGCGGCAGGGGATCGATGACGAACGTCCGGCTGAGGCTGAGCCGGAGGCCGAACCGGGCGAGTGAACGGTGGACGGCCCGTGTGGCACCCTTACGTCGTGCGGGACGCGGCGGTACACTGGCGAGCAATTCGTGCGCGGGTGGGCCAGCCCGGCTGCAGGTGGCTGGCCATCGCCGGGCAAGCCGAGCATCGTTGGCCAGAGGGAGGAACCATCATGTCGGACGTCGTCATTCGTTGCCGCCAACATGGGCCTTTTGTGGTGGAGGGCCCTGTCACCGTGATCGATCACGAGGGAAACGCTTTCCCGATTGCCGCGGACAAGCCGGCGATTGCCTTGTGCCGCTGCGGGGCTTCGCAAAATCGCCCCTTCTGCGATGGCTCGCACAAGAGCTGTGGTTTCCAAGCGGCCGAAACTGCCGGCTGAAGGGGGGCCAGCGATGATGGGCAACTCCCCGACCGGCAAAAGACGGTCTCGCCGGGACAAGTGGGATCTCGAGCAGGCCTCGGAGGTCTTTGTCCAGCGGTGGAGCCACTTGATCAGCACGACCAACTGGGAGAAGGGCAAGATCATCTGCCAGTGGCGTGACCAGTTGCTGGAGGCCGGTGCGGAGGCCGACGCTTATACGGACGAGGCGTGGAGCCAGCGGGTGGGGGGCGTCAGTGCTCAACACGTGGGACGTCTGCGGCGGGTTTACGACCGCTTTGGCCAGCAGTGGCAGGCATACGAGGGGCTGTTCTGGAGCCACTTCCTGGGTGCGGTGGACTGGCCCGATGCGGAAATGTGGCTGGAGGGGGCCGTGCAAAACGGCTGGACCGTGGCGGCCATGCGCCACCAGCGGTGGGAGACGCTGGGCAAGCCCCCCGCCTCCCGACCTCGGCCCGAGGACGTGGTCGCCGTCGACCTGGATGAGGACGTGGTGCTGGACCTCGCCGCTGGTCTGCCTGCCACGCTGACCACCAAGCGGGGTAGGGTCCGCGATCCCGGCCGCGAGGAATCTTTCGCTCCGGACTTTGGCAGCGAACCGGCAGCCGGCCCCTTGCCGCCCGCCAGTTCGGCCACGCTCGAGGTCGCCGCCGTGCCTTTCAAACCGTTTGCTGAGCTGGCTGAACTGCCGGAGGACCTGGCCACGGCCTTCGAATCGTTCAAACTGGCGATCCTCCGCCACAAAGCGGACGGCTGGCGAGAGGTGGCGCGGGACGATCTGCTGGCCACCCTGGAGGCGCTGAAAGAGCTGGCTCTGGCCCGCTGACCGCTGGTGCCGCCGCGGGGCCTTCTGCGGGGGGAACCGTTTACGGCCGCTGGGCGAACCGATGCGCCTGCCGCACGATGTCCACCCTCACCATTTCGGACCAGGCGGCGATCAAGCGTCGGAAGACGGGGCCAGGCTGACCGTCGCCAATCGCCGCTCGGTTCCAACGCGTCACCGGCAGCAGGCAGAACGGCGTGCTGCTCAACATCACTTCATCCGCCACCGCCACGTCGGCGGGGCGGCAGGGCCGTTCGTGGAAGGGGAATCCCAGGGGTTGGGCGATCTGCAGGAGGGACAACCAGCTGATGCCGGGCAACACTTGCTGGTGGGGCGGGGTCACAAAGCCCTCGTTTTGGAAGTACAGCATCAGGTTGGCGGTGGTCGCTTCCAACACGTGGCCGCTGGCATCACAGAGGATCGCGCGGGCGCCCGGATCGGCCTCATCCGCCGCGCGGTCGGCCAGGAAGTAGTGCATGCGGCTGCGACATTTCAGCTCGGGTGGCCAGCATTCCGGAGGCGTCTGTTGGACATCGGTCACCACCAACGCTTGACCCGTTTCATACTTGTCCGCCCACAGACAAAAAGGCATTCGATAGGTATGCATGCCCAGGCAAGGCGGGCCACCGGCGCCTTCGTTCAGCGTGGCGTAGGGACCCGGCGTGAGAAAAATCGATAATCCCAAATCGTCGGCCGGATCGACCAGCGGATAGTTGGTCTTAACCAGCCGTCGGGCAATCTCCCCCATCTGGGAGAGGCTCTCTGCCGGCTGGACGCCGACGATCTCCAGCGAGTGTTGCAGCCGCCGCAGGTGGTCTTCCAGGTGAAACAAACGGCCCCGAAACGTACGCAGCTGTTCGGTCACCGCGGCGCCTAGCACCAGGCCGGTATCGTTGACCGCCAGGTTGGCCTGGTCGAGCGGAAGGAAGCGGCCGTTCAGATATGCCAGGGGCTGGTCCACGCCACCCATTATGGTCTTTCGTCTGCGGCACCGGTAGTTGCGATCTGGTCGCGGGCGGGGTCGCGGGCGGGGTCGCGAGTCGCTCCTCGCAGCTGCTTTTCAGGCGGCTGGGCCAGGGGCGGTGCCGGTGGCGAGAGGATCGTTTGGCGGACCTTGGTGATCACGGGCTTGGTGTAGACGTAGGGGCCCCAGCGATGTTGCTTGCCAATATAAGGGCCGGCGTTCATCTGGGAAACGGTGACCTCGTGGTCTGGCAAGGAGGCCGGCCAGATCAGCCCCTGATACCCTAACGCCTGGCAGCCGTTGCCGCACTTCAGCAGGTGGTAGCGCTTCAGCACCCAGTCCTGGCCGTTGTTGACCAGCAACAGCTGCCGTATTCCCTGGAGGGCTTGACCATGTTTTTTCCCCGGCAGCAGCCACTGATCGTCCATGGCAGCCGCCAGCAGGACGACCTGGTAAGCGCCGGCCGGCTGCCGATCGGCGGCGATGGCATAGCCGTCCAGCTGGCCTCCCGCGGCCAGATGGACCGCACCGGCAACGACCCGCGCGCCGAAGCTGAAGCCCAGCAGGCTGACGGGGGTGTCCGGATCGCAAGCGCTGAGTACCCAGGCCAGGCTGTAACCGGCCGCATCCGCTCGGGCGGCCTTGATCCGCGCATCCTTTAAGGGCCGGCCGTGCATTTGCTTGGTGGTCGGCCAGGACCAGACGACAAAGCGGATGGGGGGGCCTGCTGGGCGATCCGCGACCAGCTGGTGGTAAACCTCCCGCCCGATGTGGAACGACTTGTCGGGATCGACCCGATCGCCATGGACCCAGAAGCAGGTCGGCATCACGCGCCCGGTCGCCTCCAGAAATTGGGCTTGTTCCTGCCGCTGCCAGGTGGCTTGAGCACGGTCGTAGCGCCAGGCCCGCAGTCGGTGGTCGACTTTCTGGGTGGCCGCACGGACCGTCGTCAAGGCGCGGCAGTCGACCAACCACAGCTCATCCCCTGGCCGCTCATCCCCTGCCCGTTCATCCCCGCTGCCACTACCCGCCGCAGCCAGCCGGTCCCCTCCCAGGAGGAGTTGGACGACGATCAGCCCCACCGCCGGCAGGCGCCTGACCCACAGATTCGCGTTTTTCGGCATCACCGGTCCTCTACCCGGGCAGTCAGGGGGCTGCCGTTTGCAACGATGGTAACAACGATAGGTGCCAATCGCGTGAGCCAAGCATAACAAACGCCGTGGAAAATAAAAAACATCTGTTTTGTTTGCACATCATCGGCTGTGTTGTAGAGTTGTCTGGAATGGTGTTTCGCCGGGGTCGAGCAAACTTTAATAGCGGAGATAGCGGCTATGAAGAAGTTTATCGTGCTGTCGACATTGGCGATGGTCACCTTGGCCGGCTGCGGCTGGCGACGCGGCTGCTGCGGCGGGCGACGCGGTTGGCGATCCCCTGCGGCCAATTGTTGTACTCCCACCTGCGATCCGTGCGGTTACGGGCCCGCCATGCTGGGCGACGGGACCGTCTTCGAAGGGGGGATGATCCCTGGCGGTGTCATTCAGGGACCGACGGTCGTGAGCCCGGGCTCCACCACGGTGGCCCCTCCGACCTTGGCGCCGGCCCCGGGCAGCTAGCAGCAATTAGAATGGAACGGAGGGGCGGACGCCGGAGTCTGCCCCGGCTCCTGGAGACGTTCGAGACGTTCCCGTGCGCGCCATCCTCTTGCTGCTGATGCTGTTGGCCACCGCCGCAGGCGGGATGGCGGCCGAAATTCAAGACCAGGCGGACCGTTCGCACCTGCAGTGGGGACCACCCCAGATTGTGCAGCTGAAGGTGGGCCTGGTGATCAAGGCCACCGGCAGCCCGCTGATCGACCTGACGGCGATGACGCCGGTACCGCGGGACTGGCCGGAACAGACGGTGCGGCAGATCGGCCAAGAGGCCTCGCCGCAGGTCGCCAGGATCACCTTCGTCGACGTCGGTTCGACGGTCCGCCGGATGGTGGTCCACATCCCGCGGCTGGGCCCCACGGAAACGGCGCGGGCCGTGGTTCTTTATGAAGTGACTCGTCGAGCCCTCCTGGTGCCTCGCCATCCGGAAGACTACGCGGTGCCTCCGCGTGCGGGTCGTGAGTTACGCCCTTACCTCAGCGGGAGCCCCTACATCGAGACAAAGCGGAGCCAGATTCGCAAGGTGGCGCGGGAGGCGGTGGAAGGTGTCGAGGGGGACTGGCAGAAAGTCGAGGCCATCTACGACTGGGTGCGGGACCACGTGCAGTACCAGCGGGGCCCGATCAAAGGCGCCTTCGCCGCTTTGCGCGACGGCACGGGCGACTGCGAGGAACTTTCTTCGCTGTTCATCGCCATGTGTCGCGTCAACAACATCCCGGCGCGGACGGTGTGGGTCCCCGACCACTGCTATCCGGAATTTTACCTGACCGACTCCCGCGGCCAGGGGAGCTGGTTTCCTTGCCAGGCGGCCGGGACGCGGGCCTTTGGGACGATTCCCGAGTTTCGCCCGATTCTGCAAAAGGGGGACAACTTTCGCCTGCCGGAACTGCCCAAGCCGCAACGCTATGTGGCCGAATACCTGCAGATTCGCGATGTGCCCGGCGGCAACAACCCCGAGGTCTCCTTCATTCGGGACGTGAGCGGGGATGCGGGCGTGGCCCGCGGTGGTCCCTAAGCGGGGCTTGCCCCCCGCCTCCCCCGCTTCTTATAAAAATCGCGTAGCCTCCCCGCCGTCACCGGCGGCCAGGCGGCCCACTCGCCACTCCCCACGCGCCTCCCACCACGGGCCACCCGTCCATGGAACGCCTGATCAGCTTTGTGGGCTTGTTCGTGATGATTGGCCTGGCATGGTCGATGAGCTCGCACAAGCGGAATTTTCCGGGGCGGGTCGTCCTCGGCGGACTGCTGCTGCAGTTCCTCTTCGCGGTGCTGATCCTCAAGACGGCACCCGGAGCTCGGCTGTTCCAGGGAATGGGCGATTTTTTCACGACGGTGGTTCAGAGCGCCGATGCGGGCGCGATCTTCATGTTCGGCGCCGATGCGGAAATTGAAGTTCCCGTCCTCCTGGCAGGGCAGCCGTTGCCCTTTCGCGGCATCCGCGACGACGTCGGCTGGGCAACCCGCCAGGTGATCGCGAGGCTGGAGGGTCAAGCGGGCCTGGTCCCGCTGACGGTGGGCGGGACCGTCCGGGAGTTGGATCTGGATCAGCCGGGGTGGGAGCTGGAGGTGCGCCGAGCGATTGCGGAGGAGGTCGAGCTGTTTCGCTCGGCGAACTTTCCCCGCACCCGCCAGCTGCTCAGCTCGTTCGCCTTCGGCGTGTTGCCCACGATCATCTTTTTTTCCTCGCTAATGACGATGCTCTATTACCTGGGCATCATGCAACGGGTGGTCGCTTTTTTTGCCTGGATCATGCAGAGGACTTTGGGGACCAGCGGTGCGGAAAGCTTGTCGGCCGCCGCGAATATTTTCGTGGGGCAAACCGAAGCCCCGCTGGCGATTCGTCCCTACGTCTCGCGGATGACGATGTCCGAGCTGAATGCGGTCATGGTGGGGGGCTTTGCCACGATCGCCGGGGGCGTCCTGGCGGCCTACGTGCAAATGGGTATCGACGCGGGCCACCTGGTCACGGCCTCGTTCATTTCCGCACCCGCCGCTTTGCTGATTGCCAAGGTGATGTATCCCGAAACCGAACACTCGCTGACGCTGGGGCATGTCGAGGTGGAGGTGGTTGAAAAGGACGCGAACCTGATCGAGGCGGCGGCCAAAGGGGCCACCGACGGGCTGAAGCTGGCCCTCAACGTGGGCGCCATGCTGATCGCCTTCCTGGCCCTGATTGCGCTGAGCAACGCGGCGATCGGGGCCCTGGGCGGTTTCGTCAATTCGCTGACCGGCCAAACGTGGGAGTGGTCTTTGGAGCGGGGTTTGAGCTATCTGTTCTGGCCGCTGGCCTGGATGATGGGCATCCCCTCCCGCGAATGCTTCCCGGCCGGCGAACTGCTGGGCATCAAGATGGTCGCCAATGAATTCATCGCTTATGACAAGCTGGCCGGGTGGATGGACGCCGGAGCGGGCAATCCGTTGAGCGACCGGTCGGTGCGGATCCTGACCTACGCCCTCTGTGGCTTTTCCAATTTCGGCTCGATCGGAATCCAGCTGGGCGGGATCGGCGGGATCGCTCCCCAACGGCGAGGCGACCTGGCTCGGCTCGGCCTGCGAGCCATGCTGGGCGGCACCCTGGCCGCCTTCATGACCGCCTGCGTCGCCGGCGTCCTGACCTGATAAAACATCCCCCATCCTGCAACCCGAACCCCGAAACCCGATGAAAACCTTGCTGACCGCAGACGAACTCCAAGCCGGCGTGCAGCGGATCGCCAGCCAGATCCATGACCACTACCAGGGCCGGCCGCTGACGATCATCGGCATCCTGACTGGCAGCGTGATCCTGCTGGCCGACCTGATCCGGCTGCTGGAAATGCCGCTGCGGGTCGGTGTCCTGCAGGCCCGCAGTTACCGGGGGGCGACGACGACGCGGAGCGAGCTGGAGATTTACGACGAGCTGATCCCGGACATCACCCACCGGGAAGTGCTGCTGGTCGACGATATCTTCGACACGGGCCACACGCTGAGCCTCGTCAGCCGCCGGATTCAGAACCTGGGGCCCCGGTCGGTTCAGTCGTTGGTCCTCTTGCGCAAGCAGGGCCGCCAGGAAGTCGACCTGGAACCCGATTTCGTCGGTTTCGAAATTCCCGACCAGTTCGTCGTCGGCTATGGGCTGGACTACCACGACGAATACCGCAATCTGCCCTACGTGGCCGCTCTGGAAGAGCACGATCTGCGGTAGGTCGCGGACTACGGCAGCAGGATCTGACCCGAGCGAATCCTGCGGAGGAATTCCAGGTTGCTGGAGAGGAGATCTTGGTGAGCGTGTAATTCGTCGATTGTCATCCAGTACACGGCCGCCACTTCCGCGGCGCTGGGTTGCAGTTCTGCGGCCGGCGCCAGCTCGGCATGCCACCACGAAATGGCCACCTTCCAGGCGGTAACGCTTTGCCATAGCTGGCGGCGCGGGTGCACGGCCACCCCCAGCTCTTCCTCCAGTTCGCGGACCAACGCCCCCCTTTCCGACTCGCCCGCTTGCACCGCACCGCCGGGAAAACACAAAGCCCCCGGCGCCACGACCTGCTGGGAACGGCGGATCACCAGCAATCGACCCTCCCGCTGGATCACCGCCACCACACCACGCTCAGCCACCTCACGACTCACCCCTCGCTCCTCACTCCCCCCAACCCGTAGGGCTGCGGCAACAGGTCGTTCAGCCTAACCTGCCGCACGGCTGCGGGTTGCCGGACGTCCACCAACAGGATCGTCAGGTCCGGGCCGAATTCGGCCAGGAACTGCCGACAGCCGCCGCAGGGGGTTGCCCCCCCGTCCGTGGCGACGGCCAGGGCCTGAAACTGCCGCTGGCCGGCCGTGACCGCCGCGGCCACCGCGACGCGTTCGGCGCAGAGGGTCAGCCCCAGCGAGGCGTTTTCCACATTGGTCCCGGTCATGATTTCGCCCGACGCGGCCAGCAGGGCGGCGCCGACCGGGTAGTTCGAATAGGGGGCGTAGGCGGCCTGGCGCGCGGCGAGGGCGGCGTCGACCAGGGCTTGTTGCTGGGCGGTCGTCAACTTGGCTGAGCTAGTCATCTGTCAGTCTCTCGTGAATTAAGGGGCCAACCGTCACCGGCTGTTGGCCGATCTGCACAATCCGCTCCAACCAGGGTCGCACTCGGGGCACCTCGTGCGGATCGGCAAACAGGCTCAGCAACGGCTGACCCGGGCTGACCGCGTCGCCGACGCGGACCTGCAGCTGGACTCCCACATCGTGGCGAATCCGGTCGCTCATCAACTGGCGGCCACCTCCCAGTTCGATGATCAGCCAGCCCAAGCTGGCCGCGTCGATGGCGGTGACGTACCCGGCCTGGGTGGCCGGCCACTTTGTGGCGGCGGCCACCGGTCGGGGCGCGTCGGGATCGCCGCCTTGGGCCCGTACCAGCTGGTCGAACTTCTGGCGTCCCCGTCCCGAGCTCAAATGGTCGCTCAGCCGCTGCCGAGCCGCCTCACCGGTCGCCTCCTGACCGACACTGACCAGCAGCTCGGCACCCAACGCCAACACCAGCTGGACCAGGTCGTCCGGCCCGTGGCCTTCCAACGTCGCCACCGACTCGTCCACCTCGACCGCATGGCCGATCATCTGCCCCACCGGTTGGTGCATATCGGTCAGCAGGGCCGTGGTCGGCACGCCCATTTTGGTACCGACGCGGACCAGCGAGCGGGCGAGTTGGCGCGCGTCGTCCACGCTTTTCATAAACGCTCCGCCACCAAACTTGACATCCAGCACCAGCGCGTCCAGATTTTCGGCCAACTTCTTGCTCATGATGCTGGACGTAATCAGCGGGACCGACTCGACGGTGCCCGTCACGTCACGCAAGGCGTACAACTTTTTGTCGGCCGGTGCCAGGTCGGCGGTGGTGCCCGTAATCACACAGCCCACTTCTCGGGTCACCTCCCGGATCTCGTCCTGGGAAAGATCGGTGCGAAAGCCGGGGATCGCCTCCAATTTGTCCAGCGTCCCCCCGGTGGCGCCCAGGCCCCGCCCCGAGACCATGGGGACCAGCAGGTCACAACAGGCCAGCAAGGGGGCCAGGACCAGCGAGACCTTGTCCCCCACGCCCCCGGTGGAATGCTTGTCGACCCGCGGCCGGGGATCGTCAAAGCGTTCCAAGGTCGAGCCGCTGGCGAGCATGGCGGCGGTCAAGGCGGCCGTCTCGTCGGGCGACATGCCCCGAATGCAAATCGCCATCGCCAGGGCCGCCATCTGATAGGCGGGAATCGAACCTTCGGAAAAACCGCGCACCAAGCCACCGATCTCCTCGGCGGTCAAGGAGTGCCCATCGCGCTTCTTGGCAATGATGGCTGCGAGCGGCATAGGGTGGGGAGTGAGTGGTTATTGGTGAGTGGTTACTGGTGAGTGGTGAGTACCGTATTGTAGAAAAATTGAAGGTTCACGGTCCCAGGATTTTTCCCAGCCCTGACGATGAGAGCTCGACGCCGAGCCCCTTGTCACAGACCCGCCCGGCCATTAACGCTCATGTTCCAGCACGCCCTCCAGGATGGCTTTTACTTTCGGTGCCGCCGCTTCGACGGCGGCCACGACCTGCTGGCCGCTGGTCGGCTGAGCCGCATCGGGGCGGCAGACGTTGGCGACGACGGACAGGGCCAGCGTCCGCAGGCCGGCATGAGCGGCCACGATGACTTCGGGGACGGTCGACATGCCGACCGCATCGGCGCCGATCCGTCGCAGAAAACGCAATTCGGCTCGCGTCTCGTAGGTGGGTCCGCGCAGGGCGGCATAGACGCCAAGGTGGGTTACGAAGTTTTCCCGCCGGGCGATGTTGAGCACGAGGTCGAGCAGGGTTCGGTCGTAGGGGGCCGACATGTCGGGAAAACGCGGGCCGAGCCGATCGTCGTTGACACCGATCAGGGGATTGACGTTCGTCAAGTTGATGTGGTCCTCGATCGCCATGATGTCACCGGGCCGGTAATTGGGATTCAGCCCCCCACTGGCGTTGGAAACGATCAGCAGGTCGATGCCCAGGGCCTTCATCACGCGGACCGGCAACGTTATCTGCTGGGCCGTATAACCCTCATACGCGTGCGGGCGGCCCTGCATCACCAGGACCGGCACGCCCGCCAGGCGGCCGCAGACCAGCCGGCCCTGATGACCCACCGCGGTGGACTGGGGGAAGTGCGGGATGTCGCGGTAGGCAAAACATGCCGCCTCGGTAATGTCGTCCGCCAGATCACCCAATCCGCTACCCAAAATGATCCCCACCCGCGGTCGCAGCGGCCAAAGTGTCTGAATCCAGGACGCCGACTCTTCCATTTGGGCCCAGAGTGCCGAGCGTCGAGTGTCGGGGGTCGGGTTTCCAGCTGGGGCAGGATCACGCTGCTTCATTCCCCCGTTCCTCTCCTCCCCCAATCCGATCGGCGACTACTCCCTGCTGACCTCCGCCAGCAATCCCAGCACGATCGCCCGCAGCTTTGGTTCGGCCGCATTGGCGGTGGCGATGATCCGCTGGATGTCCGCCGCCTCCAAGGCGTCGGGGAGGCACATGTCGGTGACGATCGACAATCCGACCGTCCGCAGGCCGCAGTGGGCCGCCGTAATCACTTCGGGGACCGTCGACATGCCGACCGCGTCGGCGCCGATCAACCGCAGAAAGCGATATTCGGCGCGGGTCTCCAGGTTGGGGCCGGTGACCGCCACGAGGACGCCTTTGTGAGCGGCGAAGTTTTCGCGGCGGGCGACTTCCAAGGCCACGTCCACCAGCCGCTGGTCGTACGGCTGGGACATGTCCGGAAACCGCGGACCCAACCGTTCGTCATTGATGCCAATCAGGGGATTTTCATGCATCAAATTCAGATGGTCTTCGATCACCATGATGTCGCCCAGGCGATAGTTGGGGTTCAGACCGCCGACGGCGTTGGAGATGATCAGCAGTTGGGCGCCCATCTCGTTCATCACCCGCACCGGCAACGTGATCCGTTTGAGGGGGTGTCCTTCGTACGCGTGGACGCGACCCTCCATGGCCATGACCTTCAGGCCCTGCAGGTCGCCACAGACGAGCCGGCCCCGGTGGCTGGTGGCGGTCGAGTTGAGAAAATGGGGGATGTCGTGGTATTCGATGGCCGCATCCACATCGATCTGGCCGGCCAGGCTGCCCAGGCCGGTCCCCAGGATGATGCCCACCTGGGGGGGGTGTTGCCATTGCGCGCGGATCTGGGCGGCCGCTTCTTGAATCTGGTCGTAGAGTTCGAGCATGGTGAGGGGGCTGGGGGTTGAAGGGTGAGGGGTGGGGGTTGAGGGGTGGGGGTTGAGCGGTGAGGGGGCTGGGGGTTAGTCCGGGGGCTGGTCCGCGGGGGAGATGGCCGAGCCACGTTCTTCGTCGACCAGGGCTTGGGTGGCGCTGGTTCCCAGGCGGGTGGCGCCCAGTTCGAGGAACCGCCGCGCGACCTGGAGGGTCCGGATGCCCCCCGAGGCCTTGATGCCGACTTTTTCCGAGCAGGTGGCACGGAGGAGGGCCACGTCGGCAAACGTGGCGCCCGTGGCGACCACCGTTCCATCGGGTTGCGGGACGTACCCAAAGCCGGTGGAAGTTTTCACAAACGCCGCGCCGGCCGTTTCGCAGCAGCGGCAGAGCTCGATTTTTTGCTGATCGTCCACCAGCAACCCCGTTTCCAGGATCACTTTGACGATGGCCTGATGCTGGGCGGCCGCCGCCACCACGCTCGCCATCTCGTCCTGGACGTACGCCCATTCTCCGGCAAAGACCTTACCCAGGTTGGCCACCATGTCCAGTTCAACCGCCCCGGCTCGGCAAGCGTCGTGGGCCTGCCCCACTTTCTGTTCGGCCCTGCACGCCCCGTGCGGAAAGCTGATCACCGTCGACACCTTCACCGGGGACCCTCCCAGCAAATCGGCCGCCAACGGCACCAGGTACGGCTTGACGCACACGCTGGCGACCTGCAGCTGCAGCCCCAGCCGGCACGCCTCCCGCAAATCTTGCTCGGTTTGCGTCGGATGCAGCACCGCATGATCAATCGAGTGGGCGATCGAATCGGACATGGAGCCAGCCAGCGCCCGCTTACGGGAAATTCAAATCCACGACCACGGGCCAGTGATCGGAGGTTTTCAGGTCGCCGATCCGGCAGACGAACGTCCGGCGGATGGCGGGTGCCAACGATCGAGGCAGCAGGATGTGATCGATCATGGTGAAGACATCCCCCGCGTCGGGAGTGGAATTTTCATTGAGGTCCCAGTGGGACGTCACGCGATCTGCGACCCGCACGATCCGCTGAGCCGCATTGACCAGTTCGTCACCCGCCTGGTCCGGGTCGTAATCTTTCAGCAGCTTGAGCACTCGGGTTTTCGTGCTCCGCTTCGGATCCCGGTCGGGCACGTCGGGATCATAGTCATTCAGATCCCCCAGGACAATTGGCGTGTATCCGCGAGCGACGATTTCGCGCTGGACGATCCGCTGGGCGATGAGGGCTTCGGCCGTCCGTCGTGCGTTCGCATAATCGTCGCTGGGATCGGACTTCAAGTGCAGTCCCAGAAACCCCAGTTTTCGTCCTTGCACGTCGAGGTAAAACAGGGCGTGCCGGGTCAGTGCGGTTTCCCGCTGGACCTCGCGACCTTCCTTGTCGCGAAACGAAAAGCTTTCCCGCCAGGTTCCATCGCCGGCCGGCGAAACCATCATCCGCACCGGCTGCCCGTCGACCAGGTCTGGCTTGTGGGGCGAAATGAAGGCGATGTCAAAGCCGGCAAAATGATCTTGCGATTCGACGTGGTAACCGGCATAGCGGTCCAGTCCCTTGGCGGCCAGCACCTTCAGCAGCAGGTCGATGGCCGGCTGGGAGGTGACCTCCTGCAGGGCCAGCAGGTCGGGCTCTAAGACCTCCACCAGGTGCGCCACTTGTTCCAGGTGGCGGCGGCGAGCGATATCCCAGCGAAAGCGGGGCAGCCTTGTGTCGCGGGTATCCGGCGCGGCCAGGCACTGAGCGTTGAAGGTCACGATCCTCAGCTGTGACCCAGCCGCCGGTGTCGGTGGCGTCCCTTCAGCCGGGCGGGGCAGGAGGAGGCCGGCCGCGGCAAACAGGATCCAGCGGTGTTTCATGCGAGGCATCGGCGTGGGGGGTCTCGGGGCCAAGGGGGGTGCCAGGAGCAGCGCCCAGGGGTCGGGAGTCTTTTTTTCTTGCGGCACATAGCGTGACTGCTTTTTCTGAACCGGCTGCGGCCACAAGGAAAAAAGACTCCCGACCCCCGCCCCCCTTCCTGGCTGGGCCCGCATTATAAGCGGCGGCCACGCCCACCCACCATCACTGGCGGGGGGGAGTGCCCCCCGGCCGCAGAGGCCGGCCGGTCTGGATCTATCCTGCCAATCCAGCTACCTTAAGGACGTGATGGCGGAATCCGAGCGACCACAGGGAGAGAGCGGGGAAAGCCAACCTGCACGTGCCGGCCACCTTTCCGCTCGCGTCCCCGAAAACGTCGGAGGGGGCGTCTTCAGCACTGGCGTGATTTTGATGACCGGGGCCACGGAGTTCGTGCTGGACTTCGTCCAAAACCTCTCGCCCCCGGCCAAAATCGTGGCTCGGGTGGTCGTCCCCCACGCCGTCCTGCCGCAAGTGGTCGATGCGCTTCGCAAGAACCTCGAGATGTACCAGCAGAAATTCGGGCCGCCGGCGGAGCTGCCCCGGGGCGAACCGCAGCAGCGGCCGACGATGCAGGAGCTGTACGACGAGCTGAAACTGCCCGACGCCATGCTGGCTGGCACCTACGCCAACGGCCTGATGATTTCTCACGGGGCCTCCGAATTCAAGCTAGACTTTCTCACCAACCTCTACCCGCATCCGGCCGTCTCCAGCCGTGTCTACCTGGCAGCTCCGCAGGTGCCCCGGCTGGTCGAATCCTTGCAGGCGACCCTGCAGCAGTTCCAACAGCGGGTCCGGCAGCAAAAACCGCCGCAGGAAGGGGACCCTCCGGCTGACGAATCGCCGCAGGATGAGTAGAATAAAGGCGCGGGGTCCGCGTTTCGCTCTGCCTGCCTCCTCTGCAAACCCAATCATGTCGCGTGTGGTAACTCTTCCGCCGCAGGAAGGCTCCTGGGACGACGGCGCCCGGGTGGGTGGCTGGTGGCACACCCATCCCGATCAGGATCGGATTGTGTGCGACCTTTGTCCCCGCGAGTGCCATCTCAAGCCGGGTGATCGCGGGTTCTGTTTCGTCCGGGAAAATCGTGACGGCCAAATGGCGCTGTCGACCTACGGCCGCAGCACCGGCTTTTGTGTCGATCCGATCGAAAAGAAACCGCTGAACCATTTCTTTCCCGGCACCAGTGTGCTCTCCTTCGGCACCGCGGGCTGCAACCTGGGGTGCAAGTTCTGTCAAAACTGGGACATCTCCAAGTCCCGCGAAAC
>CAYFZZ010000299.1:0-3915 GCA_964347545.1 uncultured Planctomycetaceae bacterium | reverse complement strand
GGATAATAGGTGTGGGCAATCGCCTGGCTTTTCCAGCCGCTGAACGTGTCGAACCCGTGGGTCAGCGGATTGGGCGGGCCCGGATCGACGGTGATGCCCAGGCCCCATTTGCCGAACGCCCCGGTGGCGTAGCCGGCGTTTTTGAACAGCCGGGGGAGGGTGGTCATGGCCGGATCGAGCGCCGCCACGCGGTTCTCGTCGCCGTTGCCCCGGCAGTGCACGCGGCCGGGATGCTGGCCGGTCATCAGGTTGGCCCGCGACGGGGAACAGACCGTTTTCCCCGAGTAATGATCGGTAAACCTTATCCCCTCGGCCGCCAGGCGGTCGATGTGGGGCGTCTTCAGCTTCTGCTGGCCGTAACAGCCGAGGTCCCCGTAGCCCAGGTCGTCGGCCAGGATGTAGACCACGTTGGGTGGGGCGGCGGGGGCAGGACCGCAGGCGACGCAGGCGACAATCAGCAGCAACATTTTCTTCATGGTCACTCATTTCCGTTTTCCATAGCCGCTCATGCCCGCCAGCCGCATGCGTTCACTCGCCGACAGCCGTTTCAGTCTTCCACAGTCAGCACGAGATTATCGACCTGGACCGCACTGCCGACCGGGCCGAGGCTGGCCAGGCTGATGTAAGTCGGCCTGTCGAAGCGAATGTCATCGTAGGGAATTTCGACCTGGCAAGCACGCCCGTCGGCCGTTGTCGCCGACAGCGTCAGCATTTTATCGGCGTTTGGGCCGAATCGGCCGGAGAGTTCGAGGTGATACCAGGTACCCGGCTGAGCGGCCATGACATTCCGCCAGCCCGCCTTGATCCGGCCGTTGCCGATGCGGACATCGCCGGGCGAGGTGTACGGCTGGCCCGATGGGTGTTCCCGCACGATGACGTTCAACAGGCCAGGCGCAGCGGGGTCCAGCATCACGTCCAGCGACAGCCGGAACGTGCCGGCATGGCGAGCCGACGGGATGGCCACGTCCGTGCCGACCAGCGGCATCCATTCCTGTTTCAGGCCTTTGGCCTCCTGCAACCGCAGGCGGCGCTGGCCCGTCCCGGCGGCCGGTGTGGTGATCGACACGCCCGCGCCGGTTCCCGTTAGCGGGGCGAGCTGGTCGTCCTGGAAATCCTTGTCCAGCAGCACCGTTTTGCCATCGGCCGCGGCGCGGTGCCCAGCGGACAACTGGCCAAGGTCCACCGGCGGCCCCGTTTCGGGTTCGGGATACCCGGCAAAGATGGCCACGTCCTGGAACTCCAGATTCTCCTGTTTCATCTGCGGCCGATTGATGGGCGGGTAGATCACCAGGAAGTTGTTTTCGTCGACCAGGTTGACAAAGTAATGCGTGGTCCACTTTGGCAGCGTGAAGATCACCTGGTCCTCACCTGCCAGGCGGCCCGAGGTCCGCCGCCATTCGCGGCCGTCGTTGGGGGTATAGATCAGGTCGGGGTGGACGATCCGGGCGCCGTGGTTGCGGTAGGTGACTTGTAAGGTGCGGCCGTTCTGCTGGTGCCCCACAATGGTCGGCACCTGGTCTTTGTGGGGGATCTGGCCGGTCCACTGCGGATTGAAGTAGGGACGCCGGCCGCCCATCTGGTCGACGATCGCCGTCAGGCGGGCATCCAGCGCGGCGGTTTTCTCCGGCATCTCCGCCGCCAGATTCTGCTGCTCCTCAATGTCGACCCGCCGCGGACGGTCCCCCTCGGAGTTGTACAGCCGGTACAGCTCCAAGGTGTCGGACAGACCGGCATAGCGCCGCAGCAGCTTGTAGTCGCCCACCCGGATCGAGGAGGTTTTTTCGGCGTGGGGAAAGTGCCAGACCATCGTATCCCGCACCTGGCCGGTGGCATCGCGGACCCGGGTCGGGTCGGTGGGATCCGTGGTCAACAACGGCGCCAGGTCGCAACCGTCGAACCGCTGGTTTTCCGCTGGCTGAGCGCCGATTAAGGAGAGAATCGTGGGGTAAAAATCGAGCCCGTTGGCCATCACGTCGGTCTGCACGCCGGCCGGGATGCCGGGACCGGTGATGATCAGCGGCACGCGGGTACCGCCTTCCTTCAGCGAAATCTTGCCCCGGTCCAGCGGGTAGTTGTCGGTCACCACGTGATTACGCTCAGTGCCGCCGTTGTCTGAAGTGAAGATGATGTAGGTGTTCTCGATCAGCTTGTGACCCGGCCAGCGGGGATCGTCGGTCTGTTCCAGGGACCTGAAGATCTGCCCCAAGTAGTAATCCAGCTGCTCGACCATCGCGCAGTAAAAAGGATTCTTCTGGCCCAGCACATCCCACATGTCCTTGTGTTTCTCGGTGATGGTGACCCCCAGCTTCTGTTCGTATTTCCGCAGCACGGCTTCGCTGCGCATCAGCCAGGGGCCGTGGACCAGCCAGGTGGCGTAGTACAGAAAGAAGGGCTGGTCGCACTGTTCGCGGATGAAGGTCAGCGCGGCGTCCTGGGGGACGTCGAAGGGAAAACCGTGCTCGTCCAGCCGGTACGGATCCTGGGGATCGCGGGTGGCAAACCCGGTCAGACGATCCGGCTGCATGGCGTGCTGGACGCCGCGGTGGTGCGTGGAGAAGTCGAAACCGTGGTGAAAAGGATTGGGATAATCGTAGTGATGGTGGGAGACGTGCCATTTGCCGCTGTGGCCCGTGACGTACCCCTCCGCCTTCAAGGCCTCGGCCAGGGTGAACGTGTCCGTCGGCATCCGCGAGCTGTACCAGGGCGAGATCGTGCCGAAGCGGGTCGGGTGGCCGGGATGTGGCGGGTAACCGCCGGCCACCGAGGTCATTTCGCCGCGAGCCGGATGGTGACCACTGAGGATCGCGGCTCGGCTGGGCGAGCAGACGGGCGACGGCGAATAGGCCTGCCAGAACAGGACGCCTTTGGTTGCCAGAGCATCGATGTGGGGCGTCTCCATCGGCGACGGCTGGTCGATGTCATAGCACTTGGCATCCTGCCAGCCCAGGTCGTCAATCAACAGCAGCACGATGTTGGGTTGGGCGGGCCGGGTCGTCTCTGACGTGGCGGGTACGGCACCGGCCAGCACCAGGCTCAAGACCAACCAGCTTCTGATCACCCCGGCCCGGGCAGGTAGACCTGCCGCCAGCGGTTGGGTTGGCTGCGGGAAGTTCAGCATCCCGTCGATCGTGTCCATCCAGCCCCCTAAAAAGTTTCTGCGGGTGTGCATTTTACGGCTCCGTTTCCTCAGTTGCTTTCTGTCCAAAACCGGTTGGGGCACCCTGGCGGGCGCCTCCCATCCGCTGGGCGGTTGCCCCTGGTTGTCATCTTTGCCGGGGCCCTTTTTTCTTCCGCAGGATATCTCCCGTCCCGCCGCTCAAATAGTCCACGCGATGCGGAACGAGCCCTCCCAGTTGGGTCCAGGCCGCCCCGGCGGCCCGCGTGCGGACCAGGCGGTCGGGATCGCTGGCCGCCATCGACTCCATCTCCTCTCGCATTGCCGATCTGCAGTTGCGGCCATTTGCGGAGGCCCTGCCGCAGATCCGTCCGCATATCGTGTGGTTGACGACGGAGGACAGCTCGGCCAACGGGTATCGGCTCTACAATCCGCAACACGGCGCGCCGCTGCCGCATCTCGAGCGGTTGGCCCGCGAAGGGCTGGTGTTGAACCACGCTTATTCCCGGGAGGCAGGCGATTCCGTGGCACCCGCCTGCAGGGCCATGGCCCACAGCCCCGCCGTCGCCATCCAGGTTGCGTGCGTCATGGTGCCTGCATTTTACCGGCTCGCCCCCCGCCAGGCGACCAGCCGGTCCGGGGGCGGCCGCGTCCTGGGGCTAGCGCCCCAGGCTGGCGCATGGCGCCCCGTTGCGGGTCGTTTTTGGGGGGGCGGGGGGTTCTTGGGGCTGCCGCCCAAGGTGGCCGCTTGGGGCGGCTTGGCGCTCCGTTTTTGGGGGGATCGCGGTTCCTGGGGCTCG
>CAYFZZ010000298.1:0-16539 GCA_964347545.1 uncultured Planctomycetaceae bacterium | reverse complement strand
TTTGCTGGCGACAACGTGGGGATGTTGTTGCGAGGAATCAAGCGCGACGAGATTGAGCGCGGTCAGGTGCTGGCCAAGCCCGGCAGCATTACGCCGCATACGCAATTTGAAGCAGAGATTTATGTGTTGAGCAAGGAGGAGGGGGGGCGTCACACGCCGTTTTTCAGCGGCTACCGGCCGCAGTTCTATTTCCGCACGACCGACGTCACCGGAACAGCCAATCTGGCCGGCGGGGCGGAAATGTGTATGCCGGGTGACAACGCGAAGCTGAACGTGGAATTGCAAAAGCCGATTGCCATCGACGAGGGAGTGCGGTTCGCGATCCGCGAAGGTGGAAAGACGGTCGGTCGGGGCATCGTCAGTAAGATCGTGGCCTAACAGGAGCAGTATTTGCGGAGGGGTGTAGCTCAATTGGCAGAGCGCCGGTCTCCAAAACCGGAGGTTGCGAGTTCGATTCCCGCCGCCCCTGCCATTTCCGCCGCCAGGCGGGGGGGCGGCTCGAGCGTGAGGGCTCGAGCAGCCTCTCCGGCCGGCGGTTTATTTTCCTTTGCACGAAAGACTTGGCGTGTCCACCGTAAAAGAGAAATCGGCCCAAGCGAAAGCCCGCGTGGCCGAAAAAGGCTTCTTCGGCTCGTTTACGCAAAACCTGCTGCGGGCGGCGGTTTACAAGCGGACGCAAGGCCGTGTTACCCGGCAAGTCACCTTTGCGGCGATCGCCGTCACGTTTGCCCTGGGTGCCTGGAGCCTCAGTAACATGGCGAATCCCAACCAGATGATGATGCTGTTCGTCGTCCCCGGCCTGGTGCTCGGCGCCGGCGCCTGGACAGCGTACCGCATCGTCAACTGGCCTACCTTCGCCGATTTTTTGATTTCGGTCGAGGCGGAGATGAGCAAGGTGTCGTGGCCCACCCGCACCGAATTAATTCGGGGCTCGGTCGTCGTCCTGATCACCATCGCGTCACTGGCAGTGTTCCTCTACGCATTCGATCTGCTGTGGACCTTCATCTTCCAACGACTGGGGGTGCTCAGCTGACCCGCTCGGATCGGTAACGCGGGCCAGCGGCCGAGGCCGCCGCCAGCCACGACATTCCCCCAGGATGTTTGGCGGAAGGAAACGGATACCCAGGCAAGATACGCAAGGGGTGGCAAAAGTTGATCGACGAATCTCATCCAACCACCGACGATCCCGGGCTCCCCGCGGGCCACGATCCGAGCTCGGGGACCGCGGCGGCCCAGCCTGCGACGTCTCAGCCTGCGACGTCTCAGCCTGCGACGGACCGGCCCGCGACGGACCAGCCCGCCGCCAACGAGGCGGCGGATGCCGATCCCGCCCTGCAGGCCGGCGACCAGCCCTCCGAACCCGAAGTGGCTCAGTGGGCCGACGAGACCGATTTGGAGGCGGAACCTGCCGAGGCCGCCGCCGGGGAAATGGAGGACGAGCGGGAGGATGTGGCGCCGTTGGAGGAAGCTGTGGCCGAAGAGCCGGAGCTGGCGGGGGAGGAAAAAAAGTTTGACTGGTACATCCTGAAAGTCCAAAGCAACCGAGAGGACTCTATCGCTCAGGCCCTTCGCCGCCGCGTGAAAGTCGCGGGGATGGAGGACTACTTCACGGAGATCATTGTTCCGGTCGAAATGGTGACCGAATTTAAGGGTGGCAAAAAAAAGGTTGTCAAACGCAAGCTGTACCCGGGCTATATCGTCGTCAACATGGCCATTAACGAGGAGACCTGGTTCCTGGTGCGGGAGACTCCAGGCATCGGTGATTTCACCGGTTCCGCCGGCCGGCCTACGCCCATGTTGCCCCACGAAGTCGCCCGGATCGTGCCCAAGGACGAGGATGTCGAGACAGAAGAACCCAGGCTGCAAATTCCTGTCGCTGTGGGTGAGCGGGTGAAGATTAATGAGGGGACGTTTGAAAACTTTGAAGGTGAGGTCGACACCATTGACACCACCAACGGACGGGTCACGGTGATGATCAACATCTTTGGCCGGTCCACGCCGGTGGAGCTGGAGTACTGGCAGGTGGAGAAATTGTAGGCCAGCAGAGACGGTGCCTGGCACCGCGGCGGGACGGACTGCCAAAGGGGAGACAGACAACGGATGGCGAAACAACTGGTAGAACAGGTCAAATTTCAAGTTCCGGGAGGGCAGGCCACCCCGGCGCCCCCGGTGGGTACCGCCCTGGGGCGGTTCGGTGTGAACTTGGGGCAGTTTGTCCAGCAGTTCAACGATCGGACCAAGGATGCCGGAGGAATGCCCATTCCGGTGGTGGTCAGTGTCTACAGCGATCGCAGTTTTGATTTTGTGACCAAGAGCCCGCCGGCAGCGGCGCTCCTAAAGAAGGCCGCCGGCATCGCCAAAGGCTCGGGGGTACCTAACAAGGAAAAAGTCGGCAAAGTCACCGCCGCTCAAATCGAAGAGATCGTCAAGCTGAAACAGAATGACCTGAATGCCAGCGATTTGGAAAACGCCAAGCGGCTGATCGAAGGGACGGCGCGGAGTATGGGGTTGGAGGTTGAATAAGAAGGTTGAACCGGTCACAGCGGGGGCGGCAGGCAATCGATGGGACCGAGCAGAACCGTGAACGGGTGAACTGAAGAACAATGGCAAAAAAATCAAAACGGATGACCAGCCTCACGACCAAGGTCAAGGACAAGGGTCTTTTGACCGTGGCCGAAGCGGTGGCGATGTTGAAGAGCTTTGAGGGGACCAAGTTCGACCAGTCGGTCGAGATCGCGGTCCGCTTGGGGATCGACCCCAAGCAGGCGGACCAGATTGTCCGCGGTTCGATCGTGTTGCCCAACGGGATCGGCAAGACGAAGCGGGTGGTGGTCTTCGCCAAAGGGCCGGCTGCCGCCGAAGCTCAGGAGGCGGGCGCCGATGAGGTCGGGGCGGAAGAGCTGGCGGAAAAGATCAAGGGCGGCTGGATGGACTTCGATGCTTGTATCGCGACCCCCGACATGATGAAGCTGGTGGGACCCTTGGGCCGTCAGCTGGGCCCGCGCGGGCTGATGCCGACTCCCAAAGCGGGCTCGGTGACGACCGAGGTGGGCAAAGTGGTCCAGGAATATAAAGCGGGCAAGGTGGAGTTCCGTAACGACGCGGGCGGGATTGTGCACGCCGTCGTCGGCAAGCTCTCCTTCGACGCTCAACAGCTCGAAGAAAACCTGCAGGCGTTTATCGACCAGATCCTCAACATGAAACCGGCTTCGGTGAAAGGCCAATATGTCAAAGGGGTGGCGATCAGCGCGACCATGACGCCCGCCATCCGGATTGCCGCTTGACACCCCCTGGCGACCCACCCTCCCACCTGCGACTTCCGATGGTTGAACGATGAGCAAGTATTTGAAGAACCTGATTAGCGACGACCTGGCCACGCGGCTGGAAGGGATCCAGGATGCCTTGCTGGTCAAGGTGATCGGCTTGGATGCCAACCGCACCATGACTTTGCGGCGGACGCTGCGGGAAAAAGATATCCACCTCCTGGTGGTGAAAAACAGCCTGGCCCAGCGGGCCACTGCGGGAACCCCGCTGCACGCGGCTTTCCAGGAAGTGGAGGGTCCCGTGGCGATCGTGTGGGGCAGCGACGACATCGTGTCGCTCTCCAAAGAAATTGTGGGGCTCTCGCGCGAGAAGCTCTACGAGGGTTTCGTGCCGCGTGGTGGGGTGATGGACGGGGAGTCGTTGACGCCGGAGGAGGTCGAGCAGGTCAGCAAGTGGCCGTCACGGGAGGAGCAGTTGAGTCTTTTGGTCGGCCAGATGCTGGGCCCCGGCGCCCAACTGGCAGCTCAGCTGCTCGGCCCCGGCGGGGCGCTGGCCAGCCAGATCGCTCAGAGGGCCGAGGAGGATGGCCAGGCAGCATGAGCTGGTGGAGGAGTTGGCAAGTTTGGTTGTTGTACGCCCGTCACGCAGCCGGTGACGGTTCCGTTCCTTTGTTCATTTAGGGTTGCTCCGGCGGGCCGCGTGCCCGGCCGCAGCTTGTCGAGAAAGGGCGAAAGCAAAAATGTCAGAAGAAGCGACTGCCACACTGGAATACAGCGACGCTACGAAAGAGCTGGGGGAGGCAATCGTCAAGCTCAGCTTGAAGGAGGCCAAGGAGTTGAGCGATTACTTGGAGAACGAGCATGGGATCAAGGCCGCGGCGGGCGGTGGCGTGATCATGGCCGCTCCCGGCGCTGGTGGTGGCGAAGCTGCGGCTGCGGAGGAAGAAAAAACCGAATTCGATGTTGTGCTGGAAGGCTTTGGTGACAAGAAGATCGGTGTCATCAAGGAAGTCCGCGCCCTGACCGGGCTGGGGCTGAAAGAAGCCAAGGAATTGGTGGAAGGCGTACCCAGCAAGGTCAAGGAGGGAGTTTCCAAGGAAGACGCCGAAGCGGCCAAGGCCAAGCTGGAGGAAGCTGGGGCGACCGTTTCTATCAAGTAACACCCGCCGAAACCACCCTCGCACGTGACGGCGCGGGCGATGCCCAGTGCTCGTGCCGACCCAGGTAGAGTTTGTTTGACCTATCCCCACCCACAGACGCTGAAGCGTGGCCGGTATTCGGGCTGGTGCGGTGCGCCAGCCCCCGACCGGGACGACCGCGGGCCAGCGGGGGCCTCCCGGCTTCCCGTCTGCCCCTGGGTCCCCACCGCCGCCGGCCGTTTCCGCGTTGCTTGTAGCCATCTGCAGGAGTGATCACTTATGGCCGTACCGGCACAACGCAGACTGCAGCCCCAGGATGTCCGCCGATTTGGCACGCGCCCGGACGACTTCCATATTCCCGACCTGACCGATATTCAGACGCGCAGTTATGAAAACTTTCTGCAGTATGAAAACCAGGCGGGGACGCGGAAGTGTCAGGGGCTGGAATCGGTCCTGCAGGAAATCTTCCCCATCGAAAGCTATGACAAAACGCTCCGCTTGGAGTACCTCCGCTACGAACTGGGAAAACCCCGGTACGAACCGGATGAATGCCGCCAGCTGCGGTTGACCTACGGGCGTCCCCTCCGTGTCTGGCTGAGGCTGACCAAGGAACAGCCGATCGAGGAAGAGGTCTATCTGGGCGACATGCCCATCATGTTGGGGGGTGGGGAATTCATCATTAACGGCGCCGAACGGGTGGTCGTCAGCCAATTACACCGCTCGCCGGGTGTGGACTTCGTGCGGGAGGCGGATTCCAGTGAGCGGATGTTGCACAGCTGCCGGATCATTCCTGAGCGGGGAAGTTGGATCGAGATCAATGTCAGCAAAAAAGATGCTCTGACGGTCCGCATCGATCAGAGCGGTAAATTTTCGGCGATCACGCTGCTGCGAGCGATGGACCCCAAGTTTAGCCTGAATCGGGACATCATCCGGCACTTTTACAAGACGACGACCGAAAAAATTGTCGACGGCCGCAGTGCCAGCAAGGTCGAAGGCAAGATTGCCGTGGATGATGTGGTTTATCCGGCCAAAAGCGGGCGGGCGGGAGAGATCATCGTCGAGGCCGGCCATAAAATCAACAAGGCCGCGGCGGAGGCCATATGTAGTTCGGGCCTCAAATCGGTGATGGTCATGCCCGAACCAAGGTCACCGCTGATTTTCAACAGCCTCTTGGAAGACAATACTTCCAGTCACGAAGAGGCGCTCCTGCGGATTTACCAGCGTTTGCGTCCGGGCAACCCCCCCCAGCTGGAAAAAGCCCGCGCCCTGTTCGCCGAGAAGTTCTATGACACGAATCGCTATCGTTTGGGGAACGTCGGCCGTTTTCGGATCAACCGCAAGCTGCAGTTGAAAATCGCGGAAGACGAAATGACCCTCCGTCCGGAGGATCTGGTAGCAGCCATCCGCTACCTGATCCGCCTCGTGTCGGGCGACCCGGGGGTGGAAATCGACGACATCGACCACCTGGGTAATCGCCGCTTGAGGACCATTGACGAACTGGCCAGTGACGAATTGCGGAAAGGTTTTCTGAAGTTGCGCCGCACGGTTCAGGAGCGGATGAGTCTCAAGGATGTGGAGGACATGACGCCCCGCAGCCTGATCAATCCCAAGAGCATTTCGGCGGCCATTGAGTATTTCTTTGGCCGCGGTGAACTGTCGCAGGTCGTGGATCAGACGAATCCTTTGTCGATGCTGACCCACGAGCGGCGTTTATCTGCCTTGGGCCCTGGTGGCTTGAATCGCAAGCGGGCCGGGTTTGAGGTGCGGGACGTACACATTTCCCATTACGGTCGCATCTGTCCGATCGAGACCCCGGAAGGGACCAACATTGGGCTGATTTCGTCCCTGGCCATGTACTCGGCCGTCGACGAATTCGGTTTTCTGGTCACGCCGTACCGGATTGTCAACAAAGGCCGGTTGACGGACGAGGTGGTGTGGCTGAGAGCGGACCAGGAGTCGGACGCGTACGTGGCCCCCGCCGATGCAATGACGGTGGACGGCCGCCTCCAGGGGGACAACATCGTGGCTCGCCACCGCGGTGACTTTGAACTGGTGCCGATCGACCATGTCCAGTACATCGACGTGGCCCCCAGCCAGATGGTGGGGGTTTCGGCCGGGTTGATCCCGTTCCTCGAGCATGACGATGCCAACCGGGCCCTCATGGGTTCCAACATGAAACGTCAGGCGGTGCCCCTGTTGGTCCCCGAACCGCCAGTCGTCGCCACGGGGCTGGAACGGGACGTGGCGACGAACTCCAGCATGGTCCTGCGAGCGCGACGCAAGGGAACGGTGACCCACGTGGATGCCAACCAAATTGACATCGGCAGTGACACCTATCCGCTCCGCAAATTCGTTGGGCTCAACGAACGTACCTGCCAGAACCAGAAGCCGATTGTCGAGGTGGGTCAGAAGGTCGAGAAGAGCCAGGTTATCGCGGACGGAGCGGCGACGGTGAAAGGCGAGCTGGCCTTGGGCCGCAATGTGCTGGTGGGTTTTATGTCTTTCGAGGGCTTCAACTTTGAAGACGCGATCATTATCAGCGAAGAGCTGGTGAAAAATGACGCCTACACGTCGATTCATATCGAGGAATTCGATATCGAAATTCGCGAGACGAAGCTGGGGCGGGAAGAATTCACTCGTGACATTCCCAATGTCAGCGAAAAGGCTTTGCGGAACCTGGACGAAACCGGCATCGTGCGGATCGGTACCTATGTGCGGCCGGGCGACGTGCTGGTGGGCAAGGTGTCTCCGAAATCCAAAACCGAGCTCACTCCGGAAGAAAAACTATTGCATGCGATTTTTGGACGTGCGGGGGAAGACGTCAAGAACGATTCCCTGGAAGTCCCGTCGGGTGTCGAAGGGATCGTGATTGACACGCAGAAGTTTTCGCGGCGGATGAGCCTCAGCGACGACGAGCGGAAGGCGTTCGAAAAATCGCTGAAGGAGGCCGAAGCGGCCGGCAACGCTCGGATTGCCGAGGTCTTCTCGGAAATGGTGGCGGAATTAGAAGGGGTGTTGGGCCGCACGCTGAATGACGAAGACGGCACGCCGCTGACGCGGGACCAGGATCCCAAATTCATCGCCGAAGTTGCTCCGCGGTTCAAGATCGACTGGCTGAACATCCGCAGCTCGCAGCGACAGGCGGACGTCGAGCGGATTTACAAGACGCACTGGCCGCTGATCGAGGAGGCGATTGATGCCCGAGATCGCCAGCTGAACTCCATGAAGCGGGGTGACGAATTGCGGAGCGGTGTGTTGCAGATGGTCAAGGTTTATATTGCCACCAAGCGCGTGATTGCGACCGGTGACAAGATGGCCGGCCGGCACGGCAACAAGGGGGTGATTGCCAAGATTCTCCCCCAGGAGGATATGCCTTTCCTGGAGGACGGCACGCCGGTGCAGATCTTGTTGAACCCCCTGGGCGTCCCCAGCCGGATGAACGTCGGCCAGATCCTGGAAACGCACCTCGGATGGGCCGCCGCGCTGCTGGGCTTCCAGGCCATCACCCCAGTCTTCGACGGGGCCACCGAAGAGACGATCCAGGATTGCCTCCAGGAGGCTCAGCTGCCGGCCTCTGGCAAATCGCAGCTGTACGACGGACGTACGGGCCAGCCATTCGAGCAGGAAACGACGGTGGGCTACATCTACATGATGAAATTGCACCACCTGGTCGACGACAAGGTTCACGCTCGCAGCACCGGGCCTTACTCCTTGATCACTCAGCAACCCTTGGGCGGCAAGGCCCGTTTTGGGGGACAGCGTTTCGGCGAAATGGAGGTGTGGGCTTTGGAGGCCTACGGAGCAGCATACATTTTGCAGGAACTGCTGACGGTCAAAAGCGACGATGTCGAGGGCCGGACGAAAATCTACGAATCCATGGTCAAGGGCGAAAACACACTCGAGGCCGGCACGCCTGCCAGCTTCGACGTGCTGACCAATGAAATTCGCGGACTGGGCTTGAACATGCAGCTAGAAAAACGGCGGATCTAAGAGAAGGAGAATCAACATGAGCATCGGTGAAGGCTCATATGACCGGATCAATGACTATGCGTCGGTGAAAATCAGCCTGGCGCGTCCGCACGACATTCGCAGCTGGTCGTTCGGCGAAGTCAAAAAGCCGGAAACGATTAACTACCGCACCTATCGCCCGGAAAAAGACGGCCTTTTTTGCGAGCGGATCTTTGGGCCGGAAAAAGATTGGGAGTGTTCGTGCGGAAAGTATCGCGGCATGAAGTACAAGGGCATGATCTGCGACCGTTGCGGCGTGAAGATCACTCACAGCCGCGTAAGACGCAAGCGGATGGGGCACATCGAATTGGCCGCTCCGGTCGTGCACATCTGGTTCTTTAAGGCCATGCCCAGCCGGCTGGGCAACCTCCTGGCGATGAAGACCACCAGCCTGGAAAAAGTTATTTACTTCCAGGATTACGTCGTCGTCAACCCGGGCGACACGCCGCTGAAACCGCAACAGTTGCTGACCGAGGAAGAGTATCGCAACGCCCTGGAGCAGTATGGGGAGGGATCGTTTGAGGCGGACATGGGGGCCGAAGCGGTCCGGAAGCTGTTGAACAATCTGGATCTGGTAACCCTGTCGGAGAATCTCCGCGTGGAGCTGGCGGAGACCGGGTCCAAGCAAAAGGCCAAAGAGCTGATCAATCGCCTGAAAATCGTGGAATCGATCCGTGACAGCGATAACAAGCCCGAGTGGATGGTTCTGGATGTGATCCCCGTGATCCCGCCCGACCTGCGGCCCCTGGTATTGCTCGACTCAGGAAATTTCGCCACCAGCGACCTCAACGATCTCTACCGCCGGATCATCAACCGCAACAATCGGCTGAAGAAGCTGGTCGACCTGAACGCTCCAGAAGTTATCATCCGCAACGAAAAGCGGATGTTGCAGCAGTCCGTCGATGCGCTGTTTGACAACAATCGCTGCAAGCGCCCGGTGCTGGGCAGCAGCAATCGTCCGCTGAAGTCGCTGACCGACATGATCAAGGGCAAGCAGGGCCGGTTCCGCGAAAACCTGCTGGGTAAACGTGTGGATTACTCGGCACGGAGCGTGATTGTGGTGGGTCCAAACCTCAAGCTGCATCAATGCGGGTTGCCCAAGAAGATCGCTTTAGAGCTCTTCCAGCCCTTCATCATCCGCCGGCTCAAGGAATTGGGGCACGCCGACACGATCAAGAGCGCCAAGAAGATGCTGGAGCGGAAGGATGAGGAGGTGTGGGATATCCTGGAAGAGGTGATTCGCAACCATCCTGTGTTGCTGAACCGAGCTCCCACGCTGCACCGCATGGGGATCCAGGCCTTCGAGCCGGTGTTGGTGGAAGGCAACGCGATTCTGCTGCACCCCTTGGTCTGCAAAGGCTTCAACGCCGACTTCGACGGCGACCAGATGGCCGTCCACTTGCCGCTGTCCATCGAAGCTCAGGTCGAGGCGCATACGTTGATGATGTCGGTGCACAACATCTTCAGCCCTGCCAACGGCGCGCCGATCATCAGCCCCTCGCAGGACGTGGTGATGGGTTCGTACTATCTGACCGCCATCCTCCCCGACCAAAAGGGGGAGGGGATGTCGTTTGCCTCGCTGGATGAGGTCGAATTGGCGTATTCGCTGGGTATCGTCGACACGCACGCTCGGGTCAAAGTCAAGCTGCCGGCAGGTACGCGGGTTCGTTCTGAGACCAGCGAGGAGGCTGTCGAGCAGGAGATGGCGGAAACCAGCGTGGGCCGCGTCATGTTCAATTCCGTGCTCCCCGCAGGGATGGCCTTTTACAACCTGGCCATGAAATCCGGCGAACTGGCTCGGGTGATTTCGGATTGCTACCAGGAGCTGGGGCGGCAAGCGACCATTCAGTTGCTGGACGATATGAACAAGAACGGGTTCCGGGAGGCCACCCGCAGCGGGCTCTCCTTCGCCACCGACGACCTGATTACCCCCCCGACCAAGGTGGGTATTATCGACGAAGCCGAAAAACAGGTGCTCAAGACCAACAAGCTGTACTCCCGCGGGATCATCACCGAAGGAGAACGCTACAACCAGGTGCTGGATGCCTGGACGCACGCCCGCGAAAAGATCACGCAGGAGATGATGGCCGAGCTGGAGACGGATTACCGTGTCCCTGGTTACATCAACCCGATTTTTCTGATGGCGATTTCCGGTGCCCGCGGTGGGGTGGAACAGATCCGTCAGCTGGCCGGGATGCGGGGGCTGATGGCCAAACCCTCCGGCAAGATCATCGAAACGCCGATCAAGGCCAACTTCCGCGAAGGGCTGTCGGTGTTGGAGTATTTCAGTTCGACGCACGGGGCCCGCAAAGGGCTGGCCGACACCGCCCTGAAGACGGCGGATTCCGGCTACCTCACCCGCAAGCTGGCAGATGTGGCTCAGAACGTCGTGGTCACAACCGAAGATTGCGGCACGACGCAAGGGATTACCAAGGGGGTGATCTACCGGGGCGAGAAAGTCGACGTCCGGCTGGCCGACTCGATCCGCGGGCGCGTGAGCCGCACGAACATCGTCAACCCCATTACGGATGAGGTGATTGTGCGGGAAAGCGAGCTGATCACGCCCGAAATCGCTCGGCGGATCGAAAGCCTGGGCTTGGAAAAGATCCAGGTCCGCAGCCCCATGACGTGTGAAGCCGCCCTGGGCGTCTGCCGGCGCTGCTATGGGATGGATCTCTCGACCGGATCCATGGTCGAAGAGGGGATGGCCGTGGGCATCATCGCGGCTCAAAGCATCGGTGAACCCGGCACGCAATTGACCATGCGGACTTTTCATATCGGTGGCGTCGGGCAGCACGACGTGGAAGTCAGCGAAATTCGCGCCAAGAAAGGCGGCATTGTCCGCTACGCTCGGCTGAAAGTGGTCAAGAACAAAGAGGGGACCAATGTCGTGCTGGCCCGCAACGGCGAAATCACCCTCCTGGATCCAAAGGGCCGGGAACTGGAGAAGTTTGAGGTCCCCACGGGGGCCACCCTGATGGTGGAAGACAACGAGGAAGTCAAAGCGGGGCAGATCTTGTGCCAGTGGGACCCCCACAGCATTCCGATCCTGGCCGAGGTGGACGGCAAGGTCCGTTACGAGGACGTGATTGAGGGGGAGACGGTCCGCATCGAGAAAGACGCCAGCGGTCACATTCGGCGGGTGATTACCGAACATAAAGGTGATTACCACCCCCAGGTTGTGCTCGAGGACGCCGAAGGCAAGATCCTCGATTTCTATTACCTCCCGGAAAAGGCGCATATCGAGGTCCCCGAAGGCACGGGCCTGATCGCGGGCACGATGTTGGCCAAAACCCCGCGGGAAATCTCCGGGACCCAGGACATCACCGGCGGCCTGCCCCGCGTGACGGAAATCTTTGAGGCCCGTAAGCCCAAAGAGCCGGCGGTGATCGCCGAGATCGATGGGAGTGTCGAGCTGTTGGGAGAGAAACGCCGTGGCAAGCGGACGATTATCGTGCGCAGCGAGAGCGGCATCGAGCGGGAACACCTGGTCGCTCATGGGAAACACCTCCGCGTGCACGCGGGCGACTATGTGCGTGCGGGCGAAGCGTTGGTGGACGGGCCTCTGGTGCCGCACGATATTTTGCGAATTTCCGGCGAGGAGGCGGTCCAGCAGTATCTGGTGCGAGAAATTCAAAACGTCTACCGCTCGCAGCGAGTCGAGATCAACGACAAACACGTCGAGATTATCGTCTCGCAGATGTTGCGGAAGGTTCGCATCGAAAGCCCCGGGGACACGATTCTGCTGCCGGGTAACGTGATGGACAAATTTGAATTCCGCGCGGTCAATGACGGCCTGGCCAAGTGCGTCAAGATCAGCGAAAAGGGTGACAGCGAATTCCATCTGGGGGCGATTGTGCCCAAGGATGTGTTGGAGCAGGCCAACGCGCAGATCGAATCGCTGGGCGGCGAAGTGGCCAAGGGGGTCAAGCCGAAACCGGCCACGGCCAGCACCCAGTTGTTGGGAATCACCAAGGCGGCCGTGCAAAGCAGCAGTTTCATCTCGGCCGCCAGCTTCCAGGAAACAACCAAGGTGCTCACCGAAGCCGCTCTGGCCGGAAAGGTGGACCGCCTAGTCGGGCTGAAGGAAAATGTGATCCTGGGCCACCTTGTCCCCGCGGGTACCGGGTTCCGTTCCTTCCAGGAATCCGAGGTTCGGATTCGCCCCGAGGCCCTGGAAGCGCTCACCGCCGAAAAGGATCTGGTCCTGGCACGGACGTTCCCCCTCCTCGATTCGGGCGCTGCTCCGGAGGTGAAGGGGGGAGACCAGCCAGCGGGCGAGGAGGCTCAATCTTCACCGGCGGGCGAAGGGGCCCCCAGCGAGCCCCTGGCCGACAGCCCGCCTGCCGAAGGCCTCGAGGCGCTGCTCGGCGAAAAACCCCAACCCGACAGCGATTAGATCGACCGCCATTGACATGTCCCTGTAAATCGTTAGTTTGATTGGTTTACCGATTGCGGCACCTAGCCGGCGAAGGCCGGTCTGCCAGGCTTGGACCATTTAGCGAAAACGCATCCGCCATGCCCACCATCAACCAGCTCGTCCGCCGCAAACGCCGCCAGCCCAAGAAGAGCAGCAAGGCGCCTGTTTTGAATCAGTGTCCCCAGCGGCGAGGCGTCTGTTTGCAGGTCAAGACGATGACGCCCAAAAAGCCGAATTCTGCCCTCCGCAAGATCGCTCGGGTGCGGCTCTCCAACGGCAAAGAAGTCACCGTCTACATCCCGGGGGAAGGGCACAATTTGCAAGAACACTCGATTGTGCTCGTCCGCGGAGGTCGTGTCCGCGATCTGCCTGGGGTTCGCTACCAGGTCATCCGCGGTGCCCTGGACACGCTGGGCGTCGACGGTCGGAAACAAGCGCGCAGCCGCTACGGCGCGAAGAAATCGTAGCCACCACCTTCGCATCACTCCGTTGTTAAAATTTCCATGGGACGCATCACTGCCAGCCGCAAGCAACTCGTAGGCGATCCGAAGTTCGGGTCTGTGCTCGCCAGCAAGTTCATTAACGTTCTCATGTGGGACGGCAAAAAAAGCACCGCTCAACATGTCTTCTACGACGCTCTGGATCGCATCGGCAAACAGGTCAAGGACGAGACGCCGATCAACGTTTTCACGCGAGCGTTGGAGAACGTCAAGCCGGAAATTGAGGTCCGCAGCAAGCGTGTGGGAGGCGCTTCTTATCAAGTGCCGATGCAAGTCAACCGTTCGCGGCAGCAGTCGTTGGCCATCCGCTGGATTCTGCAGGCCGTCCGCGAAAAGAAGGGACGCTCGACCAGCGAAAAACTGGCTCAGGAACTGCTGGCCGCCTACAATCGCGAAGGCACGGCGATGACCCGTCGTGAAAACGTACACCGCATGGCGGAGGCCAATAAAGCCTTCGCGCATTTTGCCTGGTAATCGCCCTCGCATTCCCCCGCCGCGCTGGGCCGACCCGGCGCGGCGTTGCTATGCGCCCACCGCCACCTACCCCCCAGCCGTCATTGTTCCATGGCCCGCGACCTGCACCAACTACGCAACATCGGCATCATCGCTCATATCGACGCCGGGAAGACGACGTTGACCGAGCGGATGTTGTACTACGCCGGGGCAACGCACCGCATGGGAGAGGTCGACAAGGGGACGACCAAGACCGATTACGACGAGGAAGAACAGCAGCGGGGGATCACGATCTATGCGGCTTGCATCACGTTTCAGTGGCGGGACGTGACGATCAACCTGATCGATACTCCGGGACATGTCGATTTCACGGCCGAAGTGGAACGCAGCCTGCGGGTGTTGGATGGCGGCGTCGTCGTCTTCAGCGCTCGGGAAGGCGTCGAAGCTCAAAGCGAGACGGTTTGGCGGCAGGCGGACAAATACCACGTCCCCCGGATCGCGTTTATCAACAAGATGGACCGGGAGGGGGCCGATTTTGCCGGGACGCTGCGGGAGATCCGCGAGCGGCTGCAGGCCAATCCGGTACCGGTGAACCTGCCCGTCGGTGCGGGGCCCCCACATTTACCCGACGCCTTTCGCGGGCTGATCGATCTGGTGACCATGAAACTGGTGACGTTCACGGCCGAAAAACAGGGGGCCCGGGTCGTGGTGGACGAGCTGCCAGCGGAACTGGTCGACGACGCTCGCCAGGGACGCCACGAAATGCTCGAGTCCCTCTACGACTACAGCAATGAATTGATGGAACTGGCCCTGGAGGACGCGCCCGTTCCCGAAAAATTGCTGCGGAAAGTCATCCGCGAGGCAACCTTGCATCACCTGATCACCCCCGTCTTCTGTGGCTCGGCCCTCGATTTCATCGGCGTCCAACCGATCCTGGACGGCGTGGCGGACTACCTGCCCAGCCCCGCCGACATGCCGCCTGTGACGGGGACCAATCCCAGGCAGCGGGACAAACCGGAAACCCGCCAACCGGCGCTGGACGAACCATTCTGCGGGCTGGTTTTCAAGGTCGAAGCGGAACGGACCGGGGATTTCTCCTACGTGCGGGTTTACTCCGGCCGGCTCTCGGCCAACACCCGAATTTACAATCCGGGAAAAGATAAAAAAGACAACGCCGCTCAACTCTGGCAGATCAAACCTGGCGGAAAAGGGCAGCAGGTCCAGCAGGTCGAAGCAGGGGATATCGTGGGGGTCATCGGGCTGCGGCATTCGGTGACGGGCGATACCGTCTGTGACTATCAGCACCCCATTTTGCTGGAGAGCATCAAGTTTCCCGAGACCGTGATCTCGATGGCGATCGAACCGGAGACTTCTACCGAGCGGAAAAAGCTGGCCGACACGCTGGAATTGATGAAGCGCCAAGATCCCACCTTCATGGCTCAAGAAAACGAAGAGACCGGACAGACCCTGATCAGCGGCATGGGGGAACTGCACCTGGAGGTGATCAAGCATCGCTTGCTGCGGGACTTCAAGCTGGACGTGAAAGTCCACCATCCGCGTGTCAGTTACCGGGAAACGATCGAGAAGGCCACCGATGCCGTGGGGAAGTGCCAGCGACAAATTGCGGGGACGGGAACGTTTGCCCGCATCGAGATCCACATGCAGCCGGCGGACAACCCCGCCAGCCAGGTGACGCTGGGCCCAGGCGTCTCCCTGCCGGCAGCCTACCTCCAGGCCGCCCTGGAAGAGTTAACCGCTCGCAGCCAGGGAGGCGGTTACTACGGATTCCCCTTAACCCGGGTCCGGATCACGCTGACCGGCGGGGAAGCCCGCGAAGGGGAATCCAACGAAGTCGCCTTTCGGATTGCCGCCAACGACGCTTTCGATCGTGGCCTGGAACAAGCCGGCGTGGTGCTGATGGAGCCCATCATGCGTCTGCAAATTTCTACACCGGAAGAGAACCTGGGAGATATCATTAGCAGCCTCCAGCAAAAGCGAGCCGTGATTCACGCGACCCACCCGCGGGGCCGCGACACGGTTATCGACGCCGAAGCCCCCCTGGCTCAACTCTTCGGCTTTGCCGGAGAACTCCGCAGCCTCAGCCAGGGGCGAGCCTCCTGCTCGATGGAACCTTCCGCCTACGGCCCGGCTCCGCCCGAGGTCCTGGCCAGCCTCGTCTAAAAAAGGGTAAAACAGGGGTGACCCCAGCGGTCGCTGAGGCAACTCATAGGAGGTGGCCAACGGCACCAGGGGGGTCGAACCTGTGAGTGAGGAGCGTGAAAAATGTCTGGTCCACAACTAAAACCGGAAAAGACGGCGATCCGGTCCGAGCGTATCTTGGACGAACTGTACGAGCTGGTGGCTCGGGTGTTCCAATCGCCTCCCGAACAGCTCACGCCCGAGACGGACTTTGTCGCCGATCTGGCAGCCGACTCGCTGGACATCGTCGAACTGGCGATGGAGGTGGAAGAGCACTTCCGGCTGACGGTGCCGGATGAAGCCCCCGAACAGCTGAAGACGGTTCGGGATCTGGCCGACCTGGTCGGCCAGCTTCGCGAGGCTCAGCCGCCAGCGACAAATTGATCCGTGGCCTGGGGGCCCTCGTCGGCACCCGGCAGCTGAGCGGGCAAAAAACAAGGCTCGATCCGCCGGAGCGGATCGAGCCTGCTCGTTGTCGGATCTAGCTTGGTGATCCGCACGAGATGGTGGCTGCCAGACCGGCAGCCCGCCGGCTACCTAGCCGCAGCCACCTCGCT
>CAYFZZ010000297.1:0-9977 GCA_964347545.1 uncultured Planctomycetaceae bacterium | reverse complement strand
CTGCTGGTAGGCGGATTCCAATAATCCCGGACCGAGGTGTCGGTGAACTTCGATGGCACACCCGATCACGCGGTTGGAAAGATCGTCAAATTCCATCTTCGTGGTCTTCGTGTCCTTCGTGGTTTTTGTCTGCGTCGCCGAATTTCTAACGGTCTTCAGCGGCAAATGGCTGATCCGTTGCAGCTTGCAGTCCCTGGTCCAATGCATGGGGTGCCTCACAGCCAGCATCGGTGAAAAGCTGCGCTGGCTCGACCGGCAGGTTGTCGTCGATCTTGAACGTCGGCATGAGGTTACGTCCGGGGACAGAGGCATCGTCCTTTCGCGGGCCAACTCCGCGGCGTAACTGATGAGCGCAGAGCTTGATCCGGATGGCGACCGGCCGCGGTTACTCGTCCGGTTCGCCCACCGCGCGGAGGTCGGCCATGCGTTCCCGCAACTGTTCCACCTGCCGGTCCAGGGCTTCGTACGTCTTGCGAACCAGCTCCCAGATCTTGCCCGCGTCCCGGCTGATGTTGCTGGTCCAGGTCTCGATCTCCTGCAACTTGCGAGCTCGTTTTTCGATCTCCAGGATGGCCTGATCGATGGCGGTAAAATCGGCCTGTTGGCCCTCCCGCCGGCGGGCTTCACGGACGCAGAGGGCCCGCACCGTGGCCAGGCCGGCCTGCAGAAACACATCCGTGCTGGGCTGTTCCGGATTCCAGGTCACGAAGATGTCGTGGCCGAAGCGAGCGAAGGAATCCAGCTGGGGAGGAGCGGTCTTGGCGGAATAGACGAACAGGCACAGTTGAGCGCCGCGGTTCTTCCGCGCTTGTTCGGCCTCCTCGCGAGCGGCCGCCAGCGAGTATCCGGTCTTTTCCTTGGCCTCCACGACAAACAACGTGCCCGCCGCCGCGCTGTCCGGACCCAGCTCGACCACGCAGTCCCCCACTTTGCAGTTCTTGATCCGCCCGGGCGTGTTGCCGGTCGGTTGAGCCACATCGCCGGCTTGTTGTGCCTGCCGAGTCACGAATTCGCAGACGGCGTCCTCGAAGGTGATCCCGTGCCGCGTGGAGGCCTCCTCCGCCGCCTGCCGAGCGGACATGGCCGCCAGGGCGACTTTCACCTCTTCGCGAAAGTCCCGATTGTCCCGGTCATGTTTTTTCAATACTTCCAGCAACTCTTCCTTCATCCGCGCCAGCGACGACTGTTTGTTGTCCAGCGAAAACTCGCTGGTAATCGTCCGCTGGGCCTGGGCCACGTTGCTGACCAGCCGCGAGAGGGCCGAATTTTCGTCGTCCAGCGAAAACTCCTTGACCAGCTCCTCGATTTTCTGCTGCAGACCCGTGTGCAGTTCGCCATGGTTCTCCTGCAGCTCCTGGACCAGGCGGGCCAAGGCACCTTCCTTGTTGTCCAGCGAAAACTGCTCCAGAATCTGGCGCCGCTGGCTGCCCAGCTCGTCGTCCAACGACTTCTGCAAAGCGGCCAGGAGGCCGTCCGATTCCTGGGGATTGAGCAGCTTCAGGAGGGGACTCTCGCGCCCGACGTGCGCCAGCAGCGTCTTGGCCAGCTCGGAATCCTCGCTGCCAATCTGCCGCCGCAAGACCTGCTCCAGCTCGCCGTCAGACCGCAATAGCTGACGCACCCGCTGGGGGAACCGGCCACTTTCGGGGTCGAAATACTCTTTCAGCGTCGTCGCCAGTTCCGTCTGGACCTTCACCGCATGACCGCTCAACTGCTGCTGCATCCGCCCCAGAATGCGGTCCATCTCCTGCTGGACCAGAGCCACGTCGACCTGGCCTTCCGCCTGCCGCAGCGCCAGGACGCCGATCCGCAGAGCGGTCAGGGCAAATTGCTGTCGCGGTGGACCGTCGGGACGCGCGGTCAACTCCCGGATCACCTCCGGGTCAGCCACTTTCAACTCCAGCAACATCCCGTAGGGCACATCCGCCCCGTCTTCCTGCCTGGGTCTGGCGTGCAGAGCCGCTTCGGCCATCGCGTGATCCTCCCTGTCGGTTTGCCGGTCCCATCTGCTGCCATTGTAAGGCTTGCGGCCAAATCGGATAGGCGGTCCCCGCCCCGCGTAACGGGTCCGGCACATGGCAGACGCCCGTCAGGCAGCGGCCCCGCAGGGGTCACGTCCAGAAAAGAAAGATCCGCCCCGGCGGGGCGGCACAGGAGGGCCGGCGGCGGTCTCGGGGTACCGCCGAAGGGCTGGCGATCGTGGTCTGCCACACCCGCCCCTACCAGGCCGGCGCGGGTCGACCCCCCCGCCCGCCGCGGGGGGAAAGGGCCCGGCACGGTCGAGTCGCCGCGAGCGTCAGCGAGCCACGTAGACGCGGGGATCGTCCACAATCCACTCGGTCGACCAGGTGCGGCCGTTGTCGCCACTCAACACGTTAAAGAAAAACGTGCGAAATCCTTTGGCCCGCAGACCGTAAGGATAGTGGGACGCGATGTGGTCTTCCGGACCCAGGTCTTCCACGCCGGGATGGCCGTAGTAATGCACGCGGCCGTCGGGGGTCACGGACAGTCCCAGGGTCCACCAGCCGGTCTCTGTGATCTGGGGCCCCGCGTAGTCCCGCCCGTGGTTGTTAGCGCGGATGCGGAAGTAGGCCATGTCCGTCTCCTGCTGGCCGTTCTGCTTGCTTTTGAAGTCGATCAGCAGGCCCGGCCAGTAGGTGTCCGGATCATCCCGCTTTTTCTTCGGCAGGGGGTAGACGGGGTCCAGGGCCAGGCGAAAGGCAAACGTGGCCCCGCTGCGCGGCTCCCACTTTTCGAAGGGGGGCATGTAGACGCGGACCACGGTGCTGGGACCGCGCGAGGGCGAGATCGTTCCGCCCACGCGATACATCACGTTGGCGATGAAATCGTCTTGTTGCGTGCGGTAGCTGGGGGCGTAAGGAATGCCTGTGTAGAGCGAACGGAGGACCAGCGCGCCTTGGCTCCCCTCCAGCCCACCAGCCGGGGTGGGAACCCGCAGGATATAATCCGGATGACCCCGCTTCTGACCTTCGTACCAACGCCCGTTGGTCGATTTGCCCATGGGATGCCGACGCTGTTCGTTAATGTCCTTGGTGCTCTTCGGCCAGTTGTGCACAAACTTCCACTCGGCGTCCTCAAAGTCGTCCCCCACGTTCTCCAGCAGGCGACCGGTGCCGGGTACCAGTTGAGCGACGACGGTGGTGGGCGCAAGAAAGTGGGCACCGACCAGGGCGACCAGGCTCGCAGCCAGAGTTGTGCTTCCCAAACTTCGCATCGGTAAATCCTTTTATCTAGGTATCTATCAATTCACGAGCAGACGACCGATTGGATCTGGGGCCGGCCGCGCCGGCCCACTCCCGCTCAGCAGCACCCGGGAAAAATTCCCCGCGCGCAATTGCTGTTGGCATCGGATCTCTCCCGCCGGGACATCCAAGGCTTTTGTCGGAATCTGTCCAGTCTCAGCAATCCGCAGAAATTACCGAATTTCGCACTCCCCCAGATAAAGGGGGTCAGAGGGCTGGGATGCGAGGGCCCGCGGCCAGCGCCGCGGTGTCGCCCCGGAGGGGCGCCCGGCGTGAAATCAGAGATTGGCCGGCAAAAGCGTCGGGACCCGTCTACGGTCCCGAGAGAAGGGTCTGGCCCGGTATTTTGCGTTCGGCGGCGCTGGCCGACTGCCAGTCGACCACGTGGATCTCCACGCGGCGGCGGTTGCGGAACGTGTTGATCACCGGCCGGTAGGCAAAGGAGAAGAGGCCGTCCCCCTGGGCGAGCTGGTCGGCGTATTCACCCCGACCAAAGGCGACGCCGCGGATGCGGACCCCGTGTTGGGCCAGCTGCAACGCCAGATGGCGGTCGCCCCCGCCGATCGTCTGCGGTTCGGCCGCCAGCTGGACGTCGGTGGTGCACAACAGGGGCCGCGGATTTCCCTGGCCGAACGGCGCCAACCGCTCCAGCTGCTCCAGGGCGTCCAGGGTCAGGGCCGCGAAAGGAATCTCCCCGTCAATCGTCAGTTCGGCCTGCAGTTCTGCCTCCGAGAGGTTTTCCCGAGCGTACTGACAGAAGGCGGTCCGCAGCGAGTCCAGCTGGCCCTCCTCGACCTTAAACCCCGCGGCCGCGGCGTGGCCACCGTGGCTGACCAGCAGTTCCTGGCACGAGGCCAGGCCCTCCACCAGGTTAAAACCGGGGATTGTGCGGCCACTGCCCACGCCGGGCCGGCTGCCGGCCGGGTCCAGGGCGACCAGCAGCACGGGACGATGGAATTTTTCGACCAGCCGGCCGGCCACGATCCCGATCACGCCGGCGTGCCAGCCGCGACCGGCCAGCACCAAGGCCGTTTCCTGTCCGGCGTCGAGGTCTGCCTCTGCTTGTTGCCGAGCGGCCTTGTAGACGCTGCGCTCCAGGCTGTCGCGGCTCTTGTTCAACTCGTGCAGATATTCGGCCAGCGAACCCGCTCGTCCCTGGTCCTCGGTAATCAACAGCTCGGCCGCCAACATGGCCTGCCCCAGGCGTCCCGCGGCATTCAGCCGCGGAGCGAGGGTGAAGGCAATGTCTTCGCTGGCCAAGGCCGGTTTGTCGAAGATCTTCGCCTGTTGCATCAGCTGAGCGCACCCGAGCGGTGGGCAGTGTCGCAGGCTACACAGCCCGTGGTGGACCAGGATCCGGTTCTCGTCCTGCAAAGGGACGACGTCGGCCACCGTCCCGATGGCGGCCAGCCCGACCGCCTGCAGCAAAAAGTCCTTCAGCGGCGGGGTCACGCGTTGCGACCCGCAGACCTGCTGGCAGATGGCCCAGGCCAGCTTGAAGGCCACCCCCGCCCCGCACAGTCCCGCAAAGGGATAGCTGCTGCCCGGCAGGCCGGGATGGACAATCGCCACAGCCTCCGGCAACCGCTCGGCAGGGCAGTGGTGATCGGTGATGATCAGGTCCATGCCCAACTCTCGGACCAGACCGGCCTCGGCCAGACTGGCGATCCCGCAGTCGACGGTCACGATCAGGGAAGTTCCGGCCGTGGCGATCTGCTGCAGGGCCGTGGCGTTCAGGCCATAGCCTTCGTCCAGGCGATTGGGAATGTAATAGTGCACGTCCGCCTCCAGCAGGCGGAGACAGCGGACGAGGATCGCCGTGGCCGAGATGCCGTCGGCGTCGTAGTCGCCGTAGACGACGATCCGTTGCCGTTGGCCGATCGCCGTGGCCACCCGCTGGGCAGCCTGGGGGATCCCCGGCAGTTCGTCGGGCGAGCGCAGCTCAGTCAGCCGCGGGTCCAGAAAGTCCGCGGCGGCGGTGGGAGGGATGCCACGAGCGATCAGCAGCTGAGCGACCAGGGGAGGCAGGCCGGTGGCGTTTTGATAGGACTCGACTTGCCCCGCGTCGTGCGACTTGATCCGCCACTTCTTGGGCATGTCGTCCTGACTATTTTTTCTTTTCCACGTGCAGCGTGTGGCGGCGGAGCCGAGGGCTGTACTTGCTCAACTTCAACTTCTCTCCCCCCGGCTTGCGACGGATGGTGTAGTTGTAATCCCCCGTCTCGTTACAAACCAGAAACAGGGTCTCGACTTTCTTCTTGCTCTTGCTCTTGCGGCTCTTGGCCATGGCACCCCACCTGTCAGTCGGGAGGATCGCGCGCCGGGAAGCCCCGCCGCGGGTTGCTTGTCAAAGTCCACTCCATCCGGCGATCATTCTAGCCGATCGAGGGCCCGCCCCGCTAGGCAGGCTCGCCCCTCCCCTGACCCGGGCACCGGCTGGGGCAATCGAAGCCAGAGCGGGTTTTTCCAAGCGGTTCCCGGATCGCCCGATGGCCGTTGCCCGTTGAGCGGTCTAAGATGAAAAGAGAGTGTGAGCGGGGGGCAAGATGGGTCCTGGGACCCCCGGTCACGATGATCTTGGAGTGGGTGATTGGCCGATGAAAATCGTCCCCGTATTAGACCTTCAGGCGGGCAACATCGTGCGGGCCGTGGCCGGCCAGCGGGAAGCGTACCGTCCGATCGAGAGCCGGTTGCACGAAGGTTGTGAGCCCACCGTGGTGGCTCGCGCCCTGGTGGACAAGTTCGGCTTTGGGCAGGCCTACCTGGCGGACCTGGATGCGATCGCTGGTGCCGAGCCTGCCTGGGAGACATATACGGGGCTGATCGACTGCGGCCTGAGATTGTGGATCGATGCGGGTCTGAGCGACCAGGGGCGGATTGCCCGCATGGCCGCTTTTGCCGACCGCCACCCGGAAATCGTGGGGATTGTCTTTGGCCTGGAGTCGGTTCCCGATCTGGAGGCGGTCACCACGGGCCTGGTTCTGGCCGGGCCGCAACGTTTCATTTTCAGCCTGGACATCAAAAACGGCCGCCCCCTGGCCCGCTGGGAAGGGTGGCAGGGCAAGGTGGCCGCCGATATCGCGGGGGCGGTGATCCAAGCCGGTGTCCAGCAGATCCTGATGATCGACCTGGCCACGGTCGGGATGCACGGCGGCTGCGGCACACAGCGGTTGTGCCACATCCTGCATCGCAAGTACCCGCAGGTGAAGTTTTACGCCGGGGGGGGAGTTCGCGGCCCCGCGGATTTGGAAGCGCTTCAGCAACGTGGTTGTGCCGCCGCCCTGGTCAGCTCGGCCCTCCACGACGGCTGGCTGCAACCGGCCGATCTCGAGCCGTATGAGGGGGAGGAGTGAGTGGTGAGGAGTGAGTGGTGAGTGGTGAGGAGTGAGTGGTGAGTGGTGAGTGGATCGCGTTTCCCGTAACGACGCCCCGTCGGTACCCGAGCCGCGAGGCGGCGCCATGCGCCAGCCTGGGGCGCCAGCCCCAGGAATCCCGATCCGACAAAAAAACGAGCCGCGAAGCGGCGCCATGCGCCAGCCTGGGGCGCCAGCCGCAGGACGCGCCAGCCGCAGGACGCGAGTTCACTCCCAATGGGGCTCGCGTTTTTCCAGAAAAGCGGCCAGGCCCTCGGCGGCGGCGTCGGTGGTCCGAGCGGTGCTGCTGGCCGCCGCGCCGGCCGCCAGCATCGTGGTCAGATGATCGCCGATCGTCTCGTTCAGCAGGCGTTTCGTCAGCCCCAGGGCCTCGGGCGCGCTGGCGGTACAGGCCTCGGCCAGTTGGTTCGCTCGGGCCCATACCACGTCGGACTGAACGACTTCGTGAAAAATGCCCATTTCGTAAGCCCGCTGGGCGTCGATGGTTTCGGCGGTCAACAGGAGGTAGGCGGCCCGGCCCGCCCCCACCCGAAAGTGCAACAGGGGCGCGACGACACCGGCGATCAACCCCCGACGGGGCTCGGGCAGCCCAAACGTCGCGCCCTGGCTGGCGATGACCATGTCGCTGGCCAGCGCCAGTCCCGCCCCGCCGGCCACGGCCGCTCCGTCCACGGCCGCAATGATCGGTTTGGGAAACCGCAACATCTTTTCGATCACTTCCCGGTAGGCCCGAGCGTCCTGTTCCCATAACTGCATGGCATGGGGCGCGGCGGCGGTGGCTTCCATCTCGGCCAGGTCCATCCCCGCACAGAACGCCGGTCCCGTTCCGGTCAGAATCACGGCGCGGGCGCTGCGCTGCATGTGTAAATCATGCAGAGCCTGGTCCAAGTCGGCCAACATGGTGCGGGTCAGCGCGTTGCGTTTCGCCGGCCGGTTCAGCAGGATGGTGGCCGTCTGCTGGTGAACCTGGACTCTGACCTGTGGTTCGGACATGGGCGATTGCCAACTCAGCGGGATCCGCGGCCAGCGCCACACCTCCGCGCGGCTGCCCGGCCCTGTTTTTCAAACGCACGTCGTTTTCCAGACGCATGGCGACCGCCACGCGGGTCGACCTGCCACACCCAGCCCGTTCCTACGCCATCTGGTCGATGTGGGGCGGAGAGGGCAGCCGGATCTGCAACGCGGCCGTCCCCAGCAGTTTACCCTGAGTGTCGGTTCGCAGCGAGCGGCTGGCGCCGCCCCCCAGGGCGTCGTACAACACGAAATTCAAGGCCCACAGGTGCGGCAGTTCAAAGCGAGCTACCCGCCGCACCCCCAGTTCCGCGAAAAAATCCGCCACCACCTCGGCCGTCAGATGGGCGGCCAGAAACTCGTAGCCGCTGCGGCGGTAGGCCACCACGCCCAGATGAGCGTGGTCGCCCTTGTCGCCGCTGCGGGCCGTGGCGATTTGGCCGAGGGTGATCGTGGCGTCGGTCATCGTGGCCTCAACTTTCCCCGCCGGGCGGATTCCGCTCAGCCCACTGCCGAGCCGGGCGGACGGTGACGGTGGGACAGACCCGCGGTTTGGGCACCGTGGTGGGCCAGTAGGCGTACACCGGCCGGACACTGGGACGGCCCTGGGCATAGCCGGCGATCCCGGCCGGCCCGCTGGTGATCAGCGGCGCCAGTTCCCGGGCAAAGCGAGCGACCACGTCGCGGTGGGGATCGTGGACGGCCACCCGCAACACCACTTCTGGCAGACCCTCCGGCGGCACGTGCTGGCCCGGGACCCCGTCGCCGGCCCCCAACAGCTCGGTGTGCGTCCGCTGAGGCTCGACGCCGACGCGTTTCAGCCGAGCGAAGATCAGTTCTGCGGCAACCCGGGCTTTGACGATGCAGTCCTCGCCGTAGACCAGCAGATTCCCCACCGCCGCGTAGCCGTCGGCGTAAGCCAGCGACACCTTGTAGTGGTCGGGCGGGGCTCGGCCGGTCGCGCCGCGGATCGCCACCCGATCGTCGGCCAGTTCGGCCAGTTCGATCGTCGTAAAATCGACCTCCACATCCGGGGTGACGTAGCAGGAGGGATCGCCGATTTCGTAGACCAGCTGTTCGGCGATTGTGTGCCGCGTCACGGCCCCGCCGCTGCCCGGCGGCTTGGTGATTACCGTTTCGCCCTGGCGATCCAGATCGGCGAGGGGGTAACCGATGTCGGTCAGTCGGTGCCGCCGCCAATCGGTGGTGTAGCCCCCGGTGGCTTGAGCGCCGCACTCGATGACGTGCCCCGCCACGCTGGCGGCGGCCAGTCGATCCCAATCCTGCCAGTTCCAGCCAAAGTGATGGACCGCGGGGGCGACCGTCAGCGAGGCGTCGGCCACGCGGCCGGTGATCACGACCCGCGCCCCCGCGGCCAGGGCCTGCTGGATCGGTGCCCCGCCCAGGTACGCATGAGCACAGACCAGCTCGCCCGGCAAGTCTGCTAACGGTTGGCCGCTGTCCAGGTTGTCAAACTCGAGGCCCTCGGCCCGCCACGCACCGATCTGCTGCAGCACGTCGTCGCCGCCAACGATGCCCACCGGCAGGTCCCCCAGGTCGGCCGCGGCCAACTGCTGGGCTACCGCGCCGGCACAGGCGGTCGGATGGAGCCCCCCCGCGTTGGTGACGATCTTCAGCTGCGGCTGGCGCTTCAGAAACCAGGCGATGTCCTCCATCACCGTGACGAAGTCATGGGCGTACCCGCGGCGGGGGTCCTGGCGGCGTTGAGCGGCCAGGATGGACATGGTCAGTTCCGCCAGGTACTCCAGCGTCAGGTAGTCGACCTCGGTCTGCTCTAACAAGCGGTGGGGCGCATCCAGGCTGTCACCCCAAAACCCGGCCGCGTTGGCAATCCGAATCGTCACAGCTCCGCCCTTCCGTTAACGAACCCTGCCCCCGTGGCGCATCTGACCGAGGGGAACCTGGCGTCCATAAAAAATGATGGCAAAAAATCACCAGATCCGCAGGTCCCCTGACTGCCGCCGCGTTGCGGCGGGTTTTTTTAGGGGGGTCGGGGTTCCTGGGGCTCGCGCCCCAGGCTGGCGCCTGGCGCCGCTTCGCGGCTCGGATCGGGGTGACCTTCCGCGTCCTTTTTATCCTCCACGCATTCTTGTAGGACGGGCACTCTTGCCCGTCCCCAGCATGACGGGCAGAAGTCGCCCTGGCCAACACCCGCCACGCCGGCCGGGAGGGGGTCGGGAGTCTTTTTCGCCATATCCGCCTTGCAAGTCGATCGACTCGGTCGCGGTGGCGAAAAAGACTCCCGACCCCGTACCGGTTGCCCCGATCCCCTCACCCCTCACCCCTCACCCCTCACCCCTCACCCCTC
>CAYFZZ010000296.1:0-13022 GCA_964347545.1 uncultured Planctomycetaceae bacterium | reverse complement strand
GGTCCCGGCGGACCAAACGAGGGCGCGACAAAATGGGGGTAGGTGTAACCACAGGCGCAGGGGACCACAACGCCGCCCCGCTTGCAATAGCCGCCGGAACGGCAGCAGCCGACCAGGGCTGTGGCCACGAGCAGCGCGGCGCAGCCGAGCATCCAAAATCGGGACATCGAAGGAATCCTTTCTCTCGACGCTGGTAGAAAAATCGGTGGCGAACCATAGCGGGTTCGGGGAATCGGCACCAGGGTACTTGCCGGCGGCGGGAGGGCGGGCATCCCGGCCACCCTCCCCGCAGCATCCCGCGGTGCGACGGGCCACCCCTGCCGCGCCGCGGCCCGGCCGCTTGCCCTTTTGGGACACGGATGATAGCAGGCGGATTTCTGGTTTCCGGGGACGAAAAAGCGAGCCGATTTTTGGTTGAGCCGCGTGGGGGAGGGTGCCGGTCGGGCTGGTGGCCCAGCGGGCGGGGTGTTCACGCTGCCAGCGGAGGTTTTGCTAGCGGCTGGCCGGGCCTGGGCGGTCCTGTGGGCAACAGCTTGGCCGTCCGGCGCGGTTTGGGATAGGATGAGGCGTTCGGCGAGTTCGTCGCGCCCCACGCGCCCGTAGCTCAATCGGATAGAGCAGCGGACTTCTAATCCGCAGGTTGCAGGTTCGATTCCTGCCGGGCGTGCTTGACTTACGGCGATGGCGAAATCTGCCGCCATTGCTGACGCTTGATAAACACTCAAGGGGCCCTTTGTATTCCGTCGGAAACGAGCAGGATCGGTGTCAGCTGGTCTAGGCGGTTGGCCATGAGAAGCTACCGGCGCGTTGTCGTGTACCTTTAGTGACGCATCAGGAATTGCCGCGCGTCGGCGGTCAGCGTCTGGACGGTGGCGAACGCCCACCGCCCATCGTGGGACCCGTAGCGGCGTCATGCCGGAGTCCCGTGGTGGTCGGCAGCGTCTGGACAGTTCAGCTCGATTCCGACTGCCGCGGGCTGGCTTCGAACCTTGGGTACCGATCTTCCATTTGGTAGACTCAAATCGGGCGCGGCGGACATTCGTCGCGGCGGGCGGCGGCCGCCATGCTTCCCCTGGGCCAGTCCGGGGTACAATGGCGATCACGATATGCCGACGGTTCTGAGAAGTGGACCTTACCGGTTTTAATGCTACAGCCACGAGCCCAATGAGCCGCCGCATGTCCATGGTGATCGAGACGACGATTCAGCGAAGTTTTGGCTGGACCCGATCAGCTTGGCTCGCAATCTTGGATTCCGCGGTCACGAACTTGGCGAGATTGAACGCATCATTCACCATCATCAACGAGAGCTCTTGGAGGCCTGGAATGGCGGACTCGGAAATTAAGCCTGGCGAACGGGTGAAAGACGTTCACATCGATCAAGACACGTTCAGCGTCGATTTATTGGACGGCCGTACGATTACGGTGCCTTATGCCTGGTATCCTCGCCTGCTGCATGCGTCGCCAGAGCAGCGTGCGAATTGGAAAACGTGTGGAGGTGGTTACGGAATTTATTGGCCTGATCTCGACGAGGACTTGAGCACAGAAGGACTATTGCGAGGTGCGCCTGCACGGGGCGCCGCGGAGCCAGCATCGGGGCGCCCCACCTAGTATGATCGTGAGGGCGCTACGCGGTCGCTTTCCTTCTTTCGCCACGTCAGCTCGGGCAATAAAATCCATGGCGATTCCTTGTCGCTCGGTTTGGCGTCGGCGGCCTGGCGTCGCGATTTTTTGTCGGCCCCGCGGGAGGGGGCGGCCAGCGGGTGGGCCGCTGGGGTGGCCGCTGAACAGCGCAGAATTCGCCGCTCAGCTCGGGACCCGGCACCGCGGGTCATTGGGAGGAAGAGAGGAAACTATGTGCCTGGCCATTCCCGGCAAGATTGCCAGTCTGGAGAATCACGACCCGGTTCTGCGCAGCGGGCGGGTCGACTTCGGTGGTATCGTGAAGCTGGTCAATCTGGCCTGTGTCCCCGAGGCCAGCGTGGGGGACTATGTGCTGGTCCACGCAGGGATGGCGATCAGCACCGTGGATGAAGAGGAGGCCCAGCAGGTCTTCCAGTACTTGCGGCAGATGGGCGAACTGGAAGAGTTGGATCCCCGGCAAGATCCGACGCAGTGAAATTCCAGGATCCGACGCGATGAAATTTATCGACGAGTATCGGGATGCCGACGCGGCTCGCAGGTTTTCCCAGGCGATCGCCAGGATGACGACCCGGCCCTGGACGATCATGGAGATCTGCGGTGGCCAGACGCACGCCATCGTCAAGTATGGGATTGACGAACTGTTACCGCCTGGGGTGACCTTGGTGCACGGACCCGGCTGTCCGGTGTGTGTCACGCCGGTCGAACTGATCGAGAAGGCTCTGGAAATCGCGTCGCGGCCGGAGGTCATTTTTTGTTCGTTCGGGGATATGTTGCGGGTCCCGGGTACTTCGGCCGATCTGCTGGCCGTCAAGGCGGGCGGCGGCGATGTGCGGATCGTCTACTCGCCGCTGGACGCCCTCCAGGTCGCTCGACAGCACCCCGACCGCCAGGTCGTCTTCTTCGCGGTGGGCTTTGAGACTACGGCGCCTGCCAATGCGATGGCCGTGGTCCAGGCGGACCGGGAGGGGCTGCAGAATTTTTCCTTGCTGGTCTCCCACGTCCTGGTCCCCCCCGCCATGGAAACGATCCTCTCGTCACCGACCAACCGGGTGCAGGGTTTCCTGGCGGCCGGGCATGTGTGCACGGTGATGGGTTTCACCGCGTACCAGCCGCTGGCTGCCCGCTATCGCGTCCCCATCGTGGTCACGGGCTTCGAGCCGCTGGATTTGCTGCAGGGAATCGCGATGTGCATCCAACAGCTGGAGGAGGGTCGTTGCGAGGTCCAGAACCAGTACACGCGGTGCGTCCGCCGGGAGGGGAACGTGGCGGCGGTCCAGCTGATGGAAGAGGTCTTTCGCGTGGTCCCCCGCCAGTGGCGAGGCCTGGGCCAGATCCAGCACAGCGGCCTGGGGCTGCAGGAGCGGTACCAGGGTTACGACGCTGAGCGGCGGTTTGGGGTGGCGGAGTGCCGTGTGGACGAGCCGTCGGAGTGCATCAGCGGCTTGATCCTGCAGGGGGTCAACAAGCCTCACGAGTGTCCCGCCTTCGGCACGCGGTGCACCCCCCAGCATCCCTTGGGGGCCACGATGGTCTCGTCGGAGGGCGCCTGTGCGGCCTACTACCGTTACCGCCGCCACTCGGGGGGCCCTGTTGCAGAGGCCCAGGCCGGGAGCCCGCCTTGATGGACGATCCGGGCTCGCCACAACCCGAGGGTCTCTCCTGCCCGCTTCCCATCGCTCGCTACCCCCGCGTGCTGCTGGCGCACGGCGGTGGCGGCGGCCTGATGCAACAATTGATCCAGGAGGTCTTTCTTCCCAGCTTTCGAAATTCGGCGCTCGAGGCGCGGGCCGATAGTGCCGTGGTCGATTTCGACGCAGACAAGCTGGCTTTCACGACCGACTCCTATGTGGTCCAGCCGCTGTTCTTTCCCGGCGGCGACATCGGCAGCCTGGCCGTGAACGGCACAGTCAACGATCTGGCCATGTGCGGTGCTCGGCCTTTGTACTTGAGCGTGGGGTTGATTTTGGAAGAAGGGTTGCCGATGGAGACCCTGTGGCGGGTGGTCCAGTCGATGGCCGCTGCCGCCTCCCAGGCCGATGTGGCCCTGGTCACCGGGGATACCAAGGTCGTCGACCGCGGCAAGGGGGACGGCCTGTTCGTCAATACGGCGGGAGTGGGCCAGGTGGTGGCCTCCCAGCCGGTGGAACCGGCCAGCGTGCGGCCGGGGGACGCGATTGTGTTGAGCGGTGACATTGGGCGGCACGGGATCGCGATTATGGCCGAGCGGGAGGGGTTGGCTTTCGAGACGACGATCCACAGCGATTGTGCCCCGCTGGCCTCCCTCGTGCTGGCCCTCCTGGAAGCCGGCTGCCAGGTCCACTGCCTCCGCGACCTGACCCGCGGCGGACTCGCCGCAGCCCTGGTCGAGATCGCTGATACGGTCCGGCGGCGGCTCCATATCGAGGAAACCAAGATTCCCGTCCACCCCCAGGTGCAGGCCGCCTGCGAAATCCTGGGATTCGATCCGCTGTACGTGGCCAACGAGGGACGGTGTGTGGCGTTTGTCGCAGCCGAGCACGTGGAGCGGGCCCTGTCCGTGATGCGCGGCAATCCGTTGGGAGAGGGAGCCGCCGTGATTGGCCACGTTCATGACGAGGAGGACCCCCTGGTGACGATGACCAGCCGCATCGGGGCGACCCGGATCGTGGATCTGCCCAGCGGCGAACAGCTGCCGCGGATCTGCTAGAGGCCCGTTGCGGACGATCGGCCGCTTGTCCGCCAGGGGCGGCGGTGACAAGGGTGGCAGAACAGGCGACGATCGCCTTCGGATCGACCCATAATCAGGGTTGGACAAACCGGGCGTGAGCCGGGAAAAGGCCGGAGAACGTCAGATCCAGCGGTCAGCCCTGCAAGGCCCAGTCTGGGCCGGGGAACGCCGACTGCAGAAAATCCTGCTCGGCCGCCTCGTGCTCGAGGTAGAGCTCGGCAAATTCGCTAAAACGCTGAGCGACCGAATCGCTGGGGAGGCCGTCGCGGCCGGCCAGCATCCGCAACGCCTGCAGGGACTGCTGCAGTCCCGCCTGCTGCTGCTTCAGACGCTCGGCATCCGCCGTCAGCCACGGAGCTCGCAGCACGGCGTCGTCGTAGATGCCTTCGGCCAGTTGCAGCGTCAGATCCTGGTCCAGCCCGTCTGCCAGCTGGGTCAACAGTTGGTCCAACTCGTCGGCCGAGGCAGGCTCGGACCGTAACAGCCCCATCACCGCTTCGATCAACTCCCGCAGCGGCCGTCGGCCGGTCTCCACCGGTCCGTCCGTCAAAGGGGCGGGATTGACGTCGAAATTTTCGCCCGGATCCTCATCAGACATGGCTACGGTTCCTTACGATGACCAAGCCGCCGGGGAGGGCATCGGGGCGCCTCCTGGCAGGCCTCCGGGTACCGGCCGACCATGGCCGTTTGCTACCATAAGTCTCGCTGGCCCCCCACAGGGAACTCTACGTCGAATCTATGGCTGGAAGGAGGTGATCGTCAAGCGGCAATGGGGCGCCGCGGTACGAGGTTTCGGCACTCGGCTCAGCCCGCCCGCGACGCTGTGCGGGACCGGCCAACGACTTACGATGCGTGGCCGGTAATCTGGAGAACCGACGCAGAAATGACAGAGTTGCACCGAAAATGGAGATTTTTGGGAATTGGGTGGTTTGGAGGGCGGCCACAGGGTCGCAGGACTCGCCAATTCATCAATCCCGCACGATCTTATGTTCGTTGATGCACCATGGGGAGACGACGCCGGGGGCGGATCTGGTGGTTGTGCAAAGGGAGCCACGTAGGGCGGGAGGATGGGTCGAGGGTTGAGCATGAAAGTTGCGATCATCCACAACCATTTGAACCGCGGGGGAGTGACGCAGGTGATTGCCAACCAGCTGCGGGCCTTGGCCGCGGAAAGGTCAGCCGATGCACCGCGGGCGGTGGCGATCTTTACGGGGGGGCGTCGTGCCGGGTGGCCGACCCAGCTGGTCGACGACCTGCACGGCTTGGAGATCACCTTTCACACGCTGGACCGGTTGGACTATGACAACTTGCGGCCGCCGGGGGGGGACCTGGCCGCTGAGCTGGCGGGGGCGTTGCGGGCCGCTGGCTGCGGGCCGGGCGAGACGGTGCTGCACGTCCACAATCATTCGCTGGGCAAGAACGTCGACCTGCCCGCCGCCCTGCGGTGCCTGGCCCTGCAAGGGTATGCCTTGCTGTTGCAGATTCACGATTTCGCCGAGGACTTTCGACCGGACAACTACCGCCAGTTGGCGGCGGCGGGGGAGAAGACACAGGGGCGACCAGTCCACGAGTGGCTCTATCCCCAGGCGCCGCAGATTCACTACGCGGTGCTGAACGGCCGCGATCAACAGATCCTGCATGACGCGGGGGTCGACCCCGCTCGGCTGCACCTGTTGCCCAATCCGGTGGCGGACAGCGGGCCGTTACCGTCGCGGGAGGAGGCCCGTGCCAGGCTGGAGGATCGTTTCAGCGTTCCCGCCGATGATCGCTATCTGCTGTACCCCGTCCGCGGCATCCGCCGCAAGAATTTGGGCGAGCTGTTATTGTGGTCGGCGTTGGCGGACCGGCAGACCCGCCTGGGTTTGACCCTGCCACCGCTGAATCCGCTGGAACAGCCCAGCTATGCCCGCTGGCAAGCGTTTGCGTCCGCCGCGGGGCTGCCTTGCCTCTTCGAGGTGGGGGGCCCGGAGGGGTTGGCCTACTCGGAAAACCTGGCCGCCGCCGATGCCCTGCTGACGACCAGCGTCGCCGAGGGCTTTGGCCTGGTATTTTTGGAGTGTTGGCTGGTTGGCCGGCCGCTGCTGGGCCGCGATCTGCCGGAGATCACCGCCGACTTCGTCCGCAGCGGGATTCGTTTTCCGGGTCTGCAGGCCCACCTGGGGATTCCGGTCGACTGGTTGGACTGGCAGGCGTTCCGCGCGACGATGGTAGAGGCCTTCCTGCGTGTCCTGGAGGCGTACGGTCAGCCGTTGCCCACCGGCGAGACGTTGGGCCGTCAGGTGGACCAGCTGGGCGAAGGAGGCGTGGTGGACTTTGGCCGCTGTGGCTCGGCCGCTCAGCGCCAAGTGATCCAGCGGGTGGTGGGGGATGCCGGCTGCCGCCAGCAGCTGCTGGGGCTCAACCCCGCAGTCGCCGAAGCGCTGGGGCGGAAGGTGGGTGATCGAGGGCACATCGACGAGAATGCCCGGATTGTCCGCAGGGAATATTCGCTGGTGCCCAGCGGACGGCGGTTGGGGGCGGTTTACCAGCGGGTGGCCGGCAGCCCGCGGGGGGACGATTTGCGGCCCCTGGCCGAGGGCCACCGTGTGCTGGATCATTTTCTGGACCTATCGCGGTTTTGCCCGCTGCGGGTGGAGTCATGAGTCGTTCCTTGGACCCGATCATCCGCCGCCACCTGCAGCCGATGGAACCGCTTCCCACGGCGGTCGCGCCCCGCTTGCGCCCGCTGACAGGGGTGCGGGCGGTCCTGTTCGACATCTACGGCACGTTGCTGATCAGTGCCAGCGGGGACGTGACGACCGGCCAGGGGGTGGCCAAGGGTCCGGCCTTGGCCGCCGCGCTGGCCGCGGTGGGCTTGCCTCTGGAGGGCGATCCCGACGGGGGGGTGCAGGTGCTGGAGGACCAGATTGCCGCCGATCACCGGCGCGGGCAAGCGGCGGGGATCCCGTTTCCCGAGGTGGATATCCGGCAGATCTGGCGGGGGACGCTGGCCCACCTGCGGCAAAACGGTCTCTTGCCCGAGCCGGCTGGTCCTGGGGCCGCGGGGGCGGTCCAGGGGGAGGTGTTGCCCGAATCGCGGCTGCAGCAGCTGGCTTGCGAGTACGAGATGCGGGTCAATCCGGTCTGGCCCATGCCGCAGGCCCGCGCCTGTCTGCAGCAGTTGCATGCCGCGGGATTGCTGCTGGGATTGATCAGCAACGCCCAGTTCCTGACCCGCGAATTGTGGCGGTTGTTGCTGGAGGCCGAAGCGGGAGGCTTTTCCATCGACCAGCAATTACAATATTACTCGTATCAGCACGGTCGAGCGAAGCCGGATGTGGAGCTGTACCTGTTGGCGGTGGAAGATCTGGCGAGACGGGACATTCGTGCCGGCGAGGTGTTGTATGTGGGCAACGACATGCTGAACGACATCCAACCGGCCAGTCGGGTCGGTTTTCGTACCGCGTTGTTTGCGGGAGATGCTCGCAGTTTGCGGTGCCGCGAAGGCGACCCGCGGGTGGCCGGGGTGGTGCCGGACCTGGTAATCATGTCCCTGGCAGATTTGCCAGCCTGTGTTGGCTGACCAGCGATACGCGGAAAACGTGTGGGGAAGTTTATTGGATGGCAGCCAGAAGAAGGAAGAAAGGTCAGCGGATTGGGTTTGTGGCCACCCGCTTTGCGGGCACCGATGGGGTGTCGCTGGAGAGTGGCAAGTGGGCCAAGGTGTTGTGGGACCACAAGCACATCAGTTACTGGTATGCCGGCAAGCTGGATCGCGATCCGGACGCGAGCATGTTGGTGCCGGAAGCCTATTTTGGCGATCCGGGCAACGTGTGGATTAACGAACGGACCTTTGGCACGCTGACCCGCAGTCCGGAGGTGACCCGCAAGATCTACGAGCTGGCGGAACATCTGAAGGGGACGTTGTACGAATTTGTCAAGCGTTTCGATCTGGATATTCTGATCGTGCAGAACGCGTTGTGCATTCCGATGCATATCCCCTTGGGGATCGCCTTGACGCACTTCATCGCCGAGACCGGCATGCCCACGATCGCTCATCACCACGACTTCTACTGGGAACGCACCCGGTTCGCCGTGAATGCCATCGGCGATTTCCTGGACATGGCCTTCCCCCCCCGTTTGCCCGCGATCCAGAACGTGACGATCAACTCCCACGCTCAACAACAACTGGCGCTCCGCAAGGGAGACCCGTCCATCCTGGTGCCGAATGTGCTGGACTTCGAAAATCCTCCGGCCGAGGCCGACGCGTACGTGGCCGACTTTCGCCGCGACATGGGGCTCGAACCAGACGACATCGTGTTCCTGCAGCCCACCCGTGTGGTGCCGCGGAAGGGAATCGAGCATTCCATTTCCCTAATCATGCAGCTGCAAAACCCAAAGTGCAAGCTGGTCGTCTCCCACGAGGCGGGGGACGAGGGGCAGGATTACATGCTGGCCCTCAAAGACATGGCAGAACAGGAAGGCGTGGACCTGCGGTTTGTGCATACGGTGGTCGGCCAGCGGCGCGAGGTCGATCATTCCGGAAAAAAGCTGTACACGCTGGAAGACGTCTATTCCCAGGCCGATTTCATTACCTACCCCAGCTTGTACGAGGGCTTCGGCAACGCCCTCCTGGAGGCGTACTTCTACCGCAAGCCGGTGCTGGTCAACCGGTATTCGATCTTCATCACGGACATCGAACCCAAAGGTTTCCGGTCCGTCACCATGGACGGGATGCTGACCCGCGATGTGGTCGACCACGTGCAGCGGGTGATTGGGGACGAGCAGTATCGGAACGAAATGGTGGACCTCAACTTCGAACTGGCCAAGGCGTTTTTCAGTTATTCCGTGTTGCGCCGCAAGCTGCGGGCGCTGGTTTCGAATATCACGGGGATGGATAATTTGTGAGGAGTGAGGGGTGAGGAGTGAGTGGTGAGGGGTGTGGGGTGAGTGGTCAGTGGTGAGTGGTCAGTGGTGAGTGGTGAGTGGTGAGGGGTGAGATGGGTAACGCTCGAGGTTCTTCGCTCCGCAAGATTGGGTTTGTGGCCACACGCGTCTCGGGCACGGATGGGGTCAGCCTGGAGATTGGCAAGTGGACCAGCGTGCTGGAGCACCTGGGTCACGACTGCTATTTTCTGTGCGGCAAGTCGGATCGGCTGGCGGACCGGAGTTTCCTGATCGACGAAGCCGATTTTCAGCATCCCACCATTCTCGCGCTGAATCACCAGCTGTTCGGCCAGCGGTACCGCAGTCGCGCGTTGAGCATGGAGATTCGTGCTCTGGCCAATCGCATGAAGGAGCAGATCTACCGCGCCATCGACCAGTTTTCGCTGGACCTCCTGATTGCCCAGAACTCGTTAACCATCCCGCTGAACATCCCCCTGGGCGCGGCGTTATTGGAGGTGTTGATCGAAACCGGCCTGCCTTGTATCGCTCATCATCATGATTTCGCCTGGGAGCGGGAGCGGTTCTTGATCAATTCGGTTAATGATTACATCGATGCGGTGTTTCCGCCGGCAATCGCGGATATCGATCACGTGGTCATCAGTACCCTGGCAGGTGAAGAATTCGGCCGCCGGACAGGTCTTCCCTACCGGGTGATCCCCAACGTGATGGATTTCGCTCACCCGCCCCCCGAGCCTGACCAGTACGCGGCCGGCTTTCGGCGGACGCTGGGGCTGGCCGAAGACGATATCTTGATTCTGCAGCCCACGCGGGTTGTCCCGCGGAAAGGGATCGAGCACACGGTGGAACTGGTCCGGCGGCTGGACGATCCCCGCTGCAAGCTGGTCATCACCCATGACGGCAATGACGAGGGAGAGGCGTATGCCCGGCGGATTCGCCAATACGCTCAGCTGCTGGGCGTCGAAATCCTCTTCGCCGAACGCTATATTTCCGACCAGCGGGGCCAAACCCGTGACGGGTTGCCCCAGTACGCCATCTGGGACGTCTATCCCCACGCCGACCTGGTCGCGTATCCTTCGACCTTTGAGGGATTTGGCAACGCGTTTTTAGAAGCGGTCTATTATCGCAAGCCGGTCTTTTGTAACCGCTATACCAACTTCCGGACCGACATTGAACCGTGCGGATTTCGGACCGTGGTCATGGATGGGTTTTTGACCGACGAGGTGGTCGATCAGGTCCGTCGCGTGTTGACCGACAAGGAGTATCGTGAGGGGATGACCGAGCAAAACTACCGCGCCGCGCGGAAGTATTATTCTTACGAACGGCTGGAGGAAGAGCTGCGGTCGATTCTGAGCCGGCCGCGACCGGTTGGCCCCGATGCGCCGCGTGTGTGAGGTGCGCGGAAGTGATCGTCAAGCCATGACTGAGGAAAGAGGAGTCCACTTATGCCGGATTTTGTTCAGCACGGATTGATCACCACCCTGCATGATTTCGGGGCGATTCGGCGCGAGCGGCTGGAAGCCCTGCTGGAACAAGCCACGCGCAACTACAAAATCGGACTGGTCCTGCCCGTGACCGCGTCCGACATGCGGGCCGAACCGTTCGCGCACATTGTCAGCCAATTAGAGCAAGCCCCTTACATCGATCAGATTGTCGTCACCCTGGGCGTGGCCCCGGACGAAGAGGACTTCCGCCAGACCCAGGCGGCGGTGGCCTCCTTGGGGGACAAAGTCCGCGTGCTGTGGACGGACGGACCCCGCGTCTGCCAGCTGTACCAGACGCTGATCGACGCGGGACTGAACGTGTCGGTGCCGGGCAAAGGGCGATCGGTCTGGACAGCCTTCGGCTACCTGCTGGCCGATCCGCGATTGAAAGCCTTCGCCCTCCACGATTGCGATATCGCCAACTACGATCGCCAAATGCTGGCTCGGCTCTGCCTCCCCATGGCCCACCCCGGGCTGGACTTCGAGTTTTGCAAAGCGTATTACGCGCGGACCAATGGTCGCCTGCACGGGCGGGTGGTCCGGCTGTTGGTCCGCCCCCTGCTGGAGGCCTTGATCTCCATGCTGGGCAACCACCGCTTCCTGGTCTACCTGGACAGTTTCCGCTATCCGCTGGCTGGCGAATTCGCCGTGACCAGCAACCTCGCTCGCTCGAATCGGATTCCCAGCGACTGGGGTTTGGAAGTCGGTACCCTGGCGGAGGTCTTCCGCAACACGTCGATCAAGCGGGTGTGCCAGGTCGATCTGTGCCACCGCTACGAGCACAAACATCAGCCACTTTCGCGGGACGATCCCAGCCGAGGGCTGCTGAAAATGGCCACCGACATCCTGACGACCATCTTCCGGACCCTGGCCAGCATGGGCACCGTGCTGGAACCGGGGCACTTCATCACCCTCCGTTCCGCCTTCCTCCGCTCGGCCCAAGACGCCATTCGCCAATACCACGCCGACGCGATGATGAACGGATTGGAATATGACCGCCACGATGAAGAACAAGCGGTGGAGGGGTTTGCACAGCAGATCATGGTGGCTGGGGAGATGTTTCAGCAAGATCCTTCCGGGGGCGAAGCGATTCCGAACTGGAGCCGCGTGCTGACGGCCTTCCCGGACTTTCCCCAGGAGCTGCGCCAAGCGGTGCTGGCCGACGCCGCCGCAGAGGCGGCTTCCTGAGCGACCGGGAACCCGCAGGCGGCGGCCCCAGCCGACGCTGACGCGGTAAGCGCCTAACACCGACTTGTGCCTTAGCTGGCCTTCGGCCGAACCGGGTTCACCTTTGGCGCCACCTTAGCGGCGGTCTTCTGGATCTTCGTCTCGGACTTCTTGCCCCAGTATTCGAACACCACCTTGTCGACCTTGCTGCGGTCAACGACGACCGCGATCGGCTTCATCATGGCGATCGCTGGTTGTGGCCCACCCTTGCCCACGTGCACCTTGGACACTTTGACGGTTAGGACGCGATTCTTGAGATCGGATGTTGCAACCACTTTGTCATTCGGTGCGGTCGAGTAGCGCAACACCACCAGTGCCTGCTTGGTCAGGTCGACCTTGTGCTTCTTCAACGCCTTGCTGAGCGTTTTATCCGGCGTGTCGCCCTTCCAGAATCTCGGATTGGTGTAGAGCGGGTTTTTTTGAACCAGGGCGCTGAATTTCTTGAGATCTTCGGGGCTCTGAATAGACGTCGCCTGCCCGCCACCGCTCTGCCATCCAGACATCAGAGGATCTACGGGGAAGTCTGTGAACACGCGAAACGCTTCTTCCTTCTTTGGCTTGGCCGCTGGCTTTTTCGCCGTTTCTTTTTCCGCAGTTTTCTCCGATGGAACCGCCTCGCTTTTACAAACGGACCAGCCGCTTGCCGTCAGGCACACCATCACACCAGCCACCAGACCCAGTCGTAATTTCGCGTTGAACATCGTTTTCACTGCTCCTTGCGCCAGCGACGCAATTACGGTTTTAATTACGCTTTTCGGCAATTTGGCACACCTATAGCAGAAGCCCTCGTAGGCCAGAACGCAAGAACCGGTTGCGCGCCCAAATGAATTCAGGAAAAAGTCAGAAAAACAAGACGATGCATGCAGGTCGCGATTATTGCCCTACTGCGCCCCCTCGAAGTGATGGTCCACTTCAACTGTCTTCACCTTGCCGGCGGTGTTGTAGAGCACTTTCAGCACCGTCTCTTTGTCGCGAGGCGTCGCGGCCGTGAAGTAATACCAACCATGGCAAAGCAAATGCTTCGAAGAGTAGAGCTCAATGTGCGGCGCACCAAAGATCTTGCTCACATCACTTTGCGT
>CAYFZZ010000295.1:0-4682 GCA_964347545.1 uncultured Planctomycetaceae bacterium | reverse complement strand
TGTTTCAGGTCGTGTTCCAGGGCCAGCAAGCGGTTGTTCAGCATGGTTTTGACCGCCGCCAGGTCGCTGCCGTCTTCGGGCGGGTGATAGACGAACGAGTAAAACTTGATTTTGGGCTCGGTTCCCGAGGGACGCACCGCGACGTAGTTGCCGTCGGCCTGAAAGTCGAGAAAGATCAGGTCGCCTCGGGGACCCTCCAGGGGCTGGGTCTTCCCCGCCCGGTCGGTGACGGTCTGGGAAAGGTAGTCGCGGACGCGGGCGACTTGCAGGTCGGCCACGACGCGGGGAGGGGACTGGCGCAGCCGCTGCATGATCGCCTCGATTTGCTGCATCCCGGTTTCCCCGTAGAGGTACAGCGAGGTGGTCTTTTCGGCATGGCAGCCGTGGCGGAGGAACAGTTCGTCCAGCCTTTGGTGCAGCGACTGGCCGGCCGCCTTGGTCTCGGCCGCCAGCTCGGCCATCAACATGGTGGCCACCGCGCCATCCTTGTCACGGGCGTACTGGCCCACCAGGACCCCGTGCGATTCCTCCGCGCCGAACACGAAATGGTCCGGACCGGCCTGGTCGATCTGTTCAGCGATCCATTTGAAGCCCACCAGAAGGTTGTCGTAGGTCTGAATGCCGTACGACTCGGCGATGCGGCGGACGAGTTTCGTAGTGACCAGGGTGGCCACCACAAAGTGGTCGGGTGTCAGCGTCCCTGCCGCTTGTCGCCGCGCAAGAAGATAATCGCACAGCAGCCCGCACAGCTGGTTTCCGGTGAAGGTGTGCCAGGGCCCGGCCGGGTCGGTGGTCAGCGGCGCCGCGCAGCCGATGCGATCGCAATCGGGATCGGTGGCCAGCGTCAGATCGGCCCCGACCTCTCGAGCTCGTTGGATCAGCGCGTCGAAGACCTGAGCATTTTCCGGGTTGGCGACGTGGTCCGGGACGTTGGGAAAGTCACCATCGGGAGCCGCGTGCGGGGCAAAGACTTCCACGTCGGCAAAGCCGTCTTGGGCCAGGGCCGGCACCGCCGCTTGACTCCCCACGCCATGCAAGGGGGAATAGATGATCTTCAACTCTCGCGGGCCGGGAAAACCTTCCCCCTGGACCGCCGCGAAAAAGGCCGCGTCGACTTCGTCCTGGCACAGCACAATCTGGCCGGCCGCCACGGCCTGGTCAAAGTCACAGCGGGTGATGTGCGTCACCTGCTGGACCTGCTGGATGACCCCCTTGTCGTGGGGGGGCACCAGCTGACCGCCCGTCTTCCAATACGCCTTGAACCCGTTGTCGCTGGGCGGATTGTGACTGGCCGTAATCATGATGCCACAACAACATTGATGGTGACGGACCGCGAAGGAAAGCTCGGGAGTGCTGCGAAAACCGTCCAGAAAATAGACTTGAAAGCCGGCCGCGGCCATGATTTCGGCGCACAGCCGAGCGAACTTTTGGGAATTGTGCCGCGTGTCGTAGGCGATCGCACAGGAAAAATGGGTGTCGGGGGGCGCTTGCGAGACCACATAGCCGGCCAGGCCGGCGGCACTTTCCCCCATCGTCCGCAGGTTGATCACCGCCGAACCAATCTCGTACATTTCCCCCCGCCGGCCGCCCGTGCCGAACTCGATAATCTTCCAAAAAGCCGTATTCAACCGCTCGAACTGGCCCTCCGCCAAATGCCGCTCGACACTCGATCCATACTCGGCATATTGCGGTTCGGTCAGCCACGCGCGTATGTTGGTAGCGGCCGCGTCGCTGATCTGGCCAGCGGCATGGGCCGTGGCCAACAGCTCCAGGGCCCGGCGGTTGTCAGGGGCAGACATGGACATTGTCCTGGGGTGAAGGAGACGGGAACGGCTGAAAAACGAGGTCCCATTTTGGCAGGAGGGGCAGGGCGACAACAGGGGTGGGGGAGAGGGGACTTTTGGGGGCCGAACGTAAACTGTGATGGGCGGCTTTTACCAATTTCCACTCAAGGTAACACGCGGCCGCTGCCAGCGACGAAAGGATTACGCATTCTCATGGGGGCGGCCGTTCCTTGCGGAAAGGGGGAATCGTTGAGCGAGCTGATTGTGAGTGTCTCGGGGCTGCGGGGCATCGTTGGGCAGCAGCTGAACCCGGAGGTGGCCATCCGCTACTGCTGTGCGTTCGCCAGCACCCTCCCGAAGGGACCGCTGCTGCTGACCCGCGACGGTCGCGCCACCGGCCGCATGCTGGCCGACGCGATCCGAGCGGGCCTGGTGGCGGTGGGAAGGGACGTCATCGATGCGGATGTGGCCGCGACCCCCACGACCGGGGTCCTCGTGCGGGCCCGCGGGGCGGTCGGCGGGATCCAGATTTCGGCCAGTCACAATCCCCCCGCCTACAACGGGCTGAAGCTGCTGGGGGCCGACGGCCGCGTGATTTCGGCCGCGGCAGGCCAGGCGGTGGTGGCCGCCTGGCGAGCGGGCCAGCCGGCTTGGGTGGGGGACCAGCAGATTGGGCGGGTCGAACCCCAAGAGGAGACGACCAATGCCCACTGGCAGCTGATCGCCAAGATCGTCGATGTGCCGAGGATCCGAGCGAGAAAATTTCGAGTGTTGCTGGACGCCAACCACGGCAGCGGCAGTCTGCTGGGGCGGCGGCTGCTGGACGAACTGAATTGCCAGGTCGAACTGCTGGGGGGCCAGCCGGATGGCCAGTTCGACCATCCCCCCGAACCAACGGCCGACAACCTCGCCAACGTGCTGGACCGCGTCACCGCCTGCCAGGCGGACATCGGTTTTTGCCAGGACCCCGACGCCGACCGCCTGGCCGTGATCGACCACACGGGACGGTACCTGGGGGAAGAATACACGTTGGCCATGTGCGTGGACCATGTGCTGAGCCAGCGGAAGGGCCCCGTGGTCACCAACTGTGCGACCAGCCGCATGTCCCGCGACCTGGCAGATCGGCACCAGGTGCCGTTCTTCCCCGCCGCGGTGGGCGAAGCTCACGTGGCCCAGCTGATGATCCGCCATCAGGCAGTGATCGGTGGCGAAGGAAACGGCGGCGTGATGGATCCGCGGGTGGGCTATGTGCGGGACAGCTTCGTGGGCATGGCGCTTCTGCTGGATGCCATGACGGCCCGCGACAAGACGATCGGCGAGCTGGCGGACGAGCTGCCGCAGTACGCCATGTGGAAAACCAAGATTCCCTTGCAGCCCCAGCGGCTGGCCGCGGCCCTGGATCTGCTGGAAAAACATTTTGCCGATGCCCAAGTGGACCGCCAGGACGGCCTGCGGCTGGATTGGCCCGACAAGTGGATCCTGGTGCGGCCGAGCAATACCGAGCCGATTGCGCGGATCATCGCCGAAGCGGCCACCCCGCAGGAGGCGGAACAGCTGTGCGAGGAGGCCGCCAAAGCGCTGTGAACGGCAAAGCGCGGCCCGTTCGCCGGCCGCACGCTTGTTCCGGCCCCGGAGGCGACCGCCAGCCAGGCTTGTTCTGCCGGTGCTCTGACGGTCGCCGGCACCCGCGCCGCCCGCCCCCGCCGCCGCTGTGCCTCTGGCCAGGGATCCGCCCATGGTTTAGAATCACCCGCTCGGGTGATCAAAACGAGCAATCCGGAAGGGAGAAATGCCATGCAAGGCAGCGAAAAAGTCATCGAAGCGCTCAACGCAGGTTTGACCATCGAATTGACCGCCATCAACCTGTATTTCATCAATTCCAAGATGTGCCGTGATTGGGGACTCCACAAGCTGGCCGATCATTACCACGCCGAATCGCTGGAGGAAATGCGGCATGCCGAGGCTGTGATCGATCGCGTGCTGTTCCTGGACGGTGTCCCCGAAATCGCTCGGTACGATGTCATCGAGGTGGGGGCGACGCCTGAGCAGCAGATTCGGAACAGCCTGAAGCTGGAGTTAAGAGGCGTTGCCACCTATAACGAGGCGGTGCAGATGGCGATCGCGGAAAAGGATGCCGGCAGTAAGGACCTGATGGAACGCATGGTGGTGGAATCCGAGCACAGTATTGACTGGTGCGAATCGCAACTCGACCTGATCGAAAAGGTCGGGATGCAAAATTACCTCGCTCAGCAGATGGGCGAGACGCCGGCCGAGTAGCCGGAGTCAGGTCTTTCGCCCAAGCGATCCGCCAGGGTCGAAGGTTGGCGATCGCGGGCCGCCCTGCCGCTGGACGGGGCCGGCGCCGCCACCAGGATCGCTGGGCCTCAGATCGTGCCACGGGCGGTTGAAGGGCCCGACCGGTCGGTCTTAGGCGGCCCGGCACTGACACAGGGATCCGTAGCAGCCACAGTCCCCGCACACAGCGAACAACGGACAGGTGGGCGGTTCGCCCGACAACATGCGCTGGATCCGGCAGTGACAGGCCGTGCAGGCCCCACCCGCTCCCGTACAGGCGGTCACCTCGCCTACGGTCGTCGAACCCAGCACGTCGATCGCCTCGGAAATTGCCTCGGCGGTGACCTGCAGACAGTGACAGACGACGTGGCGGTTGCCGTCCACCGGGATCGTCGACCGCTCGATCAGGGCCATGGCGTTTCCGGAAAGGGGGGCTCTGCGGGGTAATGAGATCGAGTCTCAACAAACCGCGATCATAACCAGATTACCCCGCCTGTCAATCCCGCCTGAACCCCCTGCGACGGGGGGTTTTTTCCCACGGGACCCTCATTCGGGGCCGGGTCCGTGGGGGGGGAGTTTTTGTTCCCCGACCCAGGCCGGGCA
>CAYFZZ010000294.1:0-10341 GCA_964347545.1 uncultured Planctomycetaceae bacterium | reverse complement strand
AGATCGGTCAGTCGCCTCCGCAGGACGGTCGTTGTAACCCACAACCAATAAGGGACTTGGCACCGACAATCTGCTGAATTTTGTCCAGCACATCCCAGCGATCATGCCTGTCCTTTTTTGAGTGTCTGCCAGCGATCATGCCTGTCCTTTTTTGAGTGAGCGCCAGAATCTGCTGAATAACGCCCGGGACATCCCCACGATGATGCCTGTCCTTTTTCGGGGTGTCCTTTTTCGGGGGGGTTGTCTTGAGGGCGAGGGCGGGACAGTTTGGCGATTATGCCTGTCCTTTTTTGGGGGGGGGGGTTAGGGGAGGGGTTCTAGGAACCAGTTGAGTTGGACGGCTTGGGGGCGCTTCCAGACGTGGGGCTCGCCGCCGGTCAGCTGCTGCAAGGCCCAGCTGGAGGCGTGGCCCAGGGCGGTATAGGGGTCCTCCGGATGGAACTCGCGGCGGAGCAGGGCTTGCGAGCTGGGCGATGCGAGGCGCCCCAGGGTGATGGCCGCCATCGCTCGGATGCTCTCTTCTTCCTCCGAGTCGCGGAAACGTTCTGTGACCGCTTGGAGGACCTCGGGGGACGGTTCGCCGGCATAGCAGGCGGCCAGCGCCCAGAGCGCCGCGGAGCGCGGGTCCTCGAAGTAAACGACCTCGACCGTTGGCGGATCAAAAATGCTCGTCTCCGGCGGCCGGGGCAGGAACTCGAAAAACAGGGCCGTCGCATCGCGATCCTTGATTTCGCCCAAGGCCTCCAGCAAGTGGGTCACCTGGTCCGCCAACCTTAGTTGCGGCATGGCGAAAGGCCCCTTGTCGCCCTGATTACGCTGGCCCATGGCGTTGGTCGCGTCAATTTCACGGCGGATTTTCTTCCGAATCGGCTGGGCGGTGGCCGGTACCGCCAGCTTCCGCAACGACCAGGCCGCCGTCACATAAATCTCAGGCTGGTCCTCCTCCAGCAATTCCACCAGACGCTGGGCCGCCGGCTCATGATCCACAGCACCCAGCAGGACAATCGCATGCTGCCGCGCGTGAAGGTTGTCCCCGTCCATCACGCTGGTCGCCGCCTGCCGAATCGCGGGGCTGAGCGCCGGCTGGGCATCCAAGCCAATCAACGCTTCTCGCGCAAAGAGCCGCAGGTCCGGATTGACGTCCGCCATCAGATCGCTGAGCCTCTGAACCGCCGCCACGGTGCCGTGGTGGACCAGCATTTGGGCGGTCAGCATTCGGACTTGGGCATCGGGACTGCGGACCAGGCGGTCGACGATGGGTGTGATCGAGCGGGGATCCAACTGCTGCAAGCGTCGCAGGGCGATGGCCGCTACCGCAGGTTCCAGATCGAGGGCTCTTTCCAGCAGAAACTGCTGGACCTCGGCGCCTTGGTGTTCTGCCAGCAGGCGGGTCGCGGCCAGGCGATCGACGGTTGTGCCGGCGGCCAAGCGGCGGGCATCTTCCAAAGCACCTTCTGTTTGGATCCGCGCCAGGGCCCCTGCGGCATGGAGTCGTTCGTCGGCCGTCTGGTGGGAATCGAGCACGATTTGGCGGAGCGGTTCGGCGGCCTGCTGCTGGCGGACCTGGCCTAAGCCGTCGATGGCCAAAATCCGTCGTGCATGGCTGGCATCGGGTGTCGCCAAGCGATCGAGCCACATCTGCTGCGCGGGCTGGTAATCCCATTGGGCGAGGGCCGGTTCGATCAGGAGGGCCAGATCCAAGCCTCCCTCCTGGGCGTGCCGCATCAGGGTTTCTGCTGCCTGACGGGCATCCAGGACGATCAAGGTCTGCGCCACGGTCCGGCGAACCAGCGGATGCCGAGTGGGGTCCTCCAGCAGCTGGACCAAGGCGGGGATGGTGTCTGCCATCCCGGGCACGCCTTTCTGATGAGCCTTGGCGATCGCGAGGGCGGCCTCTTGTTGCAGATCCGCTTCGTCTGTCGCCAGGGCTTGCAGCCAGAGCGGCTTGAGCTGGGCAGGAAAGAACTCGATCGCCGCCGGCGGCTCCAGATGCGGGTCGTATGGGTAAGCGAAATCAACTTCGACGGCGGTTGCCGTGGAGGCGAGCGTCCCCAGGATGGCGGAGGTCACAAAGCGAAACATCAGCTGGCTACCTTTCCCTCTCTGCAGGTTCATTCTGGCTGGGTCAACTGCCACACCCGCCCGGCGAACATCGCCAGGCCAGCCACCACGGCGGCACTGACAAACCACCAGTTGCTGGGGATCAGCTCGTAGGTCTCAAAGCCCCTCACGCGAATGGCGTACATGGCGGCCGCCAGGCTGTTTACGCTCAATGCCCGCTCGACCGTATCATGTCCAAACGGGGCATCGCGGCCGCACCAGACGAGGAGGGTGCCGCCGTAGAGTCCGGCCAGCAGGGTGTAGGCGGCGATGGTGGCGGGGGCCGTGCGCCGGAAAAAGCTGCTGACCAGCGCGCTGGCCACCAACGAGAACAGGCAGGACAGCACGAGGCAAATCAAGACGTACAGGACCTGTTGCATGAGTTTGGGCATGATGTAAATCATCAGCACATAGCCCGGCAACGTCGCCAGCAGGACCAGCAACAGCGTCCCCATCACGCTCAACAATTTCCCCGTCACGATCCTTCCGGCGGATAAGGGGGTCATGCGCAGCAGCGTCCAGCCCCCAGATTCGTGTTCAGCGCTGATCATGCCCGCCGCCAGGCTGGGGGTGATGACCACAATCAAGGCCACTTGCAGGGCGACCAGCAGCCCGCCGATGGTCTCCACGCCCCAATCCTCGGTGCTGGTCGTCGCCGCATAGCTCAACAGCAGCGACACGATCGCACAGCCGGCGATCAGTCGCGCGATCCAGTGCGACCGGCCAAAGCGGCGACTGCGAAATTCCTTGACCAGCACCGGGTTGGTAAACTGCCCGATGGGGCGCGAGCGGCGTTGGGGGTCGATGAGGAAGAACAAGCGGCGGGCAGATCGCTCGCCAGCCGAGAGATCGTCGGTCATGATCCCTTGCGGACGGGGGCGATCCAGCATGGTCTGTTTCAGCCGCCCGGCGGTCCAGACCGCCAGCAACCCGGTCATGGCGCTGCCGAGGATGCCATATCGCCAGGCGTAACCGGTTGCGGCGGTCAATCCCTGCCCCCCCAGATCCCCCTGCCGTAACAGTTCGGCCACCGCGGGAAACGGCGAGAGGCTGCGCAGCCAGAGGGCCAGGTCCGGGACGAGGGGCCACGATTTTCCCTGCAACAGCTGGTGCGGTCCCAGGAGGATCACGGCGGTCAGCAGCACGAACCCGTAGGTCCACCGCAAAGCCGCATCGGTCGAATTGGCATAGCTGCTGACCAGCAGCCCAATCGTCGCACATTGCAAGGTGGCCAACACCAGCACGGCATACAGTTTCCCCACGTCGCCAAGCGCCAGCCCGCCCATGGCGTAACACGCGGCCACCCCCGGCAGGCTGATCATCAACGGCAACATCACAAAGCCCAGCACGCCCAGCAGCTTGCCGGCGTAGATGCTCCAGCCCGTGAGGGGTGAGTTGAGCAACAGCGTGAGCGTCCCTTGTTTCTTTTCGCGAACGATCGACGTGGCCGGGACGGCGGGGACCAGCAGCAACAGTGTCGTGAGCAGGCCGTAGCCGAACAGGCGAAACACCCGTTCGGCCTGCACCCCGCTGAGGTCGACCACCGCGCCGGTCGGCCATTGAGCCAGGACCAGCAAGGCGAACACGACCGCCGTGCCCACCTGAATCGCGACGGCCGGCCAGGTGCGGAGGAGGGAGATCAATTCGCGGCGAACAATCGGGTGAATCATGGGCTCTGCCCAGTAATCGACAAAAACGTATCTTCCAGGTCGAAGGGGATCTCGCGGAACTGACCGACGTGCACGCCGTCCTGGATCAGCCTGGCCAGCAGCTGGGAGAGGTCTTCATCCGAGCCGCTGGTCCGAAACCGCACGGTTCCTTCCGCGGCGGAACCTGTGATCTCGGTGGCGTCCTCGATCTGCTGGCCGATCCGCTGGCTGACGGCCTCGATCTGATCGGCGTGGATCAATTGGCATTCGAACATCCGCTGCTGGTGGACCATCCGCATGATTTCGTCCAGGGAACCGAAGGCTCGTAGACGGCCATGGGTGATGATGGCGACCTGATCACAGATCCGTGACAGTTCGGGCAAAATATGGCTGGTCACGATCAGCGTCTTTCCCAGTTTCGCCAGCCGCAGCAACAGTTCGCGCATTTCGATGCGGGCGTGCGGATCCAGCCCGTTGGCCGGTTCGTCCAGGATCAGCACCTGAGGATCGTGCAACAGGGTCCGCGCGACCGCCACACGCTGTTTCATCCCGTGACTGAGGCTCTCTACAAAGCGGTCCCTCATATAGGTCGCTCCGGTCGTCTCCATGACCTCCTCCACCCGTGCTCGGCGCCCATCCGGCGGCAGATTAAAAGCCGCGCCGAAGAAATCGAGATATTCACCGACGCGCATGTTGTCGTAGCTGCCGAAGATATCCGGCATGTAGCCGACCAGGTGCTTGATCTGTTGAGCATCGTGCAAGCAATCGTGGCCGGCGATGGTCGCCTGCCCGCTGGTCGGCCGGGCTTGTCCGACCAGGATTCGGATCAACGTCGTTTTCCCGGCCCCGTTGGGACCGATGACGCCCACGATGTTTCCCCGCTGGACCGAGAGGTTGAAGTCCTCCAGGGCCGTCAGGTCGCCGTAACGTTTGGTGAGCTGTCGTGTTTCCAGGACTACGGAGTTATCTGTCATGTTTCCTACTCGATGGTTCGCCCGCGGACTTCAAGTTGCACGTCTTCGATATTCCACCCGGCGGTATAAATGTCGGCCGTTTTTTCTCCGGCCAGTTCGCTGATTTGCAAACCGAAGCGGAGGCCACCGTCTGCGTCGAGCGCCAGCAGGTCGGCCTGGTCGATTTCCCACCGCACCACCCCCACCGGGCTCTGCCACTGCTGGATCTCTGCGTAAGCTTCACCGCGGCGTCCCAGCAGTTGGAGCGTCCGGTTGGGCGCCGTGATGGTAAGGGTCAGCGTCACGGCCTGGACTTGGACTGGCAGGAGGGACAAAGGCAGCTGGAACCGCAGATACACCTCTCCTGCCACGGTCCGTTCTCCCAGCCAGACCCGCTTGACGTTGTCATAGACGGTGCCGCTGGCCTGCTTTCCCGGGGGGGGAATCGCCTGATAGTCGACCAGGGGGGAGGGGATCACGAAATCGGTCGGGCTGGCGGGACGTTGGATTTCCAGGGGGATTGCCATGAGGGCCGCCCCCCGCGGGGGGGTGGCAGGTCCCAGTTCAAAACCGGTGGCCAGCGGGGCGGCCCAGGTCAGCAGCGTGGGCCGCTGAGCGTAGGGGACCTGGTCCTGGCGGCGTAACAAGTTCCGCAATACCTCCTGACGGCGGCGTTGGCGATCGGACACCAGCCCGCCGGCCAGAAACTGCCCTGGGGCCAGCGTCGCATCTGCGCCGGCCGTAAACCGACCGTCCTGGCCCCACGTGACGGCCAGATGGGAACGGGTCGGCGTGGCGATGATCGCGTCCGCGAGATCTTCAAAAGGTCCGGCCGACACCGAGCCCTCCAGGCCGTCCGGGCCCACCGTGGCCACGGCCGTCAGCGGCGCGGCAAGGTCGCTCTCCCAGTGAAACGGCATGAGGTGCGTGCCGACCGGCCACTGCAGGTTTTCCCAATGCCAGCGGTCGAGGTCGGTCCAGATCATGCGGACCGTCCTCCCCGCTTGGCTGTTCAGGTCCGGTTCAAACATCCCCCCCTGCTGGGCGGAGAGCCGTCCGGGGGAACCCTCGGGGAAATAGACCGCCAGCAACCCGTTCATGGCCAGGTCCTCGGTCCCCTCGGTCACTTCCACCAGTTGCCCCGTGGCCGCCACGGAGGGAAGCTGGCTGCGCGACGCCTGTCCCATTCCGACCAAGAGACCGGCTGCCATTACCGCAGCGGCGGGGCCGATCCAGCCCAGGTGTTCCAGCCGGTTGCATCGTTTCAGCACCACCGCCCCCCCCACCAGGCTCAGACAAAACAGCCCCAGCACCAGGCCCACCGTCTGCCGCGTGGCGATTTGGTAGCCGATTTGTTCCGAGACGAACGGTGCCAGCTGATCCGGAGGGAAGGGGGGCGCCTCTTCGCTGAACAAAAACGCTTCGCCCAGGTGCATCAGCGGTTCGGTGGCCACCAGGCCGGTGCTGGTACCCGGCGCTGACCCATCTTCCGGTTGGCGAGCACGCGTCCAGCCGCGGGCATCGAGTGCCGTGAACAGGACTCGGCCGCGACCCACCTGCTGCCAGAACGAAACCGGCCACCCGGCCGCTCGGTGCTGGACTTGGACATCCTGGGGGATGACACGTGCCAGGGTGACGGGATCGGCGAACTGCCGCATTTTTTCCACCGACGGCTGATTGCCGCGTCGATAGCCTTCGATCTCCAGCTCGCTCAACGCAACCCGGTCGACCACATGCGACCGATACGCATCCCCCAACAGGCGACGGACGGTCTCGGGGCGTACTTGATCCAGCATGATCCAGAGCCGACCGCCGGCGTGCAGCCAGCGGCGAATGGCCACGCAAGCGGCGGCATCATCGCTGAGCCGATCACTGCAGATCACCAGGTGGGACAAGCTTTCCAGCGAACGGGCGTCGCGGGGGAGGGGGTCGTGGTGCAGCATGGCCAGGCCGCCCCCCAAGCGATGGGCCATCCGCATCGCGATCGCCGCCTCGAACGCCGGGCCATCTTCGGGATCGGCTAAAATACCCGTCGCCTCCCGCTGGTGATCCACACGAACCAGTCCCGGATGGAACATCGTTCCGCGTGGCTGGCGATAGATCTTCTCTTTCCCTTCCGCTGGATCAATTAAATACGAGCGGGTGGCGAGCGTGAATTTATTGCGAGCCACATCGGCCGGGATCCGTACCGGAATCCACGATTTGCGACGACTCTGCGGCGGCAGCCACACCTGGCGGCCGTACTGCACATGGGGTCTCCCGTCGAAATGGGTCGTCACCAGCAACCGCAGCGGCTCGGCCCGCGGGTTGGTCACCGTGATTCCCACCATCCCCCATTTGCCGGGCGCCAGGTGACCGGTTCCCGCCGAGGCGTCGTGTTGGATCAAGCGCGGATCCTGGGCCAGCCCGGCGGGGGTGCAGAGCATCGGGAGGATGGCGGCCAGCACACAGATGCGGAGCATGGGGCAAGTCCGGGAGGAGCCGCAGGGGCCGGTGGCGGTCGATGACAGAGTGGATACGGTCTGTATGATTTTAGCGGCAAGGGGACCGGCTGGCACACCTGGTCCGCCGTCCTTCCATCCGCCCGCCTCCTGGGGGCGCCGCCGGGGAACGCCCCCGGCGTCGGTCCGGCCCCCGGCGGTTTTCCCGTGGAACGGCGTCCCGGACCTGCCGCGGCGCGGGGCTGGTTCCTCCAGAGGGCCAGGTCGCCCGGGCGGGCTGCCGCCGATCGTCAGGCGGAGGGGGTTTGGTCCAGCCAGCTGGCCAGTTCTTTGGCCCAGTAGGTGAGGATGATCCCTGCGCCGGCGCGATGGATGCCGGTCAGCATTTCCAGGACGGTTTGCCGGGCGTCGAGCCATCCCTGCTGGGCGGCCGCCTGAACCATGCTGTATTCCCCCGAGACGTTGTAGGCGGCCAGGGGTACGCCGGGAAATCGATCGCGGACCTGGCGGATGATGTCCAGGTAGGCCAGCGCCGGCTTGACCATCACGATATCCGCACCTTCGGCCAAATCCAGTTCGACCTCGCGCAAAGCCTGCCCGGCCGCGGCCGCGGGATCCATCTGGTAGCCGCGGCGGTCGCCGGCCAGCGGCGTACTGTGGGCCGCCTCGCGAAACGGGCCGTAAAAGGCGCTGGCGTACTTGGCCGCATAGCTCATGATCGGCACGTGCGCAAAACCGGCCTGGTCCAGCGACCGGCGGATGGCACCTACCATCCCGTCCATCATCCCGCTGGGCGCCACCATCGTCGCGCCCGCACGGGCGTGGCTGACGGCCTGGCGGCCCAGCAATTCCAGCGTCGCGTCGTTGTCCACGTCGGTCTGACCCGACCGCTGGACCAACACCCCGCAGTGGCCGTGGTCGGTGTATTCGCAGAGACAGACATCGGTGATGACCAGCAGCTGGGGCGCTGCCTGCCGGATGGCCGCCAGGGCTTGTTGAATGATGCCCTCGGCGCTGTACGAATCGCTGCCTGTCGCGTCCTTGGTCGGGGGAATGCCGAACAGGATCACGCCTCCCAGTCCCAACTGGGCGGCTTGTCGAGCTTCCGTGGCGGCCTGGTCGGGGGAGAGCTGAAAATGACCTGGCAGGGAGGCAATGGGCTGGCGTTCGTTGCGGCCCGGGCGAATGAACAACGGCAAAATCAGCTTGCCCGGCGCCAGTTCGACTTCCTGCACCAGAGCGCGTACGGCCGCCTGCCCCCGCAGGCGGCGGAGGCGGGTGGTGGGAAAGCCGGGCTGGAAAGAAGCAGCCATGGATTCAGTCTAAGAGGGCCGGGAGGGGTCAGCAAGCAGGGGGAAGTTTGAAGAGGAAGTTAGAAGTTGGAAGGTGGAAGGTCGAGGGTGGAAGGTGGAAGGTGGAAGGTTGAGCTGCGGGGTGGTTCGCGGGGCCAGGGTCGGCGGTGGTTCCACGTCCCCTCGTTGCTACTCTTTCACATTCAGCGCCTCCACCCAGTTGCTGCGGCTGACGTTGTGTTGCACGATCAGGTGCGCCAAGAGGGTGAAGGTCATGGCCAGCAGCAACGCTTTGGTGACGATTTCGGTGGACCAGATCACGGGGAAACGGAACAGTTCGGTATCGTAGTACCAGGCCAGGAGCTGGGTCAGCAGGTAGCCGAGGGGGAGGCCGATGACGGCCCCGGACAGGTTGACCAGCGCGCTTTCCCGCAAAAACAGCCCTCCGATCTGCCAGGGGGTATATCCCAGGACCTCCAACGTGGCGACCTCACGTTGGCGTTCGGCCAGGCCGATCATGGAGGCCGTGAGGATGCTGCCAAAAAAGATAACGCCCGCAAAGAGGGTCAGGAGTCCGATGAAGATGTTTTGGACTTCGATATAGTTGGCATTCAGGTTTTGGATCACATCGGCGCGTTCGTTGACCGCTTGCAGGGTGGGGAGTTGCTTCAATTGGCGGTACAGGGCGGCTACGGGGGCGGGGGCAGGGTTGGTTTTCAGTTGGAGCGCGTTAACCGCCAGCTCTTCCCCCATCAGCCGGCTCATGAATTCCAGATCCGCATACACGCTCATCCCTAGATACCCTTCGGCGATCCGGGCCACGGGCACCAACTGGGGTCGCTGCAGGCCCCGCGTGGGTTCAAAGGTAATCGTATCGCCGACGGAGACCTGCAGGATTTCCGCCAATTTGCGGCTCATCACCAGCCCCACCTCCGGCACTCGGATGGGCCGGCCCTGGTCGTCGTGGGGCACGGTCAGCTGAGCGTTGTGGCGAATGGCGGTGATGGCCCCTTTCCGCTGGTAGGGTCCGTGCGAAAAAGTGCCTGCCACGTACAGCACCGGTTCGGCGTGATCGACGCCGGGCAGGCGGCGGGCTTCGTCCAGGGCCGCGACGCTCTGTTCGTCCGCCAGGCTCAGGTCAAAATCGCCACGGATGATCTGGCTGTATTGAAAATCGACCAGGAAGATCATGGCGGCCGAGAGCATGAATCCGCTGGTGAGCAGTCCGGAGCCCATGGCGGCGGCGAAGACACCCACGGAAGTGCGCAGGCGGTGGCGGAGGATCAGCCGCACCACCATCCGCCAGCTGAACGAGAACCGTTGCCACAGCCAGGTCACCCGTTCCAGCCAGACGGCGCGACCCGCCTGCGGCGGTTTGGGTCGCATCGCTTCGGCGGGTTGCAAGCGGACGGCTTGCCGAGCCCCGAAGACCGAGCCGCCGAGGGCGAACAGGAGGCTGATGGAAATCGCCAGCAGGTAGGTCCCCGGATAAAAGCGATTGGTCAGTTCGGGAAATTCAAAGTAGTAGGTATACAGGTCGGTCACCCAGAGGGCCATGAAGTAGCCGGTCACGCACCCCAGCAGTCCGCCGAGGAGCCCCACGGCGACGCCGAATTTCAGATAGTGCCAAAAGATGGCCGCGTTGCTGTAGCCGATCGCCTTTAAGGTCCCGATGACCGTCCGCTGCTGTTCGGTCAGCCGGGAAATCAGCACATTCAGGATCAGGGCGGCCACGGCCAGGAAGATGGCCGGCATGTAGGTGGCGAACACCCCCAAGCCCCGGATCTCGTCGCTGAGAAACCGATGCGAGGCCTGGTCTTTGCGTCCGATGGTGCTGATCACGCCGAAGGGATCCAGCAGTTGTTCGGCGCGGCGGAGGAATTCCTCGGGGTGGTCCTGCAGCTGG
>CAYFZZ010000293.1:0-4747 GCA_964347545.1 uncultured Planctomycetaceae bacterium | reverse complement strand
TTGCTGTTGATGATTTATATTGCCGGTCTGCGGTGGCAGCGAGAAGGCCGCTTCGACGATCTGGAAGAATAGAACAATAACCGAAGAATCATTGCGGTGTTGAACCCGGAGTGGAAACGATGACGACCGGTGGCTGGCTGGTGATGACGATCTCGGTGAGCGCGGTTTTGTGCCTGGTCAGCTACTGCCTGGTGCGGGTGCTGAGCCTGCCGCCAGTCGAAATCGAAGAACACCTCAAAGGTCCGCTGGAGATCGATACCCGCGACCTGCAAGACACCGACTGAAGTCCCGGTTTCCGCCAACGCGATACCCGCCCCCGAGGTTGACCATGCCCTGGCTGCCCAAAAACCACGTGGTCGTGCCGGTCGATTTTTCGGACGAATCGATCCGAGCCGTGGACACGGCGCTCGAGCTGGTCGAGAGCCCCTCGCAGGTGCACGTGATCCACGTGTTGCCGATCTTGACCGCCACCGAACCGGGGGTGATCTGGGATACGGTCGACGACGCCAGCCGCAAGGAACACGCCGAACAAGCCCTCCACCAACGACTGGCCGGGCAGCGCTATGCGGGGATCGACATCGTGGTGGCCATCGGCAACCCGGGGGAAGAGATTACGGGCTTTGCCGAGAGCGGCCAGGCAGAACTGATCGTGATGCCTTCCCACGGCCGGACCGGGATCTCGCGCCTCCTAATCGGCTCAGTCGCCGAACGGGTCATGCGGCTGGCCCACTGCCCCGTGCTGGTCCTGAAAAACTAGCCACCAAAATCGCCGCCGGCCGAAACCCGTCCCAACGCGCCCGGATTCCGGCCGACCTTATCCGGGCTAAGCCTGTGGATCGTCACCCCCAAGCCTTGGCGAAATCTCGGTGGGAAAATACCGCCTGACGACTTCGCGGAATTCGGCCGGGGAGGAGACGTGGGCGACTCGAGTGCGAAACTCCCGAGCGCCGCGGCGGCCTTGAGCGTAACAACAGGCATATTTCCGCATAAGGACGCTCCCCTTTTCCTCGCCAAATCGCTGGCAGACCAGCTGGAAGTGGACCAGCAGCAACTGCCGCTGCTGGTCCAGCGTGGGATCGGGTGGTACTGGTTCGCCCCGCAGGGCAGCCTCGATCTGGCGGAACAGCCAGGGACGGCCCAGGGCCGCTCGAGCCACCATCACGCCATCCACGTCGTAGCGGCGGAAGGCCTCCACCACCGCAGCCGGGGATGCCAGGTCGCCGTTGCCGATCAGGGGGATCCGCCGCAAATGGGGTTTGATGGCGGAGATTTTTTCCCAGTCGGCCGATCCTGTAAAGTAATCCGCGGCAGTGCGGCCGTGCACAGTCAGGGCAGCGGCCCCCGCGGCTTCGACCACCTGCGCCACCTCGATGGCGTTGATCGAATCTCGGGTACAGCCCAGGCGGATCTTGGCCGTCACGGGAACCGGATCGCAGGCCGTCACGACCCGCTGGATGATCGCTCCCATCCGAGCCGGGTCGCGCAACAGGTAACTGCCGCTGTGCGCCTTTTCGGTGACCTTCCGTACGGGGCAGCCGAAATTGATATCCACCACGCTCACGCGAAACTCATGCGCCAGCCGAGCTCCCACGGCGGCCAGGTCCTCCGGATTGTTGTCCCAGATTTGTACCGCCAGCGGCCGCGTTTCCTCGGCCACCCCCCACAGGCGGTCCGGAAAACGGTCGTGTTGCTGGCAAATGTGCAAAAAGCCGCGGGCGTGCACCATTTCGGTCGCCTGCAGGCCGGCCCCCCCGTACTGGCGGACGATCTGGCGGAAGGCATAGTTGGTAAACCCCGCCATGGGCGCTTGCAGGACCGGCGGATCGACCACCACCGGACCGATCCGCAGCGGTGCCGGTCGGTCAACGGTCGCTCGGGAGGACATACGGGCGGCGGGAGAGAGGGAGGGCATCATGTGGGGGTATCCAGATAGGGGTCCTGGCCCATCTGCTTTTGCACTTTCTTCCGCAGTTTCTCGTGGTACATCAGCGACTTGCGACCCCGAAAATGCCGCCGCTCGATCCGCCGTTGGGCACGGCGAAATTTTGTCTCCATGCCGGCAACTTCCTGATCCGAGCCGTTGTGAGAGGCCTGCCAGCGATTAGCCCGCTTGGGGCCGAAGCCGACCGAGAGAATTTCGTCGTCCAGGGCCGCATAGCGACGATAGGTGCCCGGATCCCCCTGCCGCCCACAGCGTCCGATCAGCTGCCGATCGATCCGCTGCGATTCGTGCCATTCGGTACAGATCACGTGCAAGCCGCCCCGCTTGACTATCTCCTCCCGCTCGGAGTCCAAATGTTCTTTGTCACGAATCCGCTGGACCGTTTCCTGCCACTGCTCCGGCGGCACGTCCAGCCGCTGGCGATACCGTTTGCTCAACGCATCCCACGCCAGGTACTCAGGATTACCCCCTAGCAGAATATCGGTGCCGCGGCCGGCCATGTTGGTGGCGATGGTCACGGTGCCTTTGCGGCCGGCCTGAGCGACGATGTCTGCTTCGGCGGCGACGTGATGGGCGTTGAGCACTTGGTGGTCGATTTTTTCGGCTTGCAACAGCCGCGAGAGGATTTCCGACTTGTCGATCGACCGGGTACCGACCAGCACCGGCCGACCTTCGGCGTGCAGCTGGCGGATTTCGTCAACGATGGCCTGCCACTTCGCCTCGCTGTTGGCATACGTGCGAATGGGCAGTTCCTGGCGAATCACCGGCCGGTTCGTAGGCACAGCGACCACATTCAGCTTGTAAATCTTTTTCAATTCTCGGGCGCTACTCCGCGCCGTGCCGGTCATGCCTGCCAGGTGGGGATACCGCAAAAAGAAATCCTGGACGGTAACGCGTGCCGCCTGCCCGGTCTCCACCGTGACCTCCACGTCCCCGCTGCCGGTCACCATCTCCTTGGCCTCGACCGCCTGATGAATGCCCGCGCGCCACTTCCGCCCCTCCGAAAGGCGTCCGGTGAATTCGTCGACGATCACGATTTCCCCGTCCCGGACGACGTACTGGCGATCCCGAAAGAACTCTTTGGACACTTTGATCGCCTGTTCGACGTATTCGTAGATACTGACCATGCCGACCCGATCCAGCGCCGGGGGGTGTTCCAGCGAACGGACCAGGCGGCGGCCGGCGGCGGTCAGTTCCACCGTCTTTTTTTCATGATCGTAGTCGTAATCCCGATCTTCTTCGAAGCGGTCGGCGACCTCGGCGCTCCAACGGTACGCCTCCACAGCCGCTTTTTGGTCTTCCGTGGGCGCGGCGCTGATGATCAGCGGCGTGCGCGCCTCGTCAATCAGCACGCTGTCCGCCTCGTCGACCAGGGCAAACCAGGCCGGACGCTGCACGCAGTTTTCGCTAGAGATCCCCCCTCCCTGTCCCGACATCCGCGCCAGCAGGTTCGAGGGTTCTTCGGAAACCCGCCGCATCAGCAACCGATCGCGGAGAAAATCGAAGCCGAATTCCTTGGCGGTGCCGTAGGTCACGTCGCAGGCGTAAGCCGCGCGGCGCTGGTTTTGCGTCATCTGCGATTCGATCACCCCCACGCTCAACCCCACACTTTCGTAAACCGGCCGCATCCATTCCGCATCGCGGGCCGCCAGGTAGTCGTTGACGGTGGCCAGATGAGCCCCTTTGCCGGAGAGGGCCGCCAGGGTCATGGGCAAGGTGGCCGTGAGTGTCTTGCCCTCCCCCGTCTGCATCTCCGCAATCGAACGGAAATGCATCACAATTCCCCCCAACATCTGGACGTCGTAATGCCGCATCCCCAACCGCCGCGTGGCCGCTTCGCGGACCAGGGCATAACATTCCGGCAACAAATCCTCACTCGGCTCACCACTCTTGACCCGATATCGCAAGGACAAGCCGAATTTGCGCAGTTCCGCGTCGGTCACGCCTTTCAGCTCGTCCTCGAACTGATTGACCTTCTGCAACAGACTTTTGGCCCGGGACAGTAACATGCTTGTGAGGCGGAGAGGATCGGTGCTCTGGCCGCGCCCATCCCCCGTGCTCGATAAAGGATCTCGCCAAAAAACCTGGTCGCAACGCAAAAGGCTCCCCACCCCGGACCCACGCAGGCCGCGCGCGGGGTGCCACGAAACGTCCCATCCACGATGGGGAACGCCAGCGGATATCTTGAATCTTAATCCGCAGAGCGCTGTGGTGACGAGCCCAGAGAGGTCGAGCGGGATCCGAGCGGGCGGAGTGGCTCGAAACAGCGGCTAGCGAAGCCGAGCGAGGCGGGTGATCCGGTAGGCCGTGGCGGGAGAACCCGAGGACCCCTCCTGGCCCCGGACAATCCCCTGCACCTGGACGAAATCGCCGTCGCGGTAACTCGACAGCTCCGGAACCGCCTCCAACACAAGGCTGCCGCCATAGCGGTCGGTCTGCCCATCGATCGGGATATAGCGGAGTTTCCACTGCTGAGCAGCGGCGGAATATTCGAGCTGACCTCTCAGCCAGCGATAGTCGTGCGAAAAGCCGTACTGGGACGCCGCCGCGGCGGGACGCACCTTGCCCGCAGCGGCCTGGGAACCCTGCTGGCCCCGGGCGACCGACCGCGGCAGCTCGGCCAGTTCGACCCGCCCCGGATCGCTCGACGCCATACCCGCCTCCGACGTCCCCGAGGAAACACCGGGCTGTTGCCAGTTCAAACGACTGTTGGTTTCTTGGTAGCCCGTGGGAACCACCTCTCCCGGTTCGCTGGAGTCGGCCGAGGCGCGAATGGCCAGGCCCGCACGGTCATCGTCTTGCCCG
>CAYFZZ010000292.1:0-15698 GCA_964347545.1 uncultured Planctomycetaceae bacterium | reverse complement strand
GCTTATCCTGCGCAGTAATTCTGCCGGGAACCCGCATGTACGACATCCTGTTCAACTACCAGAAGATACACGCCATGAACTGGGTGTATCTGTCGTCGCTGCTGACGATTGCGGTGTATTTCAAGTTCAGCCGCTTCTGGAGTGTGCGCAACGTCGACTTGATCGGCCTGCTGCTCTTCGCCCCGGGACTGGTGTTGGTCGCTTACGGCCAGCATCCGCCGGCCGGGCAGGCGCCGGACGGGGCGGTCGAACGGGCCGGGTTCATCTGGCTGTTTGCCGTGGCGGGTCTGTTCCTGCTGCGGATGCTGATGGATTCGGCGATGGTCCGGCGGCCGCTGCTGGAACCGAATCTTTCCGTGGGGGGGATGACGTTTCTGGGCGTGTCGTTGTTGATCTTCCTGATGGCCAACGTCGCCAACAGTCCGGCCGGCGCGCTCAATCCCGAGACCGAGCAGCTGGTGGTGGGACCGGTCGAAGTGCCAGAGGGGGAGGAGGGCAACGAGGGTCTGCAGGCGTACGGACCGCGCAATCCGCTGTTGTCCCTGCTGCCGACCATTTCCACGCAGACCTTTTTTGGTCCCCACGACCAGGGCCTCGCGACGGGGCGCGGTCGCAGTTACAACCAACGCGAAATCGCCGCGGCCAAATCGATCGCCATCCTCTCGCACCTGGCGATTGTGATCGGGATGGTGCTGATCGGCTATGCCCACTTCGACAACATTAAAACCGGCGTGGCTGCGGCGGTGCTGTACTTGCTGCTGCCCTACACTGCCGAAATGACCGGCCGCGTCGACCACGCTCTGCCAGCCGCGCTGTTGGTCTGGGCGATCGTCATGTACCGGCGGCCCATGGTGGCCGGCTTGTGCCTGGGGCTCGCCTGCGGGGTGATTTACTACCCGCTGTTCCTCCTGCCGCTGTGGATCAGTTTTTACTGGCAGCGGGGCCTGTTGCGTTTTTGTAGCGGGACCCTGACCGCGCTGCTGGTCTCCGTCGGGATCCTGGCCCTGTACGCGTATTTCCGGCAGGAAGGAGCGTTTCTGGCGGCGTTTTTCCGGGATGTCCAGCAGATGTTGGGGCTGGCCCCCCCCAAATTCACGAACCTGGAGGGCTTTTGGAACTACGTGGACGGCTGGTACCGGGTCCCCGTAATTGCCACCTTCGTGGCCCTGGGGGGCAGCTATGCCCTCTGGCCCGCTCAGAAAAATCTCGGCACGCTGCTCAGCGGCACCGCCGCCATGATGCTGGGCACCCAGTTCTGGCACGCCCACGGCGGCGGGCTGTGCATGGCCTGGTTCCTGCCGCTGTTGCTGCTGACCATTTTCCGGCCAAACCTGGAAGACCGCGTGGCCCTCACCGTGCTGGACCAAGGCTGGCTCCCCCGCCGGCGACTCTTCGCCGCCGGTGCCAGCCGTGCGGCTTGAGGGGGGGGCCCCGAACCATGATCCGGAAAACGCAGAACCCAACCGTCGGCCTGCTGCTCAGCGGTGGCCTCGACAGCGCGATCCTCCTGGGACATCTGCTCGACTCCGGCTACCAGGTACAACCCTTTTACATCCGCTCGAACGTGATCTGGCAGTACGCCGAACTGGCTGCCACCCGCAACTTCCTGGATCGGATCGCCCAATGCTCGTGGCCCACCGGCGGCGACGTCTGCCCGCTGGTGGAATTAAACCTGCCGCTGGACGACCTGTATGGCGAGCATTGGAGTATCAACGGCCAGCGGACACCCGACGCCCGCACGAGTGATGAAGCGGTCTTTCTGCCCGCCCGCAACGCTCTGCTGGTCATCAAAGCCGCTGTCTGGTGCGGGTTGAACCAGATCGACCAGCTGGCCCTGGCGCCGCTGGCCGCCAATCCCTTTCCGGACGCCGACAACGCCTTCTTTACCGCCTACGAAACGGCGCTCGGCCACGCCGCCAGCAGCAACGACATGTTCGCTGCCGTCCAACTCTGGCGACCCTTCGCCCGACTGGACAAATCCAGCGTGATGAGGCTGGGACGCCACCTCCCCCTGGAATTGACCTTCTCCTGCATTCGCCCGCGGGACCGCTTGCATTGCGGCAGTTGTAACAAGTGCGGCGAGCGGCAAAAGGCCTTTGCCGCGGTGGGTATGGCCGATCCGACCCCCTATGCCCACGCGGCGGGCTAGCGTTGCCACCACGAGGTGACATTGACGGTCAGCAGGGTTTCACTAAAATGTCTCGATTCTTTACCTTACCCTGGTGCGTGCGTTGCCCAGCTCTGCAGCCATAGCTCGCTGTAGCCGGCGGCGGCCTCGCCCGTTTCGCGCGCAGCAACCGAAATATGGCAACGGTTTCGATGACGGACGAGCAGCCAACCGGGGGCGGCCGCGATGCGGGCATGCACGAGACAGCCCGCCGCGAAAAGCTGTGCAAGCTGGAAGCGCTGGGGGTCGATCCCTGGGGTGGCCGCTTTGACAATCACCAGGCGATCGACCAGATTCGCCAGCGGCAGGAGGAAATCGTTACCACGCCGCCGCCCGCGGACCAACCCGAGGCTCAGCCCCAACAAACCGGACCGCAGGTGCGGGCCGCCGGACGCATCGTGCTGCAGCGGAAAAAAGGGAAGCTGATTTTTCTGGACCTGCAAGACTGGTCCGGCAGAATCCAGGTCATGATCGGCAAGAACCAGGTCGGCCCCCAGGATTGGGAATTGGCCCTCCTGTTCGACCTGGGCGATATCATCGGCGTGGACGGCCAGCTGAAGCACACCCGCACCGGCGAATTGACAATTTTTGCCGAACGACTCCATTTCCTCACCAAATCCATCCTGCCCCCCCCAGAAAAACATCACGGGCTGACCGATCCGGAACTGCGGCAGCGGATGCGGTACCTGGACCTGGTCCACTCGGACGGCGTGATGGACCGCTTCCTGAAACGCACCAAAATCCTCCAGTCGATCCGCCGCACCCTGGATGGCGAAGGCTACGTCGAAATCGAAGGCCCTACGCTGCACTCGATTGCTGGCGGAGCGGCGGCCAGGCCGTTTGCCACCCACCACAACACCCTGAACATCCCCCTCTTCCTGAGGATCGCCCTGGAATTGCACCTCAAGCGACTCCTCGTCGGCGGAGTGGAACGCGTGTACGAACTGGGTCGGGTCTACCGCAACGAGGGGATCAGCCCCCGCCATAACCCGGAATTCACCATGCTGGAGGTCTATCAGGCCTACGGCAACTACGAAACGATGATGGACCTGACCGAACGGATCCTCGTGGACGCGATTCAGGCGACCGGCCAGCCGTTACAGCTGGCCTGGGGCGAGACCACCATCGACTTCACGCCCCCTTTCCAGCGAAAAACGTACGATCAGCTGTTCACAGAACATACCGGGCTCGATCCCCAAGACCACGCGGGCATCTGCCAGCTGGCCGACCAGATCGGTTTCGACACCACGGCCAAACACCCGGATGTGGTCAAGAACGAAGTCTTCGAAGAAAAAGTTGAAGACGCCCTCCTGGGACCGCTTTTTGTGCTGGACTACCCCGCCAGCATCTGTCCCTTGACCAAACGAGCCCCGGATCGGCCGGAGGTCGCCGAACGATTCGAACTGTTTATTCAGGGGATGGAAATTGCCAACGCCTACACCGAGCTGAATGATCCCGATTTGCAGGAACAACTGTTTCGCACTCAACTGGAAGGCCAAAAAGAGGAAGACTCCATGGCCAAAATGGATGAAGACTTTATTCGCTCGCTGCGCCACGGGATGCCCCCCGCCGGCGGCCTGGGCATCGGCATCGACCGCCTGATCATGCTGTTGACCAACGTCCCCAATATTCGCGAAGCCATTTTGTTTCCGCTCCTCAGGCCGGAGCAGGGGGAGTAGAGTGGTGAGTGGTGAGTGGTGAGAGGTGAGAGATGAAGGGTGGCCCAGGGAGGGACCACCTGCTACGGAATCTGGTCTGCCAAAGGATTGGCTATGTACAAATTGCTGCTCTGCTGGCGCTATCTGCGCACCCGCTACATCGCGCTGGCTTCCGTGATCAGCGTCACCCTGGGCGTGGCGACCCTGATTGTGGTCAACAGCGTCATGTCGGGGTTCACCCACGAGATGGAGCAGCGGATTCACAATATTCTTTCGGATATCGTCTTCGAGTCGCACGGCCTGGAAGGCTTTGCGGATGCCGACTGGCACATGGGCCGGATCCGCGAGATTGTGGGGGATCGACTGGCCGGGATCACTCCCACGGTCCACGTGCCGGCCATGTTGAATTTCCAGGTGGGAGGTCGCTGGGTTCACCGGCAGGTGAATTTCATCGGCATCGATCCGGCGACCTACGGCCAGGTCAGCCAGTGCGGCCAGTATTTGCAACACCCCCAGAATCGCGAGGCGTTCAGTTTCCAGCTCCGCGCAGGCGGATACGACCAGCGGGATCATCTGGGAGGTCCCCAGGCGGCCTACCGGCACGGGATGCAGCACGCCGGCTGGGCTCATCGCCGCCGCGTCGCCGCTCGCGAAAAAGCCTGGCTCGAGGCCCAAACGACGGTGCGTCCGCCCAGCGCGGCGGGGCAGCAGGCCCTGGCCGACCCCTTCACCGGCATTGCCTCCCCCAGGTTGGCCAGCGACAGCCAGGAAGGCGTGCAACAGGATTGGGAGCCTTTGGGTGGCCAGCTGTTTGACAAGGCGACCGAGCAGCATACGGGGATCGTGATGGGGCTGGCCCTGGCCCGCTTTCGCGGTCGGGACGGCGATGACCATTTCCTGACCCTCCCCGGCGATGATGTCCGCCTCACCTTCCCCACCGCCGGCACGCCCCCCCAGGCCGTCAGCGGCCTGTTTACGATTGTCGATTTTTACGAGAGCAAGATGAGCGAATACGATTCGGCCTTCGTTTTCGTGCCGCTCAAAAAATTGCAGGAAATGCGGGGGATGATTCATCCCACCAGCGGCGTGGCCAACGTGACGGCCATCCAGATCCGGCTCAAAGAAGGCGTCGACTTGAATGGCGTGCGGGATGAACTCCGAGCAGCGTTTCCGCCCGAATTGTACGACATCTCGACCTGGCGCGATAAACAAGGGCCCCTCCTGGCCGCGGTCCAGATGGAGACCGCCATCCTCAACATCCTCCTGTTCCTGATCATTGCCGTCGCCGGATTCGGGATCCTGGCCATCTTCTTCATGATCGTCGTGGAAAAGACCAAAGACATCGGCGTGCTGAAGTCGCTGGGTGCCTCGGCCGCGGGGATTATGAGCATCTTTCTTTCGTACGGGCTGTGCCTGGGAACGGTCGGGTCGGGCGCGGGACTGGTGTTGGGACTGCTGCTGGTGGCCAATATCGACCGGATCCGCGTGGGCATAGAAAGGCTGACCGGGCAGGAGGTCTTCGATCCCGCGATTTACTACTTTCAGGAGATCCCGGCGATCGTCGAGCCGCTGACGGTCGCCTGGGTGATCGGCGGCGCGATCCTCATCGCGGTGCTGGCCAGCATCCTGCCGGCCCTCCGCGCCGCGCGGCTACACCCCGTGGAGGCTTTACGCTATGAGTAACCCCCCGACCGACCTGGCCCCCCCCGGCAGCTCGACTATCCAGCTGAACCCGCACCCCTCCCACCCGTCCCCCGGTTCCCTCGGGCAGTCGCGCTCGCCCCACCCCGCCGGCCCGGCCGACGCTTTACCGCACCCCGCCCGTGGCAAGCTCCAGCTGGCCGCCCGCGGGATCAGCAAGCGGTACTACAAAGGCGCCAACGTAATCCCCGTCCTGCAAAAAGTCGATCTGGAGGTTTATCGCGGCGAGTTTTTGGCGATTGTGGGGCAGAGCGGTTGTGGCAAGAGCACCTTGATGCACCTGCTGGGGACGCTCGACCGGCCCGAAGAGGGACAAATCCTGCTGGACCAACGGCGGATCGACAACCTGTCGACCAAACAGCGCGACCTGTTGCGCAATCAATATTTCGGCATGATCTTTCAGTTCTATCATCTCCTCCCCGAATTGACCGCCCTGGGCAACGTCCTGGCGCCGCTCATGATCGGGCACAGCACCTGGGCCTATCTGCGGCGGCGAAAGGGGTGGAAGCGGCAGGCGGTCGAGCTGTTACAGCTGGTGGGCTTGGGGCACCGGCTGCATCACAAACCGCGCGAACTTTCGGGAGGCGAGATGCAGCGGACGGCCATTGCCCGGGCCCTGATCAACCAGCCCCGCGTGCTGCTGGCCGACGAACCCACCGGAAACCTCGACCACAAGACGGGTCGCGAAATCCTCCAGATCCTCCGATCCTTGAACGCTCAACAAAACCTCACTATAGTCATGGTGACCCACGACGATGAGATTGCCGGGCAGGCCGATCGCCAGGTGCGTCTCGTCGAAGGTCGTATCGAGCCAATCTGAAGCTCGACGACCGTTCCCCAGGGCTCCGACGCCGCGGTTTTTGCAGCATGCCCCTCCAGGTCTACATCAACGGCACCTTCTACGACAAGCAGGACGCGAAAATCAGCGTCTATGATCACGGCCTGCTGTATGGGGACGGAGTCTTCGAGGGGATTCGCAGCTACGGCGGCAAGGTGTTCCGGCTGGATCAACACCTCACGCGCCTCTGGGAGTCGGCCGCCGCCATCCACCTCCAGATCCCCATCCCCCAAACCCAGCTGGCTGAAGATGTCGTCCGCACCCTGCAGACCAACCACATCGACGACGGATACGTCCGCCTGATCGTCACCCGCGGAGCGGGTACCCTGGGACTGGACCCCGATCGGACCAGCGATCCGCAAGTGATCATCATCGCCGATCACGTCGCCCTCTATCCGCCAGAATACTACACCCACGGCCTGGAGATCGTGACCGCTGGCACCCTTCGCAATCATCCCGCCGCTCTCAATCCCCGCATCAAGTCGCTGAACTACTTGAACAACATCCTGGCCAAAATCGAAGGCAAGCAAGCCGGCTGTATCGAAGCCTTGATGTTGAATCACAAAGGCGAGGTGGCCGAATGCACCGGCGATAATATCTTTCTGGTCCGCGCGAATAACCTGCTGACCCCGCCCCCCGGCGCCGGAATCCTGGAAGGGATCACCCGCCAGGCCGTCTGTGAACTGGCCGACGAGGCCGGCATCGACGTCCAACAGATCGCGCTGACCCTGGAAGACGTCTACGCGGCAGACGAATGCTTCCTGACCGGAACCGCCGCCGAAATCGTCCCCGTGGTCCGGGTCGATCAACGCCCCATCGGCAGCGGCCAGCCCGGGGCGGTGACGAACGAGCTGATCCAGCGGTTCCGTGGGCTGACCCGGTCCTGAACACCGGCCGTTTCCGGACAAAAGCGGGCCGTTCAGCCACCCGGCACGTACTGCAGAGGTCCGGCCACGCCCAGCGGCCAACCCGCCAGCATCCAGATCACCAGCTGGACCATCCACACGATCCCGAAGGTGAACGTGTAGGGGACCATGGCCGAAATCAAGGTGCCCATCCCCGCTTGGGGCGCATAACGCTGGACAAACACCAGCACGATCACCAGGTAGGCATTCAAGGGCGTGATGATATTCGTGACGCTGTCACCAATGCGATAGGCCGCTTGGGTCAGTTCCGGGCTGATGCCCACCATCATCAACATGGGCACGAACACCGGGGCGAACATGGCGTATTTGGCCGACATCGATCCGATAAATAAATTGAAGACGGCGGTCAGCAGGATAAACACCAGGATTAACAAAATGGGCGGCAAGTCCGCTCGGGCCAGCGCCTGACCGCCGGCCAGGGCCAGCATGCGGTCGAGGTTCGAATAGCGAAAGCAGGAGATGAACTGAGCGGCGAAAAAGGAGAGCACGATGATGGGGGCCATCGTGGCGATGGATTGGTTCAACAGCTGGCTGGCCGCCTTGTCGTTCTTGATTTTTCCCGTGCAAATCCCAAAAGCGATCCCCGGTACGAAGAAACCGACAAAAATCATCGGCACGATCGCTTCGACCCAGCGGGGGAAACGAGCGCCGATGCCGTACAAGGGGGCTCCTTCGATCGCCACCAGCCCGGCCACCGCGCCCCCCACCACCGTCAGGGCGGCCAGCGCGGCCTTCAAGCCCCGGGTTTCCTCGACCGTCAACGGTTCCACCGGTGGCGGATTCCCCCTCCCCCCCTCCCCCGCCGCGGCAGGACCACCGGCCAGGCGGCGTTCCACCAGCCAGGAGGTGGTGGCCCAACCGGTCAGCGTCATCGTGACCGTCGAAACGATCATGAACCACCAGTTGCAGGTCGCGGCCACCTGGTAATCGGCCTGGATGACCCGAGCTCCCTCGGTGGAAAAGCCGGCCAGCAGCGGATCCAGCCCGGTCACCAGCAAATTGGCGTTGAAGCCGGCTGAGACCCCGGCAAACGAGGCGGCGATCCCCGCCAGCGGCGGCCGGCCCGCCGCCTGGTACAGCGCCGCCGCCAAGGGAGGCAGGACAATGTAACCGGCGTCCAAGGCCAGCGAGGACATGATGCCCAGGAAGACCACCGCCGGTGTCAACAGCCAGCGGGGGACCAGCAGCATGAAGAGTTTCAAAAGCGCGGCAATCAGTCCGCTCAGCTCGGCGACCCCAATCCCCAGCATCCCCACCAGGACCACGCCCAACGGCGGAAACTCAATAAAATTCTGCACCAGGTGGCTGATCGCCCAGAACAGACCCTCCCGGGAAAACAGGCTGACCGCCCTCTCCCGATCCGGCAGCGGCTGCCAGGAGATGATCGGTCCCTCCGCGCCCCCCTCCACTCCGCGTTCCACCACTACCGGCTGGACCGGCGTCACCTGCCAGTCCCAGGTCACGGCCAGCTGAGAGGCGATCATGACCGCCAGGGTACCCAGGGCAAACAGCGTAATGGGGTCGGGCAGCCGGTTGCCGGTTTTTTCGACGAAGTCCAGCAACGGCGAGCGCGAATTCCTGGCGGCAGCCGACATGGGCGATTCCCCCGATTTCCCGGGCAGCTCTCCAATCGCCGCTCGTTCTATGCCGAATCGACACCCGCCGCAAGGTGCATGTCGACCACGATCGGCAGATGGTCGGAGGCTTTTTTGGCCAGCTGCGAGCGGACGGCGCGGACGTGCCGGACCTCGATCTGGCCCCGGCAGAAGACCTTGTCCAGCGAACCGACGGGCATGTAGGCGGGAAACGAGCGGAAGCGGGAAATGGGTGCGGTCATCTGGTGAAAGCCATGAGTCGAGAACGGCCCGTCTTTGAGGGTGTTCCGCCAATCGTTGGTGTCTCCCGCAATCACCGTCGGCAGTTCGCCCGCTCGGCGAAAAAGGTAGTGCGTCAGCAGCCGCCGGATCTGCAAATGACGCTCTTTTTCCGCCAGCCCCAAATGGCAGTTCACCAGATGCAAGGGGCCTTCGGGCGTCTCCACCACTGCCAACTGGGCTCCCCGCGGCTTCTTCGTCCGCACCCGCAGGGAAATCTGGTGGCTTTCCAGGATGGGCCAGCGGGAGAGCACCAGGTTGCCGTAGCCGCCCTGTTTCAGCCGCACATTCATCTGAAACATGCGAGCCTCCGCACAAAACCGCTCGGCCAGCTCCGCCGGCTGGTCGTGAAATCTCGAGCGGCGGACGTGGCGGTCGACTTCCTGCAGGCAGATCAGGTCGGGATTCTCCCGCTCAATGACCTCCACCACGCGTTCCAGCCGGTAACGCCGATCGCGGCCACCAATCCCTTTATGGATGTTGTAGGTGATCAGACGCATGGAAAATGACGCCACACCGGAGAAAGAAAGAGAGGAAGAGGAGGAACCGTGGGCATTTGTCACGGATTCCCGCCGGCGCGGTGTGTCTCGTCGTCTGCCACCCGCCGCTGGTCCTCTTTGGACGGACCGGCGGGCAGGCTTTCGGTCCCCGGCACGATTTTCGGTTCCGGCGACGTGGCCTCCACAATCTCCCGCAGCTCGTCGGCATCCATGACCTCTTTTTCCAGCAAGCGTTCGGAGAGCGCGACCAGGGTGGCTCGTCGAGCACCCAGGATCTGCCTGGCCTTCTGCAAGCCCTCGTCGACAATCCGTTTGACTTCGCGGTCGATTTCATGAGCCGTCTGTTCGCTGTGCATCGTCCCGGCGGGCATTTCCCCCGTCGGGATGAACGCTCCGCGACCCGACTCCCGGTAGTTCACCCGCCCCAAACGGCTCATGCCGTATTCCATCACCATGCTGCGAGCAATACTGGTCGCTCGTTCCAGGTCATTCTGAGCACCCGAGGAGATATCGTCGAAGATCATCTCTTCGGCCACGGTCCCGGCCAGCAAGACCTGGATCCGACTCTCCAGCTCGCCCTGCGTCACCAGGTACCGATCCTCTTCGGGCCGTTGCATGGTATAGCCCAGCGCGGCCAGCCCCCGGGGGATGATCGAGATTTTGTGGACCGGATCGGTATTGGGGAGGCTGTGAGCCACCAGGGCATGGCCGCATTCGTGGTAGGCGATTCGCTGTTTTTCGTCCTCGTGGATCAGCCGCTGCTTTTTTTCCAGGCCGGCCGTCACCCGTTCCACCCCCTCGTTGAACTCGTCCATGCCCACGGCCGATTTGTCAGCCCGGGCGGCCAGCAGAGCGGCTTCGTTGACGAGGTTGGCCAGGTCGGCTCCGCAGAAGCCGGACGTGATCGCCGCCACCTTCTGAATGTCCACCTCGTCGGCCAGCTTGACGTTCTTCACATGCACTCGCAAAATGTCCGCTCGTCCCCGGACGTCGGGCCGATCGACCAGCACGTGTCGGTCAAAGCGTCCAGGCCGCAGGAGGGCGGGGTCGAGCGTTTCGGGGCGGTTGGTGGCCGCCAGCACGATCACGCCGCTGGTCGAATCGAAGCCGTCCATTTCGACCAGCAACGCGTTCAGCGTCTGCTCCCGCTCGTCATGCCCCCCCACCACGCTGCTGCCGCGGGTCTTGCCCAACGCATCCAGTTCGTCGATGAAGATGATGCAAGGCGCTTTCGACTCCGCCTGCTGGAACATGTCGCGGACCCGAGCCGCCCCGACGCCGACAAACATCTCGACAAAGTCGCTGCCCGAAAGGCTGAAGAACGGCACGCCCGCCTCCCCGGCCACGCCCTTGGCCAGCAAGGTCTTGCCCGTGCCGGGAGGGCCCACCAGCAGCACCCCCTTGGGGATCCGCCCCCCCAGCCGCTGGTACTTCTCCGGGCTCTTCAAAAACTCCACCACCTCCCGCAGTTCCTCCACCGCCTCGTCGATACCCGCTGCATCGTCGAAGGTCACGCCCAGATCCTCTTGCGCGTACAGCTTGCCCCGGCTGCGCCCGAACGCCATCGGCGAACCGGCACCGCCCAGGCGGCGCATCATCAGCACGAAGATCAGGATCAGCAGGCCCATCACCACAAACAGGGGGCCATAGGTGTTCAAAAAGCCCGGACCGTCGTCGGCGTCGTACTGGGTAAAGTTGTTGGCCTGGAACAGCTGGTTCAGCGCCTCGGTCATTTCCGGGCTCTTCCGCACCCGAAACTTCACCTCCTTGGTATGTTCATGATCGCTCAATTCCTTCCGCGAGACCGGATCGACGATCGTCTGATGAACCATCCCCGTAATCTGACGATCGCCGACGACCACCTTTTCCACGTCACGGTAGCGGCGAATTTCCGGGTGCTGGGGCGTACCGCTCACCACCTCCACATACCCCTCGGTACGATGGGGGCTGTCCGAGCTCTGCTCAATCAACCGCTGAAAGTCGCCGTAGGTGATGCGGACCGCCGAGCGGGCGTGGTAGAGGGCGAACACGATCCAGGTCCCCAGGGCCACGGCCAGCAAGTACAGCAAAATCTGGTTGCTGACCGGCGGCGTTTTTTTCTCGCTGGATCGGCGCGGGTTTTCAGACTGATGGTCGGTAGGCATCTCGGTTTGCGCCACGTTGTGGTGGCGGTCGGCAGGGGAAACAGATCCAGCGGTCGAGGGGCAGGGCTTGGCAGCCTACACCCATCAGCCCATTATACACGCCGAAAAAATTTTGGCAGCGACCCAACCGCTTCACACCGCTCAAACTCGCCCTTGTCCCCGTTCGGCGACCGCCATAAAATGCCCCTGCGCGCGGTGTTTCGGGCCATTTTCCCAACCAAAGCTCGGCGGAACTCGTAGAAACAGAACATCCCCTTTGTCGCCATTACCTCCTACGACCCGCACGACCCCCATCCAGAAAGCGGCCCCGTCAAAGACGTCCGCGGCCGGCTCGAATCCTTTCGCGGGGCGGCGATGCTTTCGCGGGGCGGCGGTGTGAATAGGGCCGCAAGGCGGGAGCTGCACGAGGTGCCCAGGTCAGCCTGGGGTAACTTATGAAAAATGTCGCCGTCCTGGGTTCGACAGGCAGCATCGGGCGGAATACCCTGGAGGTAATCGCCGCGGCCGAGGGGAAGCTGACCGCCGCGGCCCTCTCGGCCCACTCCCAGCTGGACCTCCTCCTGGACCAGGCCCTCCAGTTCCAGCCCCGCTGGGTGGCCGTGACCGATGCCGAGGCGGCGGCCGGTTTCGATTTCCGTGGGCTGCCCGCCGGCTGTGAACTGGTCGTGGGGGCCGACGGTCCCTCCCACATCGCCGCCGACCCCGACGTGGACGTGGTCGTGGCGGCGATGGTGGGAACGGCAGGGCTGCACAGCACCTGGGCCGCAGTGGAGGCCGGCAAGACCGTGGCCCTGGCCAACAAGGAAACCCTGGTCATGGCCGGGCCGCTGGTGATGCAGCGGGCGCGGCAGAGCGGGGCGACGATTTTGCCGGTGGACAGCGAACACAGCGCCGTCTTCCAGGCCCTGCAGGCGGGGCGGACCAGCGAGGTCCGCCGCGTCGTGCTGACGGCCAGCGGCGGACCCTTTCGGCACTATGCCCTGGATCAACTGGCCCACGTCACCGTCGCCGAAGCCCTCGCTCATCCCACCTGGGAAATGGGCCCGAAAATTACCGTGGATTCGGCGACCATGATGAACAAGGCCCTGGAAATCGTGGAGGCCCGTTGGCTGTTCGATCTGTCCCCCGACCAGATCGATGTGGTGATTCATCCGCAATCGATCGTCCACTCCCTGGTCGAATTCGTGGACGGCTCCGTGATCGCTCAACTCGGACCCCCCGACATGAAACTGCCCATCCAGTACGCGCTGACCTGGCCCGAACGCCATCCGGGCGTGGCGGCAACGATGGACTGGACCCAGGCGTGGCGGCTGGACTTCGAACCGGCCGATCTGGACCGCTTCGAGGCCCTCCGCCTGGGATACGAAGCCGCGCGAGCCGGGGGGACGGCCGCCGCGGTCATGAACGCGGCCAACGAGGCCGCCGTCGCCGGTTTTCTGGAAGGCCAGATTTCTTTTTCCGACATCGTGCCGGCCTGCCGAGCTATCATGGAACATCATCACTTTGAGGCACAGCCCAGCCTGGAACAATTGATCCAGCTGGATCGCTGGGCGCGCCGGGAGGTCTTGCGTTGGGTATGCACTTGATGTTGATCGCGGCCTGGTACAGTCCCGCGAACTGGCCCTATATCGCCATGGCCCTCCTGGCCCTGGGATTCGTGATCTTTGTCCACGAACTGGGACACTTTCTGGTCGCCAAGCTGTGTGGCGTCAAATGCGAAAAGTTTTTCGTCGGGTTCGACGTGCCGCTCAAACTGGGATGGGGCAAGTACGCCATCTCGCTGCCGTCCGCCCTGTGGCGCAAGACATGGGGCGAAACGGAATACGGGATCGGGATCATCCCCCTGGGAGGCTATGTGAAAATGCTGGGCCAGGATGACAATCCCGGGCGCCAAGCAGAAATGATGCGGAAAGCCCACCAGCAAGCGGAAACGGGCGGCGGCGACGCCACGGTCCAGCCGGTCGAAGAAAATTTTATCCTCGATCCACGCAGCTATATGGCGCAGACCGTCCCCGAACGGATGGCGATCATCTCGGCCGGCGTGGTGATGAACCTCATCTTCGCCCTCCTGTTCGCCACCATCGCCTTTGGCATCGGGACCACCTACACCCGGTGCCTGGTCGGTTACGTCACCCCCGGCCAGGCCGCCTGGTACAACAACGTGCGGCCCGGCGATGACATTGTCAAAATCGGCAACATTGAAAATCCGCGGTTCAAGGATATGCGGCAGGAAGTGATCCTGGGAAATCCCGCTCAAGGAATTCCGTTGGTCATCCGCCGCCAGGACGACCAGGGCCAGGACGTCGACCTCGATTTGGTGCTGAAACCCCGCGCCGACTCGGTGGCCCGCTACAAGGTGCCCATCCTGGGGGTCTCGCCAACGTCGACCTTGCAGTTGGACGGCCGGGAATTCACCCGGCCCCAATCCCCCGCCGCCGCCATCGCCGACCTGCTGGAAGGAGGCGAAACCCTGGTGGCGGTCGACGGCCAGCCGGTCGACAGCTTTGCCACCTACATGGCCCTCCTGGCGATGACAGCCGACCAGCAGATCGCCATGACCTTCTCACGGCAGGCAGACAACAACCGCCGCCCCGGGGGCCCCGTGGCCGCGATTGAACGAGTCACGGTCAACGTCCAGCCCCACCGCTTGCGGCGGTTCGGGCTGGTGATGGCGTCCAGCCCCATCACCGCGGTCCAACCCGGTTCGCCCGCCGCCGAGGCCGGGATCGAGGTCGACGATCAACTGGTCGCCATCGACGGACAGCCCGTGGGGGATCCGCTGGACCTGCCCGAAACGTTTCGGCGCAAAGCCGGTCAGGCCGTCCAGGTCGACCTGCTGCGGCCGGCGGCCGAGGGCCAGGAAAAACAGCAGCTCCAAGTGGTGGTCACCCCCCGTCAGCCCCAGTGGTACGGAGTCCTGCGGGAAACGATGGAAGTGCCCGCCCTGGGCATCGTCTACGACGTCACGCCCGAGGTCGCGGCCATCGTCCCGTCGTCCCCCGCGGCAGCGACCTCTATCCAGCCGGGAGATCGGATCGTCAGCGCCCGGCTGATTCCGGCCGATGACCAGCAGACTGGCCTGGAACGGGAAACCTTCGGGTCGCTGGGCCCCTTCCCCCTGGGCGGGACAACCGGCTACAGCTGGCCCGCCTGGCTGAACCTGGTCCAGTCAACCCAGCCCGATACGGCCGTCCAGTTCACCGTCCAACGTGGCTCGCCGCAGCTCGAGACCCAGCAGCTCGAGGCACAGATGGTCCCCCGCCTGGATCCCAACTCGGTTTATCCCGAACGCGGCTTCGTGTTTCTGCCCGAAACCGGCGTGTTGCAGGCCCAGTCGTTCGGCGAAGCCTTGTCCCTGGGATGGCGGGAAACGAAATACGCCATGCTGACCGTCTATCGCTTCCTGCACAAACTGCTGGCCGGCCACCTCTCCCCCCAACTGCTGGGGGGCCCCGGCACCATCGCGGCCGTGGCCGGGATCTCTGCCAAGGAAGGCCTCGCCTCCCTGCTGATCTTCCTGACGTTGTTGAGCGCCAATCTGGCCGTGGTCAACTTCCTGCCCATCCCCGTGCTGGACGGCGGTCACATGGTCTTCCTCATCTTTGAAGCCATCTTCCGGCGGCCCGTCAGCGAAAAAGTCGTCATCCCGCTGACCTACGCCGGCCTGGCCCTCATCCTCTGCCTGATGGCCTTCGTGATCGGACTGGACGTGAACCGGTTCATCTTTGGAGGGTAGCGGGGGGCGGGATGCGGGTGGCGGGATGCGGGTGGCGGGATGCGGGTTTCGGGATGCGGGTGGCGAGATACGGGTGGCGGGATGCGGGTTGCGAGATACGGGATGTGGGATGCGGGGTGTGGGATGCGAGCTGCGTCATGCGGGGGACGGGCAG
>CAYFZZ010000291.1:0-7089 GCA_964347545.1 uncultured Planctomycetaceae bacterium | reverse complement strand
GGTCGCACCGGCTGGCAAACATCCGATCGGCAAGACCACGTCGGCCTCCCACAGCCCGCGGTTCACGTAAATCGGCTCGCCGGCCGTCGAGGCGGCCAGGTAACCCAACTGGTCGCGGTCCGCCGGGTCATGCGTCACCAGCCGCACCTGCCCCTGCACCGCCTCGGGCAAGAGCCGCCGCGGATCGGGCGGGCTGGTTTGCTCGGCAGGTCGCAAGACGCTAATGTCCTCAGCGGCCGCACCCGCCTCCAACAACGCTCGCACCACCCCGGCCACCAGTTCCGCGGCCGAGGGGACGCCCACCCCCAGGGCCACCGCAATCCGATCCCCCGGCACAATCGCCGTGGCCAGGGAGGGAAATTCCACAGGATCCACCAGGGCCGCCGCCACGGCCGCCGCCGGGTCGTCCAGCGCCGCGTGCCGCGGGCGGCCGCAGACGGCAACCAGCGCATCCTGGTCCAACCGCAACGCCAGCGACGAGCGTGCTCCGTATTTCAGCACCGTTTCCATCCGGCCCATCATACTCCCGTTTACCTTTTCGCGAAAGTTCCGAATAATCCTCCTGTCTGACCGGTACATGGAAAAATTTATTTTCCCCTCCAGGAATGCTCTCATGGTCACGCCTGTTACCAGACAACCTGCCCGCCACGATTTGCAGGCAGCAGGGGTCGTCATCCTGGCGATCCTGACCCTGGCCGGTTGTGGCGAGGCCGGTTCGCCTCCCGACCAGGCAGCTCAGCCCGGCGCGGTCCCCTCAGACACGTCACCCCCGCCCGCCGTTGCCGCGGATGCCGCCCAGATCCTGAGGCGGATGATCGAGCGCTATCAGGCGGCCACGACCTACAGCGACTCGGCCGTCGTGCGGCTTGATCTGAAAACGTCCCAAGGGGACCAGCAGCAAGAGTTTCCGATCGCCGTCTCGTTCGCTCGCCCCAACCGGCTCCTTTTCACCCGCGATGATGTGTTGGTGTTGAGCGACGGGCAGAAATTGTACGGGAGGGTGTTGAGCCTGGCGGACCAGGTTGTGGTGGCCAGAGCGCCGCAAACAATCACGATCCCCGCCTTTTACGAGATCCAGGTCATCAGCCCCCTGATGATGCAGCCCGGTCTGGAGGGGCACTCGATCCAGCTGGACCTGCTGGCCGCCGAGCAGCCGTTGCAGGAACTGCGCCAGGACAACCTCCCGTCGCGGGTGCTGCCCCCCGCGGTGTGCGCGGATCGGTCTTGCGATCGGCTGGGCTTCCAGACCGACGCCGGCGAAATTGTGTTCTGGATCGACCAGGAAAATTCGCTCTTGCGCAAGCTCGAATTTCCCACCGAGGAGCTGCGGAAATCGATGGGAGCGGAGGTCAGCGAGGTCACGCTGGTGGCCGAATTCCGCGACGCCCAGCTGGATGGCGAAATCGCCGCGGAAACGTTTACCTGGCCAGCGACGGAAAACGAGATCCCGGTGCGGTACTTCGTGGGCCCCCCCGACCCGCGCCTGGCCCCCCACCCCCTGTTGGGCCAGCCCGCGCCCGACCTGACCATCACCAGCTCGGCAGGCGCGAAACGGAGTCTGGCGGACCTGAAAGGCAAAATCACCGTGCTCGATTTGTGGGCCACCTGGTGCGGGTACTGCCTCGAGGCCATGCCCCAGTTTGCCGCCGCCAGCCAAAAGTTTCGCGACAGCCAAGATGTCGAGTTTCTGGCCGTGTCGCTCGACGCGCCCGACGTTGGCAACGACGCCGTGGCCGCCAGTCTGAAGGGCACCGGTGTCCAGCTGCCTTGGGCCCGCGTGGCGGGGAACCAGCCCCTGGAGAAGGCACTGGCCGCCTTTCAGCTGCGCGGCATCCCCGCCTGCGTGATCCTGGACCAACAAGGTCGGATCCAATTCCTGCACGAGGGTGCCGATCTGGAATCCGAGACCCGGCTGCCCGAACTGGTCGATCAGATCCGGGCCGGAAAGGACCTCACCGACGAGGCCCGGCAGCAGTGGGACCGCCTGCAGAGACAGTACGCCGAGGAATTGCAACGAGCCCGGGTGGAAGAGGGAACGCAAATCATCGAGATTCCGCGGGCGGCGACGGCCCCCCGCCAGGAACCACAACAGTTCGCGGTGAGGCAACTGTGGCGGAATCAGGAACTGGACCAGCCCGGCAATCTGCTGGCCTCGTCCACCCCCGAGGGCCAGCCCCAGGTCGTGGTGATCGACGGCCTGCACCAGCTGGTCCAGCTGGATGCCCAAGGCCAAATCACCGCTCGGCACGCCAACCTGCTGCCGGACCAGGCTGCCATTTCCTTTTTGCGATCGGCCCCGGCCGCCAGCGGGATGCCCCTCTACGTGGCCGGCGGTGTGGGGATGCCGAAGTTCTTCCTGTTTGATCACAACTGGAAACTGCTGCTGGAATATCCGCCCGAAGAGACAGCTCAGGTCTACGACGTGCTGCCGGTCGACCTGGACGGCGATGGGAAGCTGGAATTGTGCGTCGGGTACTTTAACGAGGCGGGGGTCCATGCCGTGACAAGGGACGGCCGGCGGCTGTGGCGAAACCGTTCGGTCAGCAGTGTCAGCGACCTGGAAGCCATGCCGGCCAGCCCCGAGGGCCAACGGAACCTGCTCTGCGCCCACTCGTTCGGCAGCCTCGAGCTGATCGACAGCCGGGGGCAGAGCGTGGCACCCATTCGCCTCGTGAACCGGGCGGTGACCCATGTGGCTGTTGCCGACCGAGCGGGCGGGGACGATCCGCAGATCGCCGCCATCACCATCGACCCCTCCGGACGCCGCTCGCTGGCGGGGATCGACCTGGAAGGCCAGCTGAAGTGGCAATACCTCTTGCCGCCGGGCGAACACGAAAACCCCATCGAGATGCTGGCCTACGCAGAACTGATCCCGGATCAGCCGGGCTACTGGCTGGTGGCCAGCGCCGACGGAGCGATCCACATCGTGGCCGCCGACGGCCAGCGGACCGATCGGTTTGCCACCGGCGAAACGCTGTTCGGATTTACCACGGCACGCTTCGACGACCAGAGCGTGCTGCTGACCTCCAGCGACCAGGGCGTGACCGCCTACGCCGTAAAAAACAGAGAACCCTCCGACCCGTAACCCACCCGAGACACCAGGAGTCCAGCCAGCCGTGGCCAAAAAAACCATCACTGACGTCGATGTGGCGGGAAAAACCGTGCTGATGCGAGTCGATTTCAATGTGCCGCTGGACGACCATCAGCAGATTACCGACGACCGGCGGATTCGCATGGCCCTCCCCTCGATTCAATCCGTCCTCCAGCGCGGGGGTCAGGTGATCTTGATCAGCCACCTCGGCCGACCCCAGGGTGCCCCGGACGATGTGGAAAAATTCAGTCTCCGGCCGGTGGCCCAGCGGCTGGGCGAGCTGCTGGGTCGCCCGGTGCAATTTGCAACCGATACGATCGGCGCCGAGGCCCATCGCCAGGCCGCGGCACTCACCGCCGGCGGAGTGCTGGTCCTGGAAAATCTCCGCTTCGAACCAGGGGAAAAAAAGGGGGACCCCCAGTTTGCCGGGCAATTGGCCGCCCTGGCCGATATCTACTGCAATAACGCCTTCGGCACCTGCCACCGCCAGGACGCGTCCATGGTCGCCGTGCCGCAGGCGATGAGCGGCAAACCCCGCGTGGTCGGCTCGCTGGTCGCCAAAGAAATTCAATACCTCAGCGATGTGATTTCCCAGCCCCAGCGACCGTTCGTGGCCATCCTGGGAGGAGTGAAAGTCTCCGACAAGATCAACGTCATTCAGAACCTGTTGAAGATCTGTGATCGGATCCTGATTGGCGGGGCGATGGCGTACACCTTCGCCCTGGCTCGCGGCGGATGCGTCGGCCAGAGCAAGGTCGAACCGGACAAGGTCGATCTGGCTCGCGGCCTCCTGGATGCCGGAGGCGACAAGCTGGTCCTCCCCGTCGATACCCACTGCGGCGATGCGTTTCGCCCGGACTGCCACAAACAGGTCGTTGCCGCGGGGGAAATTCCGGACGGCTTCCAAGGGCTCGATATCGGACCCGCCACCGCCGAGCGGTTCGCCGCAGAGATCAAAACCGCCAAGACCGTCGTCTGGAACGGCCCCATGGGCGTCTTCGAAATGCCCCCCTTTGATGCCGGGACCCGCGCGGTGGCCGAGGCGATCGCCGACAGCGAGGCGGTCAGCATCATTGGCGGCGGCGACAGCGCGGCTGCCATCGAAAAACTGGGCTTCGCCGATCGCGTGACCCACGTCAGCACGGGAGGGGGGGCCAGCCTGGAGATGCTGGAAGGCAAGAAGTTCGCCGCCGTGGAACTGCTGGACGACGCCTGAACCGGGCCCCGCCGGGCCGGGCAGCCGCCACCGGCTCCGGCCGGCAAGCACGATCCCCTGGGGAGGGCCGGGGGAGGGGGGCCCCAGCCACCCCTGGGCGGCGGGGGCGGGCCGGCTGCGGGGGGCTTTTTCGCCGGCCGCCGGGGGAGATGGCCGGGAAAAAAAGCCCTTTCCGCCCGCCACGGCCCGCGGGCGGACCCAGGGCCCCGCCCCGCCGAGACCCCGCCCGAGGGGGGTCCCCCGGACGGGGGGCTGGCCCGCAAGTTGCCAGGCGGCGTCCGCCCAACGATGATAGAACCTATGAACACATCCGCCTCTTGCCGCTCGACGTTGCGCTGGCTGCGGCTGGCGCTGGTGATCGTATCCTCTCTAGGAGGGGCCGGCCTGACCGGGGCTGGCCTGGCCGCGGCCGAGCCGCCCTTGGGCGAACAGGTTCAAGCCCACCTGGCGGCCGGTGAATACTCCTCGGCCTGGCGACTGGCCGAGACGGCCCCCGCGGACCAGCGGGAACTGTTGCTGCAGCAGATCGCGCTGGCTCAAAACGACCAGGGTGCGCGGCGGGCGGCCAACCAGACGTTGGAACAGATCCAGGACGATCGTGTCCGCGGCGCCACCTTGGATCAGCTCCTGGCACAACGCTTCGGCGACGCCCCCCCCATTCTGGCCCAGTTCGATGGCGGCGGGGGCGGAGCCGTGGGTGAATCCCAAGCAGACTGGGACTCACTCATCGAGTTGCTGACCACCACGATTGAACCGGAATCGTGGGAAGAAACCGGGGGGGCCGGGACGATTGCAGAGTTCGAAGGGGGGGTCGTGGTCGACGCGCGAGGCGTCTTACAGCGGACCGGGCTGGCAGAGGCTGGCCAACCCTTGGCCGAACTGCGGGCCCGGGCCTGGCAGGCGGATGCCGGACAGGATGTCCGCCAAAGTTCTCCGCTCCGCAAAGTCTCCCTGCCCCGCCTGGAACTGGCCGCTCAGCTGCGAGCCGCCGAAGGGCTCGGCCCCAACCAGGAAATGCAGCTGCTGGCCGGCCTGACGCGAATTGAATATGTGTTGGTCTATCCCGACTCGGGAGACCTGGTGATTGCCGGTCCGGCGGGGCCCTGGCGGCGCGATCCGGAAGGACGGATGGTGAATGTCGATACGGGACGTCCCGTGCTGAACCTGGATGACCTGGTGGTCGTGATGCGGCAGATCTATCGCCAGGCAGGCAGCCGGTTCGGCTGCTCGATCACCCCCCGCCAGGAGTCGTTGGCCGCGGTGAAGGCCTTCGTGGCGGCCTCGGCCCAGCAGCCGCTGAAGCCGGGTCGGCGAGCCCGCCAGGAGTGGCTGGAAGAGCTGCGGGCGGCCGTGGGGACGCAGGATATCGAGGTGTACGGCGTCGACCCCGGCTCGCGGGTGGCCCGGATCCTGGTCGAAGCGGACTACCACATGAAACGGATCGGGATTGGCCTGGAACCAGGGACGGTCGGCCTGACCAGCTACCTGGATTCGATCCCGGTCGGCCCGGGCCAGGCCCTGCCGCCGATGGATGTCTTGCGGTGGTGGTTCACGCTGAACTACCGAGCGATTGAAACCACGGCCGATCACAACGCCTTCCACCTGCGGGGGCAGGGGGTGCAGGTGCTGAGCGAAAACGAGATGCTGACCCAGCTGGGCCAGCGGATCCATACGGGGAGGGCGGACGAACTGAATCAGCAGTTCGCCGCCAGTTTCACAAAACATTTTCCCGCGCTGGCCGCCAAGTATCCTGTGTATGCCGAGCTGCAGAATGTTTTCGACCTGGCGATGGTCGCCGAAATCTGCCGCCAATATGACCTGCCGCACCAGGTCAACTGGCACTTGCAGACCTTCGGCGATCCGGCGAAGTTCGCCGTCTCCACCGGGCCCGTGCCGCGGGAAGTGGAGACGATCATCAACCATCGCCTGGCCGGCAAGGGACAGATCCTGGCCTGTGTCAGTGGGGGTGTCCGCGTCGATCCGGGGCGGCTGGTCAGCGAGCAGCAGATGCGGCGGAAGGACAGCGGCCCGATCGTCGCCAATTACGCGTCCAGCGGTCCGCCTGCCGACCAGCCCCGCCGCTGGTGGTGGGACTAATATCCCCCCGCCCGTTGGTCCCCGCGACCGATCCTAAGCGGAAAGTTGCCGCCGGACAAACTGCCGGTAATCACGCTCGGTGTCGATCCCGCAGCCGGCGTGCGGGATGACCGCCACGGCGATGCGGTATCCGGCCTCCAGGACGCGGAGTTGTTCCAGGCTTTCCAGCTGCTCGAGCCGGGCGGGTGGCATCCGCGTCAGCTGGAGCAGAAAGTCGCGGCGATAGGCGTACAGCCCGATGTGCTGGTAGAAAACGGGGGGCTCGCGGGTCAGCCAATCGGCCGTCTCCTGGCCGACATAAGGAATCGCCGCTCGGCTAAAATAAATCGCCTCCCGGTGCTGGTTGCAGACAACTTTCACGCACGCCGGATCTTCTAATTGCGCTGCCGAGCGGATGGGTGTGGCCAGGGTGGCCATCACGGCGTGGCTTTGTTCCTCCAGCAGCTGCACGACCTGGTCGATGGCCGCGGCCGGCAACTCGGGCTCGTCCCCCTGCAGGTTGACCACCACATCGATCCCGGCAAAGCGGCTTTGCCCGGCGACCGCAGCCACGCGATCGGTGCCGCTGGCGTAACCGGGTCCAGTGACGGCGACTTGGCCGCCGAACTTGAGCACGACTCGAGCGATCTGGTCATCCTCGGCGGCCACACAGACGCCCACGGGCCGTCCCGCCCGGAGGGCGGAC
>CAYFZZ010000290.1:0-24170 GCA_964347545.1 uncultured Planctomycetaceae bacterium | reverse complement strand
AGCAAGGTGGATTGATCCTCTCGGGCCGGCCCCTGAGGCGGGCGGCAGTCGCATGCGAGCAGCTTCTGGCGCGGCCGGCGGGTCTTGGTATCGAGCGAGTGTGGCGGACGCCTTGTTTGTGGGATGCACGCTGCTGGCCTTGTGCCATGCCCGCAGCGGGGCCATGGACGACCCCGGCCTGGGGTGGCACCTGCGGATCGCGGACCAGATGGCCGAGAGCGGTGGGTTTCTGCACCGCGAGGTGTTTTGTGCGGCCAGCGAGGGTCGGCTCTGGGGCACGTACAGCTGGCTGGGGCTGAGCTGGGATCGCCGCCGGCGGGACGGCCCCGGGGAGGCAAAACGGATGGTCACCACCGACTGGGGGCGGGCCGTGTGCCGGCGACCCGGGGATGGGTGGCGGGGTGGGGGAAGTTCTACTGGGCCGGTGGCAGGACGGGGGGGAGGGCCCGCAGGGTAGGCCGCGGTTGGTAAGAGACCTGCTGTGTCACGGCGAGGGGGTTCTGCGGGGCGGCTGCCTGGCCCGACCGGGGCAGAAACTGAGATTCGGGCGGCGGTCCCTGGCGGCGGTGTTGGACGTCGGCGATGCGGCCGTGCAGCTGGGTCAGCCGCTGTTTGACGTCCGCCGGGACATCGTGGGAGGCCAGCACAATTTCGCACTGCTGGCGAGCTTCGCCGAACCGCTGGTCCAACATCAGGGCGTGGACCAGGTTGGCGCGACATTCCGCGGTGCTGCAACCGGCCAGGCGGAATTCCATGAGGGCTTCGTCCTGGCGACCGGTGCGGGCCAGCAACAGTCCCAGGTTGTTGTGGGCCCGGGCCAGGGTGTTGTCCAGCTGCAAGGCCTGGCGGAAATTTTCTTCGGCCGCGGGCCATTTGTTTTGCAAGTAAAAACTGTATCCGCGGTCGGCATAGATGTCTGCATTTTGGGGATCGCGTTTCAGCGCCTCTCGGTAATACCGCAAGGCATCCAGGTGATTGCCCGCCTGGTCGTTCAGCACGGCGAGGCGGTGGTAAGCAGCAGGATGGTCGGGGGCGGTGTCTATCAACTGCTGATACAGTTTCATGGCTCCCTGATGATCGCCTTCCCGTTCGACAGAGCGGGCGAACGCGACTTGCACCTCGGTCTTCTGGGCCGCGGTGGGTTTGAGATGAGCGAACGAGCTGGCCTGCATGGGCCCCAGGGGACCGCGTGCGGGTTCTTCGGACGAGCGGAAGTTCCAGGTGGGCAGCTTGGCCAGGGGCCGGCTGAGGTATTGGCAACCCGGACAGGCGGTCAATCCGGCCAGGAGGCAAGAGGTCCACAACAGCCTGTACCTTCGTGCTGGCATCACGCGTGTTTCCTCCAAGGGGTAAGGGCGGCCGGGGGGGTTATTCGGACGAGCCGGAGAGGCCGGTGTCCAGCCCCAGACCGCTGAAGCCGAATCCCGCACCGGATCCGGACAGCAGCCGCCCGCGCTGTTGAGTCTGCCGGATCAGGTTTTGATCGATCTCGTCCGCTTCCACGCCCCGCAGTCCGCGAGCTTGGGGCTGAGCGACGACCACGGAATTTTCCGCCCCGGCATCCGTCATGGTGCTCAACTCCATCGCAACGTGTGCTTGACGAGCGGCATCCAGTTCGGGTCTGCCTTCGGCGGGTTGGATGACCACCGGGAAGCGGTGGGTTTCGACCAGTTGAGCGTATTTTTTCAGCTGTTGTCGGCCGCGGGTCGACAGTTGGTCGGCGTGAGGGCCTTCCTGGAAATCGTAGTGGTACAACACCATCTGGTCCCGCAAGCCGTGGGTGACCTGGAGCTGATTGGCGTTGCGGACGTACCAGCCGAAGGGCCGGTCGTGGTAGCAGACCACCGGTTTTTGACGGCAGCGAAAACGGCCACAGCCCCTTCCATAGTGCCCACAGCCACACTCGTCGTATCGCCATGCTTCCGTTTCCCCTTCCTCCCCGGCCAGGTCTGCCTCGCTAGTCACGTCGTAATCGGCTGGGACGTGTTCGACGGGCGGGGCAGGGGGGGCAGGGTCGTTCAGGGCCAGTTCGATATGCGTGTACTCGCCATACGTGTACGCGTCATGCGTGTCCTCGCCTGCCACCTCCTCGCCTGCCACCTCCACCGGTTCGACGGTCACAGGCGGGTTCCCGTCTTCTGGCGACGGGCTGTTGGCGGTCAGTTGCACGGGTGCCGGCGGGGCCGCATGGGGCGCCACGGGGGTGGAGGGCACTTCGGTTACGGACCAGGGACTGACGGCTTCGGTCTGCGGGACCAGGTCTCCCTTGGCAATCTGGGGAGATGCTTCGGTCTGCGGCTGGGTGGCCGGCGAAGGCTCTTGGCGGGCGGGGAGGGTGGCGGCGACCTGGCGGGTGGCCTGGGCCTCATCGCTGGAACCGACCGCGATGACCGCGCCCAAAACGGTCTGCTCGGCCGGCACCGGCGGCAGCGGCCGCAACCCGGGGATGACGGGGGGCGTCCGGCGGATGGCGGCCCGGGCCAGGGCGTGTTGGACCGAGCCGGTCTGGGCAGGTTCCCCTCCGAGGGTCTCTGCGGATCCCGCGGGTACCGCCGTGGATGTGGCGGTCGGCGCGGCCGTGGTGAAAGCGTGGGAGATCGCCAGGCAGGGCAGACCCAGCAGGGCGAGCGTGGCCAGGGCCAGGTGGGGCTTTCGTTTCAACATCTTGCATCTCTCCATGTCTCACAGACCCCGGGGGTGACGGTGAAGCGCTGTGAGTTTGTCGAAGCTATTAAGGGGGGGGGGAGCTGAATTTTTAGGGGGAGCCGGAAAAACCGACCGGTCCGCACACGTTCTTTTCGTCCAGGTGCAGGAGCCGGACCTGCACGTTTTTCCAGGCCGTCGTGGCACGGAAGGGTTTTTTGGTCAGTCCTTCAATGCGATTGTGAAAGTAGAACTCGCCATCCGTGGGGTCTTTGATATCCACCCCCGGCAACATGGGGACTTCGTCCTGTTCCATAGGGCGGACCAGGTAGGGGGTGACCATCACCAGCAGTTCCTTCTCCTGTCGATCGTGCGTGGTGTTGTTAAAGAAGGGCCCGATGTAAGGCAGGTCTCCCAGTCCCGGAATGCGGCTAGTCGTGGCATCGATCTCGACTTGCAGCAAGCCCGCCATGGCCAGGGTCTGCCCTTGCCGCATCTCGACCGTGGTCGACGCTCGCCGGGTCAGCAAGCCGGGGACCGGATCCCCTCCCTGGACCAGGGTGGTACCGAGCGCGGCGCTGATGTCGCTGACCTCGGGAGTGACGGTCAGCCGAATGACGTCGTCGTCCTGAATGAAAGGCAGGAAGTTCAGCAGCACGCCAAATTCCTTGAATTCGATGGTGATGCTATTGGAGTCCCCGATACCTTGCGGGACCGGAATGGGAAACTCGCCCCCGGCCAGGAAGCTGGCCTCATGGCCCGACATGGCCACCAGGGTCGGTTCGGCGAGGATGTTGGCCAGGGAGTTTTCCCGCAAGGCATTGAAGATCAGCTGAAAGTCGCCGCCGTCGAAGATGCCGAAAAAGGTCGAGTCGGTGCCGAGGGCCAGGCCTGCCAGGGAGACAATCGCGCCACCGATTTGCGTGCCGACCCGACTGTCGCCAGAGCGAACGAAGAAGTCGGCTCCGATTTCCCGCAGGCCCGTCCGATTCAGCTCGGCGATCTGCACCTTCAGCATCACCTGTTGGACGCCCGGCACGCGGAGCAGGTTGATGATCCGAGCGCCGGTCACGGTGGCCTGAGCGTTGGGACGTGAACCCTCTTCGCCGGTAGTGACGTAAGGCTGATCCCCCGCGCCACCCGCCGCTGCCGCCGGAGCAGAACCCTGGCGGGGCCGCGCGCCGTAGCCACTGGCATCACCACCCGTGACCGAAGTGGAGGTCTGGACCGAGTCGAGGTAGGCTTCCAGCGTTTCCAGAATCTGCGTGACCTGGGCCGGGCTGCGAGCCTGGCCCTCGACCACAATGTGCTCGCGCAACTGGCCCAGCTTAATGAGGGCGTCGGGATAGAGCTGTTTCAGCTGGGCCCGCAACAGTTCCAGATCGTAACCGACGTGGACTTCAAAAGCATACACTTCTTCGCCGGCCGTGGTGATCGACAGGTCCGTGATGCCCGCCCGACGTCCCACGACGCGGATCATCCGCGGATTGGGCAGCACCTCAAAATCGACCACCGTGGGATCCCCCACGGCGATCAGGCCCACGCCATTCTCGCTGGCGATCGGCTGCTTGGTCGTCAGCAACCGCCCTTGACCGACGACGACATGGAAGGCGGCGTCGTTGCCTTTCAGCGATTCCATGAAGGAGGCCACCGGTCCGCGAGGACTGGCCGTATCCCACTTGGCGCCCGGCCCGGGACCCTCGGCGGGGCGGCCCGCCTGCGTAGGCACCGTGGGTAACAGCGTCCGCATCCCGCCAAGCTGGGGATCCTGAGCGGGTTGGCCGAGTGCCGAGCCAGGCAGCCCGCCGGCCATCACGAGGGCCAGCAACGCCATCCATCCGTAAGTGCAGGCTGTAACACGGGTTCTGGAAAATGTGCAACGCATATCAACCTCAAGCTGGTCCACGCAGGTTGGGGGAACGTCTGAATGAAGCCACGATTCATCCGCGGCGGGGCTGGGCTACGTCGGTGCTGCCGCATTCCGCAGGACGGGCACCGCCGGAGCATCCCTACGCTATTTCTGATTCGGCATAATGATCATCGCACTCAATCGACGAACAGCCAAATCAAGCGATTCAACCCGACAAATCGGCATCGGCGAGCGGGTGATAGGTGTTCTGAGGGTCAGCGAAGAGAAGAAGACTTGTGAAGCTTCGCTGAGTTTGCCGGTGGCCAAACCTTGCGGAGTTTTCCAATGGGCCAAACGGCGGAAGGTCATTCAGCCGCTGGCCATCCCCGTCACGGCCGGCGCTTTGGCGGAAGGGATCAGTTTCAGGGAGAGGAAAAATCCCAGCAGGGCCAGGAAAAACAAGGGCTGGATCGGGGGCCTCTCCAGCAGGACGTGACTCCAGGCGGCCAGCCAGATCAGCAGGATGGCCCCGGCCACGTCCATCCGCTGGCGGTCTGCCAGCAGCATCAGCGGCAGTGCCAGCAGTCCCAGTTCGTAGAACTGGCTGTGCGGGGAGAGGAGGATCAGCCCGGCCGTGGCGATGGCCCAACTTTCGGGGACCCATTGATCGCGAGAGACCTTGCAGGCGAAGAGCCAGCCCAGGTAGGCGACCAGGGGCAACGCGGCGAGCGCGGCCAGTGTCAGGGCCAGCCCCCTGCCGGTGCCGCCCAGTTGTTCGGCCACGCCCAGCAGCGAGATGAGGTTGGGGCCGTTCACGTCCCCTTCCAGGGCTCGATAGCGGAGGACAGAGTCCAGCCACAGCCGGGGCCAGTCCCAGCCAAAGGAAGGGACGGCTGCCAGGTAGCAAGCGGTGGTGACGCCCAGGCTGACGGCCACGACGGTCCCGCGGCGGGCCAGCAGGGCCAGCCCGATCAGCGGCAGCGCAAAGTGAGGCTTGAACATCAGCAGCCCCAAACAGAGGCCGGCTGCCACGTCGCGTCGCTGAGCAAACATGGCCCCGCCGCCGCAGATCAACAACAGGGACAAGGCGGTGTTTTGTCCCCCCGTGACCGCGCGGAAGAGGGGGTAAAAGCTGAGCGTGGTGGCGAAGACCGGCCCGCGATAGCGGGCGATCCAGGGGCAGACGCGGCCGACCATTCCCACGGCACCCCAGGCACAGCTGGCCATGAGGGCGGTGTAGAGCAGAAAAGAGGCCAGGTACGGCAGTCGGGCCAGGAGGGCCAGGGGCAGGGCAGCAAAGGGGGGGTAGACCCAGGCGTGGAAGTGATTCAGGTCGGGTTTCCCCAGCGCCTCTGCCTGGGCTTGCTGGACGGCCGAGACATCGAACAAGGCCCGGTAGTCGCCCGCCAGCACCAGCCGGCCGACCCCGTAGAAGACCGGATAATCACCCCCCAGCGGCACACCCTGGGGAGTGATCAGATCCCGAGAGTTCAGCACGATCACCACAAAGCAAACCCCCAGCGTTCCCAGCGCCGCCCAGGGATAGACGCGCAATCGCCAGGGGTTCAGCAGACGGTGGACCATGCCAGCTTGCCAGATCAAGAATCCAAAAACCGCTCTCCATTCAGTCTAGCACGCAGCATGCTAGACTTGACCCATGCCGTGGGATCCTTTTCAAAACCTGGGTGCCGCGCGGCGCTGGCTGTGGTTGGCTGTGGCGGGGATGGCGTGCCTTCTGCAGGGCCCCGACTTCCTCCGCGGCCTGCGGCCCGCTCCGTCGGAGGGGGTCGATTTTTTTCAGGAATGGGCGTCAGCCAAGAACTATTGGAGTGGATTGCCCATCTACACCAGCCACCGTGTGACGATCCCCAAGTATCTGGGCTACCGCATCGACGGGGTGGCGGCCGAGACGGTTGGCCAGACAACCCCTGCCGTGCGGATGGACCTGAAAGTAAACGCTCATCCCCCCACCTCGGTATTCCTGGTCCTGCCCTGGGGAACGCTGGACTACAGTGACGCCACGCTGGCCTGGAACCTGCTCTCGCTCGGCTTCCTGGCCGCCAGCCTGTGGCTGTTGTGCCGCGGCCTGAAGATCGGCGTGGCGGCTTGGGCCCTCTTGCCGCTGGCGGGGCTGCTGTTGCTGTGCAGCCCGTTTCGACAACAGATGGTGCAGGGGCAGTTGAGCCTGTTGGTGTTGTTGCTGGTCACGGCCGCCTGGGCGGCGGCGCGGACCGAACGGCCGATCTGGTCGGGGATCTTTCTGGGGATCGCCACGGCCGTCAAGATCTTTCCCGGATTCCTCCTGTTGCATTTCGCCGTACAGCGGCGGTGGAAGGTGGTGGCCGCCGGTGTGGCTAGCCTGAGCGGAATGACGGTCCTGACCGCTGCGGTGCTGCATCCGGAGACGTACCTGGTGTACGTCAGCGAGGTGTTGCCCCGCGTGGGCGAGTTTCGTGCCGACTGGATGAACTCGTCCCTGGTGGGGCTCAGCACCAAGTTGTTCGACCCCTTGGCCGCACAGCGGCAGCTGGTGCCGCTGTTTCCTCACCCCGGGCTGGCTCGCGTGGCCAGCGTTGTGGGGTGCGGCGTGTTGCTGTTTTTCTGGCTGCGGGCCCTCCGTCAAGCTCGTGCGGCCCCCACGGAAGATGTTGCCTTCGGCCTCTCGGTGACCACAATGTTGCTGGTCTCCCCGATCACCTGGGACCACTATTTCCTGTTGTTGATCGTTCCCCTGGCCATCTTGTGGGTTTCGCTGCCGGCCACCCCGCCGGCGCGACTGGCCTTTCTGGCGGTGATCGCGGTGCTGTGCCTTCCCCCGGTGCCCTTGTGGGAACGCTTGATCCCCGGCGGCCGCGACGGTCTGGCTTATCCGGTGCACACGCTGACCGTTCTGTCCTACGGGCTGTACGGTCTCCTGGCCCTGTTTGCGTGGTGCTACCGAAAGGTCGTCTGGGCGGCTCCGCCGTCGCCGGGTCGGTGCTGATCCGTATCGGCCGCAGGTGGCGTGCCGCAGTTTTCCGCCGAGCTCCGCTTCTGCTCGTCCCCCAAGCACTCGATCGCCATCCCCTTTCGGCCTACGCCGGTGGTGACGCGCCGGGGGTGGATTCTGCCTGAGGTGTGGTGGCCTTGACCGGTCGGGGGGCGACGGCGGGGCGGGGCCGTGCCAGGTTGTATTTGAGAATGCACCAGATCGCCCGCACCCCGTCTTTCCAGCCGATCTTTTTTCCTTCTTCGTAGGTCCGCCCCGCGTAGGAGACGCCGACTTCGTAGATGCGGCACCGCAGTTTGGCCACTTTGGCGGTGATCTCGGGTTCGAATCCAAAACGGCTTTCTTCGATGGTCAACTGTTCCAGCACCGAGCGGCGGAAGACCTTGTAACAGGTCTCCATGTCGGTCAGGTTCAAATCGGTCAGCATGTTGGAGAGCAGGGTCAAGAAGCGGTTGCCCAGCGAGTGCCAGAAGTACAGCACGCGGTGGGATTCACCGCCGGCGAACCGCGAGCCGAAGACGACGTCGGCCTTGTCGTCCAGGATGGGCTGGATCAACTTGGGGTATTCCCGCGGATCGTATTCCAGGTCCGCATCCTGAATGATGACCAGCTGGCCGGTCACCTGGGCAAAGCCGGTCCGCAGAGCGGCCCCCTTGCCTTGGTTGGAGGCGTGATAAAAGACCCGCAAGTTGTCGTAGTTTTCTTCCAGTTCTGCCAGCACCGCGGGGGTGCCGTCCGTGGACGCGTCGTCGACCACGATCACTTCCTTGTCCAGCGGCACTTGCTGGACCATGCGGACCAAGGTGTGGATCGTTTCCCGCTCGTTGTAGACCGGAATCACGACGGAAAGCAGCATGGCGGACCTTTGGGTGGCAAGAGGCTTGTCAGGCGGCATTATGCCCCAGGGGCCGGTGCGTCCCAAGCCGGATCCGCGCCGTTCCTGAGGGCTCGGCCCACCAGGGCTGGCCACGGGCGGCCGATCGGCTGGGTGGCCCCACGCGGGGGCCAGGGTCAGCGGCGGCTGTGGAAGGAGAAAGACCAGCATCTCCCTCCGGCTGTAGTTTACCATGCGGGCGACGGGGCGCTGCCAGGTTCCCTTGGTGCTTCGTTGTTGACGGAATCGTCCCGGGCGACTAAGGTTCGCGGCGGGTTTTGCGGATGGAACCGATCTGAGGGATGGCCCGCGAAATCCTGCCCGGCCTGTCTCCTCTTTTGTGGACGTGGGAAAGTGGTATCGGCCAGCCGAGTTGTTGTGGGCGATCTGCGGGTGATGGGGTACCGGTTGTTGATTGGCAGCGGCCTGGCCTTGTTGGCGGTCACGCAGATTGTCGACAACCGGACGCCCGATTTTGCGCAGGATTACGCGGCCGCCTGGGCCTGGTGGCACGACCGTCCGCTGAATGCCCCCACCCGGGACTTGTTGGACGAGTGCTGGCCGGGTCATGGTTACGACCAGCTGCAGCCGGTTCGCCAGCCGCATCCGCCCCCAGCCACGTTGTTGGCGCTGCCCCTGGCCCGCTGGCCCTTCTTTGCCGCGCGACTGGTCTGGTTTACGACCAGTGTGATTGCGATCACGGCCGGCTGGCAGCTGGTCCGCGCCAGCGTGCTGACCTGTCTGGCCACCGTGCCCATCTGGTGTATCGCTCTGGTGTTGGGTACGCACGAGCCGTTGTTGTTTTTGTTGCTGGCCCTGGCGGTCGTGCTGGTCCCCCGCGCGCCGCGGTGGGCCGGGGTGATGTTGGGGTTCAGTATCGGACTGAAGGTCTACCCGGCCGTGTTGTTGATCGGGCTGGTGCTGACCCGCCGTTGGGCCACCTTGCTGATGGCTGGGGGGACGGCGCTGCTGGCGTTGTTGGTCAGCGAGTGGATCCTGGGCCTGGGCACGACGTGGGCCTGGCTGAGCTACACGCAGGAGAATACGGCCCATTACCTGACCAGCAGCCAGAACGGCTCGCTGGTCCGCTTCGTGTACACCCTGGTGGCGTGGCCGCCGGTGGTGATTGCCATCTTGCTGACCGGGGTGTTGGTGTGGCCGCTGCGCAGCAAGTTGCGGCCTGCCGACCCGTTGCGCCCCTTTCTGCCGGTGGCCCTGCTGGTCAGCCCCATCAGCTGGCGACATTACATGGGCCTGACGGGGCTGCTGAGTCTGGGCCGCTGGGAACAACTTGGTTTGTTTCTGGGGGGCAGCGTGGCCTTGTTGACCAGTATGAAACGGATCGGCCCTGCTCCCGAGTTGTTGGTCCAGTTTCCCCTGGTGGCCGTGCTGCTTCTGTTGTGGGCCCGGGCGGTCCTGGGGAAACCCGCATGCAAGGGTGCGGAATGTTCGGGTCCGCAGGATGAGCGGGATTGAAGGGACCGGATCGATTCGGCAGGCGGCTGCGCCAGCCATCGCGGCCGGGGGCGGCGCATGTCGCGAGGCTGGCACGGGGTGCGGGGTGCCTGCGGGGGTGCCTGCAGGACGGAGGCGGACAGGTCAGTGATGACCAGCGACGGGCAGGTCATGTTGCCCGCTGGCGGATGGAAAACGCGGACCCCGCGTTGCTTGACACCCTGCGGGGCCCAAGCATACTGGCAAGTAACACCAGGTTGGCGATGCGCCTGCTTCTTGGGCCGCCAGTCTGGACCTCGGGGGGTAAGCATTTGCAGCTGGCGACAGCCAGCGGCGTTCCCGGGGAAGGCCACCGCGCCAGGGAGGGAGGTCCGGTTCGGCCGCAGGTCGGCAGGGCCCGTGATAGGTGGCGCGCCGTCTGCGTTGTGGGTGATCGGGAACACCCGCGGACAGATTACGGAGCATGGGTGGTGGCCGGTTTTCCTCGCGAGAGGGATCCGGCCCACCGCAATGAAGGGGCAATTTCTGTCGCGATGAAGGCTTGTGTATTACTGATTACTCGTGACGCGGGGCTTGTCAAAAGCGTCCGTCAGGCGATCGACTCGGTTTCTCATTGGCGACTGGTCGTCGTCGATTCCTATGACCGTGTGAACGGTTACTTGCACGACGCTCAACTGGTCCTGGCGCACCTCGACCCATCTGCGGACGATCACGCCGTGATCCGTTTGTTGCAGGCGGTCAAGGCCGGACCGCGTCGGATTCCGCTGGTGTGCATTGGCGACAATCACGAGGTGGGCCGGGGGCTGAAAGTCTTGCGGGAGGGTGCCGCGGACTACCTGGCGCGGCCTTTGAACCTCCGCCGGCTGGCTCTGTTGTTGGACGTGATGCGTCTGAATCCCGGTACCGCCTCTCCCGGCGAGGCTCGACCCCTGCCCGCGGTGGAGACGATCGGGGAGGAGGATCCGTTTCTGTTCGATTCGCCGGCCATGAGGAAGGTCATTGCCCAGGTCCGCTCGGTGGCCCCCTTAAAAACCACGATCATGTTGAGCGGCGAGACGGGTACGGGCAAGACCCGCTTGGCGCGGCTGATTCACGAGCTGTCACCGCGGCGGGCCGAACCGTTTGTGGTGGTGGACTGTGGAGCGCTGACGCCGACGATTGTCGAAAGCCAGATGTTCGGTCACGCGAAAGGATCCTTCACCGGCGCCGACATGCCCCACGAAGGAAAATTTACCGCGGTGGGGAGCGGGACGCTGATGATCGATGAAATCGACGCCCTGCCGCTGAGCACCCAAACCAAGTTGTTGCGCGCGGTTGACGAGCGGGTGTTCGAACCGGTGGGCAGTAACGAGCTTTTGCCGTTGCGGGCGCGAATTATCGTGGCCACCAACCGCTCGCTGGAAAAAGAGGTCGCCGCCGGCCACTTCCGCCGCGACCTGTTTTACCGAGTGCATGTGGTCGCCTTCGCTCTGCCACCTTTGCGCGAACGCCGTTCCCTGATTGCACCCCTGGTCGAAAAGTGGGTGGCCGGTTATGCCGCGGATGCCGGTCGTCCCGCGCCGACCGTTTCCCCCACGGCCCTTCGGGCCATGGAAGCCTACGCCTGGCCGGGGAACCTCCGCGAGCTGCGGAACGTGGTCGAACGCGCCGTGGCGCTCAGCACCGGACCTCAGATTCAGCTGGGCGACCTGCCGCTGGCCCTCGCGACGGTGCCTGACCGGCAAGAAGCCCCCTCCGGCAGCGAGGCGCATTCCAAATGGCTGCAATCCAAGGTCGACGCGGAGGTCAGTGCGATTGTGGCCGCCCTGGCCCGCAACGACAACAATCGAGCTCGGACGGCCAGGGATCTGGGGATCAGCCGCGTGACGCTCTACAAAAAGCTGCACAAATACGGGCTGATCTGAATCGCCGCTGCCCTGCGGTGCCCCCTGCTGCCATCCCCCTTCCGGCCGACGTGCGGGTCGGGTGCCCCCTGGCGCCCAGCCGCAGAATCGGCATGATCCGTCTTCCCTGCGGCCTGCCGCCTGATCCTTTTCCCCCGCGCTGCGGTTCCGCGGGCCCCGCCCACCGTGCCGCCGGTAACGCCGGGGGACCTGCTGTAACACGCCCTTAGCGCTTTACGGCATCACGAGCGCCCCTTTTGTAAACATCCCTTTACACGGGCCGGCGGGCGGGGACTGCGGAGGGGATCTGGCTGGGCGGCGGAAGGCCCACAGCAGGTTCACCGCAACGTGTGTGGGCGCAGCGACTTGCGAGCGTGGGTGGTCGGTGGCGAGCTGGACGAGGAGGGGCTGGGAGGGGGAGGGGTCGGGATTGGCACGCCCCTTGCGGAGAGAACAAATCGCCATGTCGTACGGCACGGTTTGCGGCTCGGCACCACCGGCCCGTTACCGCGGGTGGCCGAGTCGCAAGGGTTTTTTTCTCACAGGTCCTGTATTGGGAGAACTTCAGATGACGAGCGTCGCGAAGTTTGCAAAGCGCTTTTTCAACGACGAAAAGGCGGCCGAAGTGACGGAACTGGGTATTGTGTTGGCCCTGATCGTTGCTCTGGCAATTGTCGCTATCCAGAGCATCGGACAGAGCGTATCGACCGCTTACAACTCGGTTGACGCTGCTTTGCCGTAAGCAACTGGAAAAGCCGTCAGGCCGGCGAGACAAGCCGGTGAGCTTTGTCTGTCAGCCGCAAGTTTGGGTGTCGAAAGTGTCTGGCGCGAGAGCGCGAGCTTTTCCACCCAAGCCGCGGCGGCAGGCGATTACCACTCAGGAATTACCGAAGAAGAACATCCGCGATGCGTCACTTGGTGAAAAAATTTCTGGCTGATCAGGAAGGGGCGGAAGTTACCGAGCTGGCGCTGGTGTTGGCATTCATTGTGGCGGGGTCGGTGGCGATTATTGTGTTGATTGGCGAGCAGGTACAGACGTTTTACGAGGACACCGACAACGCGCTGCCGTAAGCGGCGGATCCGGTTGCTCGCGCGGGCAAACATCAAGGGACAAGCGAGCGGCAAGGTTTTGACGCTCGAGAACGAAACAAGGGTTTTTACGTGGCAGAAATTGCTTGGCTACCGAAAGTCATCGTGCTGGTTGCCGCCAGCATCGGTGCCACCACCGACCTGTGGAAGTATCGCGTCTACAACGTTCTGACGATTCCGCTGTTCTTCAGCGGGTTGGTTTACCACGCCATCGTCGGCAGTGGAGCGGGGTATTTGGACGCCTTCCTGGGGGCCCTCTTCGGGTTTGCGGTGTTGATCGTACCCTACGGGCTGGGCCTGATGGGGGCCGGAGACGTCAAGCTGATGGCCGGACTGGGCGCCTGGTTGGGGCTGCAGTCGACAATCCAGGTATTTGTCGCCAGCTCGCTGATCGCCGGCGTGTACGCCGTGGGATTGATCCTGCTGCGAGGGAAGCTCCGCGAGAGCTGGCTGACCCTGAAACTGATTTTTTACCGTTTCGCGTTGCTGGGAGTGCATTTTGGTCGCGAGGACCTGGTGGAAAACCTGACGGTGGACAAAGAACGTCGCTTGCGGGTGATTCCCTTCGGGGCCATGGTGCCGCTGGGAATCATCGGGGCCTACGCTTGGTTGCAGTGGAGCCCGTGAAGTCAACGCAACATTGGGAACCCAATGACGCATCACCTGTGCCGCTGGGCAGACGGCTTTTGATCCGCCTGGACAGCAGCACGCAATTCTAGGAGAGGTTTAGCATGAAAACTCGAACTCTAATGGTCATCATTCTGGCTTTGGTTTGCGGCGGCGCGGCCGCGATTGGTATCGACCAGCTAAGGCAACGGGCGGTAGCCGCGTCCCAGGTGGAGATGACAACCGTGTTGGTCGCCGCGGTGGATGTGCCGCGAGGAGCGATGGTGACGCCCGACATATTGACGGTGCACAACTGGCCCAAATCGATGGTCCAGGCGGGCGCGATTCGCAATCGGGACGACGCGCTGGATCGTGCCGTGATCGTACCGCTGGTGCGGGGCGAGCCGATTTTGGAGGCCAAGCTGGCCGACAAGAGCGCCGGGCGCGGATTGGCGGCCATGATCCCCATCGGCATGCGGGCCTTCACCATCCACACCCCCCACGTCGCAGGCGGCGTCGGCGGGTTCATCCAGCCAGGGAACCGCGTGGATGTGTTGTTGACCACACGTACTAGTAAAAGCGACGAGACGGGTGGCGGGGCCACGACCACCTTGCTGCAGAACGTGCAGATCCTGGCCGTCGACCAGAGCCTCGACCCGACCGACAAAAATTCCGTCGATCCGCAACAGATGAAGAGCGTCACGCTGCTGGTCACCCCGGACCAGGTCGCCAAACTGGATCTGGGGATGAACGAAGGCAAACTGCATCTTTCCCTGCGGAACCCGGAAGACATGCACGAATCGAAAGCTCGGCCCGCTACCCTCGCTCAGCTGCGATTTCACCAGGAACGGCCCAATCCCGCGGAGGGGGTCGGCAAGACGGTGGGCAAGCTGATGGGCGCCCTGGCCGGTGCGGTCTCCACGGCCGCCAGCGGAGCGAACGGGGAGGGAGCCGCGGAAGGGGTGGCCACCACCAACAGGCAACCTCGTCAAGCTCAAATCCGCACCTTGCGAGGCTTGCACCGCAGCACGATTCGCGTGGAACGGGCGGGGGGAGACTGGCAGTAAGCCGCCGCCCAGGCGGGGCGGACCGGCGGCGGGGCAAGCCCGCTGCGGGCCGCCGGGCCGCCTGCGGGACCCTGACAAATTTTCTGGAACTTGAAGACACCGACCTGAGGAGAGGTAGACATGGACTGGCTTTCTCGGAAAAGAAATTCGAATGGCAAAAAGGTCAACCTGCAGCCCGTCTCGCAGGAGCCGGTTTCCCCGGTGACCGAAGATCCGGCCCCTCCCGTCGAGGCAGAAGCCTCCCCGCCTCCGGCGGTCGAGATGGATGAAGGGCTGCATCGCATCAAACGCGATCTGCACCGGCAGGTCATCGCCGAACTGGACCTGACTGCGATCGGCAACATGCAGGAACAGGATCTGCGGTTCGAGGTCCAGCAGATCACGCAGGAACTGTGCCGTCTTCGTTCCGATTTTCTTTCGCCGGCCGAGCAGGAGGTGTTGATTAACGGGATCATGGACGACGTGTTCGGGCTGGGTCCGCTGGAGTCGCTGGTGGCCGATCCCGCCATTACCGACATCCTCATCAACGGGCCAAACACGGTGTATGTCGAACGGCAGGGCAATCTCTCGCTGACCGACGTGAAGTTCATGGACGACGCACATGTGGTCTCGATCGTCCAGCGGATTGCCGGTCGCATTGGGCGGCGGATCGACGAAACCAATCCCATGGTCGACGCTCGGCTGCCCGACGGCAGCCGCTTGAACGCGATCATTCCCCCCTTGGCCCTGGACGGCCCCCTGGTCTCGATTCGCCGTTTTGGCACCCGCCGGTTCACCACGGGCGACCTGCTGAAGTTCGATTCGATTGCACCGGATATGCTGCAATTTCTGGCAGCCTGTATCGAAGCCCGCGTGAATGTGCTGATTTCCGGTGGCACGGGCTCGGGCAAGACCACACTATTAAATGTGCTCTCCTCCTTCATTCCGGCGGAAGAGCGGGTGGCGACGATCGAAGACGCCGCGGAATTGCAATTACAGCAGCCGCACGTGGTGCGGATGGAAACCCGGCCCGCCAATGTGGAAGGGAAGGGAGAGGTCACGACCCGGGACCTGGTCCGCAATGCCTTGCGGATGCGGCCCGATCGGATCGTGGTGGGCGAGTGTCGGGGTGCCGAGGCAATGGACATGTTGCAGGCGATGAACACCGGCCACGAAGGCAGCATGACGACGGTCCACGCCAACACCACGCGGGACGCGACCAGCCGCCTGGAGATGATGGTCGGCATGGCCGGTTTCGACGTGCCGATCTGGACCATTCGACGCCAGATCGCCTCGGCGATTCACATCGTGGTGCAGGTCGCGCGGCTGGTGGGTGGATCCCGGAAGGTGGTCAAGATTTCCGAGATCACCGGGATGGAAGGTGATTTGATCAGCATGCACGATTTGTTCGAATTCCGCCAGCATGGTTTGGACGCGAATCGCCGAGCCAAAGGAAACTTTTACGCGACGGGTCTGCGACCCAATTGCCTGTCGCGGATGGAAGACGCCGGCGTCGAGGTCCCGATGTACTTGTTCGAGGAGCGCATGCTGGAGACGCAAGTACCGGAGGAAATCCAGCAGTGACCCCCCTAATCATTAACTTGTTGGCTTTTGTCGCGGTCTTCCTGTCGATCTTCGCGATCAACTGGCTGCTGGCGGATCTGCGCGAAGTGGAACGCAAGCGGATGAAGGAAAAACTGGACGCTCAGCTGCGCAAAGAACAACGGCAGCGGCTGAACAAGGACTTCAGCCAGATCGCGGCCGAAGCGATGGCTGACGACGAGGAACACAAGACGCTGCGGGAAAAAGCGGTGTTTTTTGTGGAACAGTCGGGGATCAACATCCCCCTCTCCCGCCTGGCGGCCATCAGCCTCATGTTGGGGCTTCTCACAGGCGTGCTGACCTACCTGCTGACCTATTACCTGCCCTATGCGGGCATGGCTTTCTGCGGGGGTCTGGCCCTGCCGGCTCTGGTCGTCAACTACAAGCGGACCAAGCGGATGCGGGCACTCCGCGAGCAGTTACCGGACGCTTTCGAATTGATGGCTCGCGTCTTGCGGTCGGGTCAGACGATTTCCCAGGCGATCCAGGCGGTCTCCCAGGAATTTTCACCTCCGATCTCGCTGGAGTTTCTGTACTGCTACGAGCAGATGAACCTGGGACTGGAGGCGGAAACCGCCATGCGGCACCTGGGTCGGCGGACCGGGGTGCTGGAGATCAAGATTTTTGTGTTGGCCGTGCTGGTCCATCGCCAGACGGGTGGCAACCTGGCCGAATTGCTGGACAAGCTGGGAGGGGTCGTCCGCGAACGCTTCCGTATTCAGGGCATGATTCAAAGCCTCACCGCTCAGGGACGTCTGCAGGCCGCCATCCTGCTCTCGTTGCCACCTTTCATGTTCGTGTTGTTGATGACGATTCATCCTGAGTACGAACGGACGTTGCTGGACTTTCCCAAGCTGATCATTGCGGCCCTGAGCATGATGTTTGCCGGTTGGCTGTGGATTCGCAAAATCGTGCACTTTGACTACTAAGCGACCTGGACATCCTTCAAGAACACGAGTGGATCAGCCATGACTGCAGGTGACATTACCATCATGATTGCGGCCTTCGCGGTGGTTGCCAGTTTAATTCTGCTGGTTTCCTTGCTGATGGGCAGTTCGCAGCGGACGTCCGATGTGTCCACGGTGTCTGCGCCCACCGGCCGCAGTGATCCGCGAGCGAGCCGGCCGCTGCCGCAAATGGGCTCGCTGCTGATGCCGAAAAGCGAGTCGAGGATGAGCCGGCTGAAGGCGCGGATGTTGCAGGCCGGGTTGTACAAACGGCACTCGACCGCCATTTACTTGGGCGTCAAGTTCATGTTGATGGTCATGCCGATGTTTGTCGGTTTCCTGCTCAGCACCGTCGGCTTCGTCACCCTCCGAGAGGGGCTCGCCTTCGGCGCCATCGTGGGGCTGGTCGGGACCGTGACGCCCAGCTTCTGGCTGGATTATGAAAAAGCCAAGCGGCAGAAGACGATTCGTCGAGCGATGCCCGACGCACTGGATGTGATCGTGGTTTGCCTGGAGGGGGGGTTGAGTTTGCCGGCGGCGCTGTCCCGAGTGGCGGCCGAACTGCGGCAAGCGCATCCCTTGCTGGCCGAAGAGATGGGCATCGTCCGTCGCGAAATTCAACTGGGCCACTCCACCGGCCAGGCGTTGCGAGACTTTGCGAATCGGTTTGACGCCGAAGAGCTGCGCAGCCTGGCGTCGGTCGTCGCCCAGGCCGAACGGTTTGGGGCCAGCGTGGTAAAGGCCATGCGGGTCCACGCGGATACCTTGCGGCTGAAGCGGTACCAGTGGGCCGAGGCCCAGGCCCAGAAGGCCCCCCTGAAGCTGATCTTCCCCACCGTGTTGTTGATCTTCCCCGCCCTCTACATCGTGCTGATGGGGCCGGCCGGGGTGCGGGTCTTCGAAATGTTGGAGCGATTTTAAGAGCGGCTGGCCCGCGGGTGGGACCGGCGAGAGAAAAATGGCGCCCCAAGGGCCGTTCTGCGAGCCGAGCGGGGTTGCCTAGGAAGAGAACGAAGAGAACGAAAAGAACGATGAGAGCGATCAGACGCATGCCAGCACAGCGACGGGACAGGCGCGGGGCCGCGATCCTGGAACTGGCCCTCCTCCTGCCCCTCCTGATGATGCTGGTCCTGGGGATTTTGGAGTTCGGTCGAGCTCTGGTGGTCCAGGAGATCCTCACCAACGCCGCTCGCGAAGGCGCTCGGCGGGCAGCGATTTCGGGGGCCAGCCACGACGCCGCCCTGGCCGCCATCGACAACTACCTAGCCAACGAAGGCATTACCGGGCACACCAGCAGCATTGTCCCCAACGCCAATACCGTTGCCGAAGGGGATCCGGTCACGGTCACCGTCTCGGTGGCCTATACCGAAGTGGACTTTGGCATCGTCTTGAACTGGCTGGGCGACAACACGCTGAATGCCTACGTCGTGATGCGCAAGGAGTGAGCCATGCGAACAACTGCCAGCAAACGCCGTGCTCGTCGAGGCGCCGAAGTCCTGGAACTGGCGATCGTGTTACTGCTGTTTATGCTGATCAACTTGAGCATCTTCGAGTTCGGACGGATGATGATGGTCCAGGAGATCATCACCAACGGAGCCCGAGAAGGGGCCCGGCGGGGGGTGCCGATCGGGGCCACCAACGCCCAGGCCCTCACCGTTATCGATGACTATTTGACCGCTGCGGGCATCAGCGGCTACACCCGCACGATCACGCCCAGCGTCGACAGTACCGGCCGCGGAGAGACCTTTACCGTTCGCGTTACGGTACCGTTCACTGCCATCGACTGGGGCGTGATGATGTGGCTAAGCGACAATACGCTGGTAGCCGAAGTCGAAATGCGGAAAGAATAATCAGTCGGCGAACCTTAAAAAAATTAGGAAACCAAGGCGATGAGAATTTTCCCTAGCACCCAACGGCGGACCCGGCGAGGCGGGGGAGCTGTCTTCGTGATCAGCGCCTTCCTTCTGATCGCCCTGTTGGGGATCACGGGTCTGGTCTTTGACGTCGGCCAGATCAAGGTCCTCCGGACTCAGCTGCAGGCGGGGGCAGACGCCTCCACCCTGGCGGCCGCCAGAGAACTGGTCTCGGGACTGGGGCCCTACGCCAGCCGCACGCCGGCCGAAGCGGAAGCGGCGGCGAGGGCCGTGGCCGTGCAATACGCCGCCCTCCACCGTTCAGGGGACTTGAATTCCGCCTATGTCGACCCCAATCGCGATGTCAACTTCGGCAAAGCGACCTACGACCAGGCGACCAACACCTGGACGCTGGAATGGGGCGGCACGCCGGCGAACATGGTCCGCGTCAACCTGCTGAGGAATCAGGCCGGCAGCGCCAACGGCGACGGCCCGCTGCCCCTGGTGTTCGGAACGCTGTTCCAGAAATTGACCGCCGATGTGCGAGCCTACGCCACCGCCGCGGTCCTGCCCGGCTACCGGTTCGAAATTCCTCCCCAGAGCGGGTACTGCTGCGGGATCATCCCTTTCTCGCTGGACAAGGAAACGTGGGACCTCGTGTCCGGGAATTTTGACTCGAACGATCCGCTGGCGGAACGGTACGAGCTTCTGCCGGACAACTACAAACACCATGGCGACGACACGGTAACCAATGTACCCGACGGCAAGAAAGAGGGGGATCTGTATCCTTATATTAACGACCCCTTGCTACCCAACGCCGGAAACCGGGGCACGGTGGACATCGGTTTTCACGGTAACAGCACGCAGGAGATCAAAGACCAGATCATTAACGGTGTCTGCGAGGTCGATCTGTCTGCTGAAAGTAACCTCTATGCCAGCGAGGACGAGCCGCTGACGTTGAACGGCGACACGGGGTTGAGCGCCGGATTTTCCAGCGAGTTGATCGCGATTATCGGGATCCCCAAGATGGTGCCTATTTTTGCCAGCACCAATCCGCTGAACGGGAACAATGCCGATTTTGAAATTGTGGGATGGGCCCCGATCGTGATCCTGGCCGTCGACCTGACCGGAGACCCCGCCTACAAACACATTTACTTCCAGCCCGCCACGATTTCCGACGAATGCGTGGTCGTGGACCTGGACGGGGAAATTACCGAAGAGACGTCGATCTTTGCCAAGCCGGTCTTGATCGAATAGGGCGACCACGTCGCCGGGGTACTCTGCTGAGGCAACACGAGATGAAGATGACGTATAACGTTTTGGATGCGGACGCGGCCAGCGGCTTTGGGCAACCGGTCCCCCCGGCGCGGATGGTGGAGACGGACGAGCGGAGTTGGGCGCCGAAGGCCCCGACGGAGCTGAGCGAAACAGGGGTGGATACCGAGGTCTTGCTGGACCTGGCCCTCAAGCTGGCCTACACCGTGCCCCGTCTGACCAGCCAATGGGCCGCCGAACGGCTTTGCCTGCCCCTGCAGCTGGTGGCCGAGCTGTTTGAAAAGCTGCGGGCGGACCAGCTGGTCGACATGCTGGGCCACAGCGGCCCCTTCAAATCCCGCTTCACGATTACCGACCGAGGCACCCACCGAGCTCGGCGCCTGTTCGAAATCTCTGGTTACGTCGGGCCGGCGCCCGTTTCCCTGGAAGCGTACACGACCAATCTGGACTGGCAGTTCCAGCACTTGCCGGTGCCGACCCAGCAGCAGGTGGAAGAAGCGCTTGCCGATTTGATTTTGCCTGAACATGTGAGGCAGGTCTCGGGTCTGGCCATGCAGGCCCGCCGCAGCCTGTTCCTTTTCGGCCCGCCGGGCAACGGCAAGACGGCCCTGGGGCACCTCCTGCACGACGCGGCTGGGGGGGACTTCTGGATCCCGCACTGTTTGGTGGTGGGGCAGAGCATCATTCGCGTGTTTGACAGGGAGTGTCACGAGCCGGTCAGCGAAGAGGGCCCGCCCCGCGGGCGCGGGCTCCAGCTCGATCGTCGCTGGGTGCGGATTCGCCGCCCCTTCGTGGTGGTGGGTGGCGAACTGACGATGGACGCCTTGGATCTGGTGTTCAGCCCTCAGCTGGGCTACTACGAAGCGCCTCTGCATTTCAAGGCCAACGGCGGCACCTTTCTGCTGGACGATTTAGGTTGCCAGCGGATCCCGCCCGAAACGATCCTCAACCGCTGGATTCATCCCCTCGAACGGGGGATCGATTTTCTGACCCTGCAAACCGGCCAGCAGTTGGAGGTGCCCTTCCGACAGATGCTGGTCGTGTCGACCAACCTGGACGTCAACAACGTGATGACACCCGCCTTCCTGCGGCGGATGGGGTATCGCGTGCACATGGCGGATCCCAGTCCCGAGCGTTACCAGGAGATTTTCCGCCGCTATGCGGCCGGCTGTGACATCCAGGTCGCCCCGGAAGTCTTGCACGGCTTGACCGATCGCTATCAACGCGAACAGCGACCTATGCACTGCTGTGAACCACGCGATCTGATCGAACGAGCTCGCGATATCTGCAAGTATCGCGATCAGCCCCTCAACTTGGACGAACCGACGCTGAACCTGGCCTGGCACGGTTATTTTGGCACTGATGCCGAATAGCCGGAAACGGGACCAAGTCCACGGCGGGGGAAGCCGGGGCTAGTCGGTTTTCTGCAGCAGGGTTTGCATTCCGAACCCGAACAGCGCGCCCACTACGGTGAACAGCAGGATGTTCTGCCAGGTCGTCAAGCGGTAGATGACCAGCTGAGTGCCGATGAAGGCGCCTGCCAGAGGCCAGAAAATCATCGGGCCGGCGCGAAACGTCAGCCCGGCCGCCGTGGCGATCAGAAAGAAAAAGATCAAATACAGCTCATTCTGCGGGGAAAAACCGAGCCGAGGTGACATCAAGCGGTTGCCCTGGAATAACAAGAGGTAGGCACAAATCAAGGCCAGGCACAACCAGTCCAGTCGTCGGTGGAAGAAAGAAGTCGCCATTAGTAACGCCATTCCAGGCCAAAGTGAATGCCCTGCGCCCACAGGCTGCTCTCGATAAAACGTGGTGCCGGGCGCGTGGCGGGCGGGGTCAAGGGCGGCACCAGATTGGAGTTTAAAAAGCGAGCGTCGACCCGGGGATCGATCTGATCGCCGGGGCGGACGGCGTGGCTGAGCCACAAGATCGTGTAGCCTGCCGTCAATCGCACGTCGTCCGTCAGCAAATAACCCAGCTCGGCACTCGCCTCCGGCAACACCGCAAACGCATCGCGGGACTCGCGACGGATGTTCGTGAGCTGGGCCAGCATGTCGCCGGAGCGGAAGCTGGATGCCCCACCGTCGATCGTGGTGACTTCCTCCATGCGGTCAGGGTGAGCACCACAACACGGCGGTTCGTCCCAGATCGCACGGCAGGGGGAATCATCGCCGCAGGGGCAACAGGCCCCGTCCTGGGCAACCTGGCCGTCACCACAGGCATCACAGTCGCCACAAACGTCTGGCGATATGCCCTCGGCGGAAAAAGCTTCCGGCGCGGGCACCGGGTCATCGCCAAAAGGGGACGCGTCCCCCTCCTCGGCCACCGGCAGCCTCTCCGGGTCGGCCGCAAAATCTTCCGCGAACGGCGACGCGTCCGGATCGTCTGCCGGCGCATCTTCCGGCTGCTCTCCCACACCCGGCTCGCCCCCCACGGGTGGCTCGATCTGTTCCAACAGGGTCACTTGGATTTCCGCCGCGGCCACGGAGTGGCTGCACCCCAGAGGGATCAGGGAGGCAAGCAGGTAGTGTTTCATGATCGACGTGGCCGGCGGGGTGGGACGCTCGATTCATTCATGGCGGGAGTTTTGTGGATGCGTTACATTCGCTCCAACCCGCACAACACTCAGATTCCCGCCCGCGTATCACTCAGAATCGGTGCCATCGACACGCCAGGTTCGCCCTGGAACGAAATTGCGCGTTATGCGCGTTACCGTGAGTTTGCTGAGTGGTGACGGTGTACCGGTGAGGCAAAGTTTGCGGACAGCTGGCCAGGCCGGCTGGAAAAGCGGCCCCGGGTTCGCCGGCGGCGAGCCGAACGAGCAGCCCCCCGGGGGCAGGACGAATTGGGCTGCTATCGACGCCGGTATTGCTATGGGCGACCCCAACGTGGCGGCCGATGGTTGGTGTAGGGTGACCGGTGGGGGGCCGAGCGGCTTGGTCGCAAGGGTTTTCTGCAGCAACTATCGCCAGCCGGCCGGATCGCATTACATTAGGGGAGAGCCGACCCGCATGACCGAGGCACGGGCGAGACGATGAGATGTGCGACTTGCCGAGCGTTGTTGGACGAAGAAGATTTGTTCTGCGCCAATTGCGGCCGGGAAGCTCCCCATCCCGAAAGTGCCGTGGCGGTCCAAGCCCGGATGGGGACCCACCATTTCCAGTGCCAGGGTTGCGGAGCGGCGATGAGCTTCGATGCGTCGACCGGCCGGCTGAGATGTCCCTTTTGCGGGTCCGAACAACTGGAGCCCCAAGGGGACAAAAAAGTGCTGGCCCCCCAACGCGTGGTTCCCTTCTCGATCCGGCAAGACGAGGCCGTGGCCAAAATGCGTTCGTGGTTGCAGGGAGGCTTCTGGCGACCGTCGGATCTGCAGCGACAGGCGACGGTGGTTTCGCTGTCGGCCGTATACGTCCCCTACTGGGTTTTCGAGGCCAGCACGCATACGTTCTGGACCGCGGACACCGATCAGGTCCCCCCGGGGGGGAAAGGAGATTGGTTTCCGTTGAGCGGCGAACATCGCGGACAGTACGCGGGACTGCTGGTGGGAGCCAGCAGCGTCCTGACACCGCACGAGACCCAAGCCGTCGGCCCGTTTGATCTGGCGGCCGGGGTGCCGCCCGACGAGGTCGACCTGGACCAGGCCATCGTGGAAGAGTTTTCCATCCCCCGCAAATACGCTCGTCCCCACGCTCGGACCGGCCTGGAAGAACGCGAACGGGCGGCCTGCCGCCAGCGCTACGTGCCGGGCCGAGCTCGAAATGTGAAGGTGAACGTGCGGATCGAGGGGCTCGCCAGCCAGCCGGTGCTGTTACCGGTCTGGATGCTGGCCTACCGTTACCAACACAAAACCTATCGTTTTCTCACGAACGGGCAAACCGGCACCTGCACCGGCACCGCGCCGGTGACGTACGCCAAGCTGGGCCTCCTGGCAGGGATCGTGGCCCTGGTGCTGGTCCTGCTGTTTTGCCTGCTGGGGCTGATGAGGTAGGGCGGGGAGGGGGGAGGGGGAAGGTGGACGTTGGAAGGTGGAAGGTGGAAGGTGGAAGGTGGAAGGTGGAA
>CAYFZZ010000289.1:0-3155 GCA_964347545.1 uncultured Planctomycetaceae bacterium | reverse complement strand
GTCAACCGCGGAGCGGTTGCAGCCATTAGCCGGAGGTAAGCGCAGCGCCACCTCCGGATACGCCGACACAAAAAAAACGCATCCCGAAGGGATGCCAGCCCTGTGCCCCGCGCGGCTTTTCACCCTTAACCCCCACTCTTAACCCTCACTCTTAACCCTCACTCTTAACCCCCACTCTTAACCCTCACCCTTAACCGACCCGCTTAACCGCTTCCTCCTAACTCTGCCCGGCGAAAAGCGGCGAAAAGGACACGCAATATCCTCACTCGATGTATGCCCCCGCGCCTTCTGGGAGGACAGCCCGTTCTGCCCGGGATTGCGGCCCAGCGGCCGCTTAGATCCCCTGCGACTTCAGCAGATACTGCAGGTGGGCCTTGGCGACCGGGTCGGGGCGAGCGGCGGATCGGGTGGCACACAGCTTGGCCCCCGCGTGGCGATCTTCGGGCCGCATGGCGTTGAGCAGCGCGCCGTAGGCGGCCGTCTGATAGCGCATGGGGCCTTTGCGAGCGCTGATCAGGACCTTGGCCTGGGGCGCCAGCAGCTGGACGCCGGCGTGAAACACCTGCTGGAAGAACCGTGATTGGCTGAGCCCGCCGGTCAGCACAAACCGAGCCATCTGGTCGGCCGGCCCGCCCACTTCGGCTTGCATCGCTCGCACCAACAACAGCAGTTCCAGCATGATGGAAAACTGAGTGCTGGCGGCCTGTTCGCCCGGCGTGGCGTCCTCCCAGTCGGGTGGATAAATCTCGCGGCCCTGGTCGTGGTAGACGCGGCGCAGGCTGTGCAGGTTGGCGTGCAGAACCAGCTCGTTCAGCTCGTCCAGCCGCTCGGCATAATCCGCCGCGAAACTGCCCACAAAGCGATCGTACCACTTGCAGCAGTCGGCCAGCATCATCAGCAGGAGCCGATTCTGGTAATACTCGAAACAGGCCGCTCGTCCGGCCAGCGGCAGCTGGGGCGGAGCGACCCGATTGACCGTGCCGCTGGTCCCCGCCGAGACGACAATGGTCTGAAAATCGTCTTCGTCCAGGCCACAGCCGACGCCGGTGGCGTGGTTGTCCCCCAGCCCGGCCACGACCGGGCCGCCGGCCAGCACCTGTTTGACCTGCGTCCAGGCCTTGCTGGACACGCCCACCTCCCGGGTGGTCACGCGGCCCACCACCCGGCCGCTGGCCAGGACCTGCGGAAACCAGGCGGGGTCCAATTTCGCCCGCCGGATCACCCCCTCGGCCAGCTGCTTGGTCTGCTGGTCCAGCAGCCCATTGCTGACCGCATCCGAGGTGCTCAGCCGATCGTTGCCCGTCAGCTGGTAGGCGATCCAGTCCCCGGTGGTCATCACCTTGTGCACGCGGCGCCGCAGGGGCGCCGATCGTTGCAGGGCCCACAGCAGTTTCGGCAGAATGAACCGCTCTTCAATCCGCCCCACCACCGCTTCGGCCCCCTCCTGCCGCAGCTGGTCCACCGGGCCGCTGGCGGCGTGGCATTGCCAGCTGAGCGCCGGGAGGATCGGCTGGTCCTGCTTGTCCAACAGCACCATGTCATGTTGCCGGACCGAAAACGAGAGGGACGTCTTGTCAAACTGCCAACCCGCCGCCGTCAGCTTTTGCAGCAGCGTGCGGATCATGTTGGGGACGAAGGTCAGATCAAAAGCGGGCTCGCCGTTCCAACGGGTCGCGCCCCGCATCTTGGCCTGCACAAACGCCTCCTCACCCCCGCGGCTGCGGACCCCCAGGGCCAACCCGGTAGTGCTCAAGTCAAAACCGGCCCATGCGGCCGTCTTGGCGGAGGAGGAGGGACGAGCCATAGTGTGGGGAAGCCCGGGAGGGAACGTGGAACATCGAACGGGGGAACGAGCGGCTGGGACTACGACGCGGGACGTTCACGCGTGCGACGTTCGATCCTGGTATTGGTGTACTATGGCCTGAGCGGGGATGCAAGTCTGGAGGGGGGGCGATGAGCGGTCTGTACCTGACGGAAAGCGACGTAAAGGCGGTGGCGGACGTCCGCCTGGCGGCCGAGGCCGTGGAGGAGGCCTTTGCCCAGCTGGCCCGCGGAGCGGCCGACAACCAGCCGCGGCGGCGGGTCCGAGCGGGTGGGATCGTGCTGCATTCCATGTCCGCCGCGGCCGATTACCTGCGACGCGTCGGCTGGAAACAGTACACCACCACCCGCCAAGCGGCTCGCTTCCTGGTCGGGCTGTACGACGCCGATACCGGAGCTCTGGAAGCCCTGATCGAAGCCAACCGGCTGGGACAGCTGCGGACGGCAGCGGCGACGGGAGTGGCGGTCAAGTATCTGTCCCCTGCGGGAGCCGCCGAGCTGGGCCTGATCGGTAGTGGCTGGCAAGCCGAAGCTCAACTGGCCGCCGTCGGCCACGTCCGACCCCTGCAGCGGGCGGTGGTCTGGAGCCGGGATCGGCAGCGGCGGGAACGGTTTGCGACGCGGATGAGCGGCCTGTTGGATTTGGAGGTGACGGCCGCCGACAGCCCGCAGGACGCCGTGGCCCACCTGCCGCTGGTCGTCACCGCCACCACCAGCCGCACGCCGGTCCTCCAGGGCGATTGGCTGGCCGAGGGGGTCACGCTGAGTGCCATTGGGGGGAATGCCTTGGACCGAGCGGAGCTGGATGGGCAGACGGTCGGCCTGGCGGACCTGGTCGTCTGCGACCGCATCGACGCTTGTCGGCTGGAAGCGGGCGAGCTGGCGGGGGCCGCCGACGCGGGCACTTTTTCCTGGTCGGCCGCTGTCGAACTGGCGGACGTCGTGGCGGGAAACCAGCCCGGTCGCCGGGACGACCGCCAGCGGATCCTCTTCAAATCGGTCGGCCTGGCCCTGGAGGACGTGGCCCTGGCCAGTAAGGTAGTCGACCGCGCTCGCCAGGCCGGCCTGGGCGCGACGCTGCCGTTTAGGGAAGAGTGAAAGAAGAGTGAAATGGGAAGAGTGAAATGGGAAGAGTGAAGAGTGAAATTTGAAGAGTGAAATGGTAATCCCGGCCCGCCGGAATTCCACCTTCCACCCCTGTCCCGGCCCGCCGGGATTCCCCCCTCCGCCGGCCGGGGTATAATACGGCCACCGCGGGTCGGCCACGCCAAGCTCGGCGCGCCGCTGCGGGCCATGGGAACCACGCCTGGGGCGGTAGCTCAGTTGGGAGAGCG
>CAYFZZ010000288.1:0-9138 GCA_964347545.1 uncultured Planctomycetaceae bacterium | reverse complement strand
CTACTCCCCTACTCCCCTACTCCCCTACTCCCTTCCCCGCCCGCTCCACATCCCTCGGCCGGCCTGGCGGGCTTCCGCTTCCGCTTGGCGGAAGAGCCGTTTATAGCGCTGGTTGTAGTGGAAATCGGTGCGGGCCCGCGCCAGGCCCTCGAGCACGAGGGCCTCGTTCAGCAGCCGATCGTCGACGTCGGCGTAGGCCAGAAAACGGTCGAAGCGGTCGAGCCGTTCGCGATCGAAGGTCAGCCGCACCTGGCCGTCCCGCAGGAAGTGGCGGGTAAAAGCGGTGGCCTCTTCGGCCCACGGTTGGGGGACCGGCCTGGTTTCGGGCGCATCGACACCGATCAGTCGGACCTTGGCCCCGTTGGCCAAGCGAAAAGTGTCGCCATCAAAAACGGTGCTCACCCGGTAAACGCCTTCCGCCAGGACGTCTGGAGCGGCGGGTCGCCACCGGTCGATCGCCAGCCGGAGGAGGACCAGCCCCACCAGCGTCAGCAGAACGGACCAGCCGAGGGAACGGCGGCGTGGCAAGCGGCGAGGCATGGTGCAGCCCAGGCTGGCGAATGGCGCGCAGGCGCGGCTCCAGCATTACCCGGCATCAGTTCTCGCTAAAGCCGAACTGGGCAGCCGTTTCCCGCCCAATCGGGCTCTTCAAAAACTTCCTGCGGCAATCGGGGCAAAGATCAAACCGCAGTTGCTGGTAGACGTCGTCACCGATGCGGTCATTTTCCGCATCTTCGCCGCGTTGGATGATGTCTTGAACTTCCGCCAGGTAATCTCGGTCGTCATCATCGTCATCCATTTCCGCCGTATCCATGGCGGCATAAATTTCCATCCGCACCACGTACCGCAAATCGTTTTGGGGATCCATCGTCCGCTGGCAACCGTCACAGCAATACTTGATCATCGGACGCGGCTCCTTCATCTGTCGCGGTATGGGAAATTTTTTAGCACTGCCGAAATTCAGCAGCGAACTTTATCGTAATGAGCGGCACCTACGGCTGGCAAGCCAAAACAGGAAATTTCTGAGAGGTTTTTTTCACCGACCGCGGCGGGTCCGCCACCCCCCCAAGGTGGGGTACCGAAGCGGCTGGTGGCGGGTGGGGTCGAGCGGACTGGTTTTGGCGACGGGTCCAAATTACAATCGGTGAAACAGGGAATTTTCCCCGGAATTTGCCGGTGCCAGCGATGTTAACCGTCAGTCCGCTGAGCCACAGTGTGCTCGTATTGAACCGCTTTTATATGGCGGTGCATGTGGTGAACGTACGGCGAGCGATCGGGCTGCTGTTCCGGGATTTAGCTGAGGTGATCCACGTCGAGGCGGGGCAATACGTCAATTACGACTTTGTTTCCTGGCGGGAAATTAGCGAGCTGAGGCAGGCGTTTGAGGAGATTGAGCCGGAGACGGATTGGCTGAATTCGGTCAACTTTGCCCTCCAGGTCCCCCGCGTGATCCGGCTGCTGGCCTACGACAAGGTTCCCCACCAGGGCTTGCGGTTCAACCGCCGCAACGTGTTTGCTCGAGATGCCAACTGCTGCCAGTACTGTGGGGAAAACTTTCCGACCAGCGAGTTGAGCCTGGACCATGTGACTCCGCGGAGTCGCGGGGGGGAGATGAGCTGGGACAATATTGTCTGCTGTTGCGTCGATTGCAACGCTCGCAAGGGCGGTCGCACTCCGCGGGAAGCGGGCATGAAGCTGATTCGTCCGCCGCGCCGGCCGAAACACGATCCGCTGCTGGCCGGGAAGTTGAACAACCCCAAGTACGAAAGCTGGAGGACGTTCCTCAGCAACGCCTACTGGTCGGTGGAGTTGAAGTAAGCGGACCAGAAGTAAGCGGTGCGGCGGGGTGAGAGGTTGGCCAGCCGTTCATCAGGGGGTTGGTCAGAGGCGGTCCGGTGCGTCGGGCCTGGGACCCCTGCCGACCGCGCATGCCGTGGGGGCTGCCAACCGTTTTCCGGCCGGGTCTGGTTCACGGACCGCGCCGCCACCCAGCTAGAGGGGCCGGCTAGACGGGGTCGCCCAGGGGATCTTTTTTCTCCGTGATGACTTCACATTGCGGAGCCATCTCGGCGTTCAGCTGAGTGAAATCTTTCCACTCTTCCGGAACGTTGTCTTCGTGAAAGATCGCCTCGACTGGGCACTCCGGCACGCAGGCCTCGCAATCAATACACTCGTCCGGGTGAATATAGAGGATTTTTTCCCCTTCGTAGAAACATTCCACCGGGCAAACAACTACACAGTCCGTGTACTTGCAAGCAAAACAAGGTTCACAAACCACGTGCGTCATCAGATCCTGTCTCCTTGCCGCGTGTAACTACCTGAAAAAGGGATACTTCGGCGCGGCCCATCACCGCTTGAACGGCCGAATCTTACTGCCGTGGTCGTGGGGCTGTCAAGCCGCAAGGGGCCTGCTTTTCCGCTCTCCGGCAGCTTCACTTGCCCCAAAGTTTGCCCGATTTTAGAATCAAGTTTGGGGGGGCCCCTACCGCCGGTGATCCTGAACCTGCGGATCGGTCAGCCCCCTGCCACCTGCAGCGGGCCGGTGTGGGCATCCTGGCTTATCCCAGGTGGAGGACAGCTTGGCACTCTCTGAAATTGACCGAACCCTTCTGGAACGCTGTTTGTCCCGGCAACGGGAGGGGTGGAACGAGTTTGTGGATCGCTTCCTGGGCCTGGTGGTCCACGTCGTCGACCACACCGCTCAGGCCCGCTCGCTGGAAATCACCCCCCAGGACCAGGAAGAACTGGTCGCGGAGGTGCTGCTGGAGATCCTGGCGGACGATTTCGGCGTCCTGCGGCGTTTTCGCGGCCAGAGCAGCCTGGCGACCTATTTGACCGTTATCGCACGGCGGGTCGTGGTCCGCGAACTGCTCAAACGGCTCGGCCGCGGAGGCGGAACATCCCTTCAGGGGGATCTGGCCGACGTTGCGGACGAAGCGCAGGACGTGGGGGACCTGTTGAGCGACCGCGAGCAGGTGGAACGGCTGTTGGAAGAACTGGAGGGGGCCGAGGCGGACGTGGTCCGGCTGTACCACCTGGAGGGCAAATCGTATTACGAGATCAGCATGGCCACCGGCATGCCGGAAAACAGCATTGGCCCGCTGCTGAGCCGCGCTCGGGGAAAACTACGGCGTTCGGTGGCCGACAAACCCTGAGGGCTGTCCGACCGCCCCGGCGGGGGAAGACCAGGGGCCTGCCGCCAGCGGTGGCGTCTGAGCGGCGGGGACCGGTGACGACGGCCAGGCGGGGGTGACCGGCTGGGTCACGTCGATATTCCCGTAACCGGCATAGTCCGGCTTGGACCACAGCTCGGCCCCCAGCTGGGCCGGGTTGATTTGCACATCCTTCAGCTCCAACGTCAGCTTCAGCTGGGCCCGCGGCCAATGCATGTCGGTGCGTCGGGCCAAGGTCGCTCCGCTGAGCGGGTCTTGCTGGTGATGGCGGTTGTAAGCGCTGGCAATCAGGTCTCCCCGCGGGCCGAACAGGTGTTGTTCCAGAATCCAGCCGCTGGTCGGATCCAGCACCAGGATGCGGGTCCGGTCTCCCTGGGGGGTGGCCAACCAGGTGCGGACTTCCAGCCGTCCGTCCCCGCGGGTGAAGGGACCCTGGTGGCGGCCGCCGGGATCCAGCCCGGCCATCCCGATCGCCTCGACCAGCCATTCCGGCTGGACGGGAAACGCCTGCCCCACGGCACTGGTGACCTCCCGGTCGTGGTAACCGTAGTACACCGCCGGCGGCTCGCTGCGCTTGATCCAGATCCAGTACAGCTGCTGGTTGCTGCCCAAATCCAGCTCGGACCCTCCCACACCCAACCCGGCCCGCAAACGGACATGCCGGGGTGAGGCGATCGCCAGGTTGGCTTTCAGCGCCGGAAATCCGGTACCGTTCAGTGTGGCGTGCGTCGCGTACAGCGATTGAATCCGGCCCCGATTCTGGTTCACCACCCGCATCACGTCCGCCAGGGTGGGGGGGGTGGTGAAAGCGACCGGCGCGGGGGGGGGGACAGTTTGAAAGGCGCGGGGACAGCTGGTGCCGCTGGCGACGGTCAAGATCAGGAGAGTGGCCAGGCAATAAGCAGATCGATGCAGCAACTCAGCGTCCTTGCTGAAACGCGGCGAGCGACAGGACACGCCTGTCGCTGCGTGCGCAGATTTCCGTTCTTCCGACCGGAGACCGTCAGGGTCCCCGATCACTGTTCGCCTCAGGCCGCGTCGGCGAACAGCAGTTGAGCCAGTTCTTCCTGGATTTCCTGCCGGCGGGGCTCGTCAGGTTCAACCACCTCCAGCTCGTACCGCTTTTCGCGCCGGCCACAATACAGGGTCAGCCGCTGGTTCCCCTGGTCGGTCAGCTGTTCGTCTTCCAGCCGCAACACGCGGCGGCGTACCATCAGCAGGGCCAACACGTAGCGGACATCTTGTTTTTCTGGCTGGTCCTCCAGCTCTTCAAAATATTCCAACATGATGTCGTTGGGTGCCCAATGCACCCGCTGGGCGCTGCGGGACGGCATTTTCGACTTCCACCACCCCAGGGCCTCTGCCGGCGGACCCTGCCAGGCGGCCGCGCCATAGTCTTTGCGGACGACCTGGGCGTCCTCCACGACCAAGACCGAGAAGAATTCTTCGGCTGGAGCAAATTCCTGGCCCGTTTCGGCACAATGGCGGGTACAGCGTTGAACGTCGAAGTCCATAAATTTCCTTGCGGTGCGGTCCCGGCCGCTGGACCGGCCTGGCCCACTCCCCGACACGGGGCACACCCTCAAGCCGTCGATATTAGGTAAATGCCGTCCGGGGCGAAAGTCGATTTGTCCGCGGCCTGGCAGGGCGTGGGCGGGGAGCCGCGCCGCATGCTGGCGGTGCCCTCAACGCCAGCGGTGATTCTTGCGACGACCCCGTCTCGCAGTGGCCCCTTCCCCTGGTCGGCCCCTTCCGCAGGCGACCATCCCCCGCTTGACGCTGGACCCTCCCGCCGGCGGTCGTGGCGGCCGGGCATGGCCCCTCCCAGGGGCCCGCCTGCTTGACGAACCGGCGGTGGCCGGCTAGGATGCTTTGCAGGTAAGGTTTGGAGAGCTTTCGCCTTTTTTTTTCGCAGCCGAACGTGTCCCGCGAGAACCTGTCAGCCCTGTTACTTACGCTGCTCGCCAGGGGCGGGCCAGCGGGGTGGTACGTGTAGACCGTTTTCGCTCGAAACCACCAGCCCCGAGGCCCTCCGGCCTCGGGGCTTTTTTCGTATCCGTGGCCCCCGGTCGTGCTCGACCCGGCCCAGGAGATCACCTGCTGATGCCCGAAACTGCCGACCCAAAACGAATCATTCGCATTTTTGACACGACGTTGCGCGACGGCGAACAGTCGCCTGGCGCCAGCATGAACCTGTTCGAAAAGTTGGAGATCGCCCAGTCCCTGGCGGACCTGGGAGTGGACATCATCGAGGCCGGTTTTCCGATTGCTTCGCCCGGTGACTTCGAAGCGGTGCGGGAGGTGGGCAAGATTATTCGCGGTCCCACCATCTGCGGCCTGGCCCGCTGTAACGATGCCGACATTGACCGAGCGTGGGAGGCCTTAAAGCACGCCGAGGCACCGCGGATCCACGTGTTTCTGGCCACCAGCGCCATCCACCGCGAGTTCAAACTGAAGATGGACAAGGAGGAAATCTTGCGGCGGGCGGTGCAGGGTGTCCGCCGAGCGGTCGGGTACTGCGACGATATCGAGTTTTCGCCGGAGGACGCGGCGCGGACCGAACCGGACTTCTTGTGCCAGGTCGTGGAGGCCGCGATCGAAGCGGGCGCCACCACGGTCAACATCCCGGACACCGTCGGCTACGCCACTCCCGCCCACATGGGGCACGTGATCAAAACCCTCATCGACCGCGTACCGAATATCGACCGGGCGGTAATCAGCGTCCACTGCCACAACGACCTGGGCCTGGCGGTGGCCAACAGCCTGGCGGCCGTGGAAAACGGAGCCGGGCAGGTCGAATGCACCATCAACGGGATTGGGGAACGAGCCGGGAATTGTTCGCTGGAAGAAATCGTGATGGCCCTCCGCGTGCGCGGGGATTACTACCACGCCGACACCAACATCGTCAGCCAACGGCTGGTCCCCACCAGCCGCCAGGTCTCGAACATCACCGGGATCCAGGTCCAGCGGAACAAGGCCATTGTGGGGCGGAACGCTTTTGCTCACGAAGCGGGTATTCACCAGGACGGGATGCTGAAGGAAGCGCGGACCTACGAAATCATGCGCCCTCAGGACGTGGGCCTCTCCCAGACCGACCTGGTGCTGGGCAAACACAGCGGCCGCGCCGCTCTGGCAGATCGCGCCAAACAGCTGGGGTATCGGCTGACGGCCGAGCAGTTGCATGAGGTATTCGACAACTTCAAGCACCTGGCCGATCGCAAGAAAGAAATCTACGACAGCGACATCGCGGCGCTGATCGAAGAGATCATTCGCGTGGTCAGCGACCAGTGGATCTTTGGTTCCTATACGCTTCACACCGAAAGCGGCTCGACGCCCCGCGTGCGGCTGACGGTCAAGCATGGCCCCGAGGAACAGACCACGGAAATGGCCTGCGGGGACGGCCCGGTCGATGCCATCTTCCTGGCCATCGAACAGCTGACCGGGCACAAGGTCCGCTGTGTCGACTTTGGCGTCCACAGTGTCTCGGTCGGCAAGGACGCTCAAGGCGAGGTCAATGTCGAAATCGAACACGAAGGCCGCCGCTACTTAGGTCGCGGCGTGTCGACCGACAGTCTGGAGGCGGCGGCCAAGGCGTTCCTCAACGCCATCAACCGCATCGAAGGGACTCGGGAGGAGTGACCGGCGGGGGCCCCCGCCGGGCCCCCCCGAACCTGCGGCCCGGGCTCCCCCGCCCTGCCCTGCCTCAGGCCACGAAGGCCAGCCAGTAGAAGACCCAGCCGGTCAGCGAGGTCAGCAGCATGCCGGCGGCGGCCAGCCGCGCCCAGAAGATGTGCCGCCGCGAATACCCGCTGGGCGCCGCCGGTCGGGGAAACTTCCGGACGGCCCCCAGGATCACCCCCACCCACAGGACCGCCGTGGGGACGGCAAACAACAGATGGATCAGGAGGCTGACCCCGACCACGCTGCCCCATTTGGCGGCGGCGGTCTGGTAATCGTCGGGGAAGTAGGGCGAGGGGGCGGCCCGCGTCTCCCATTCGGTCAACAGCTGCATATCGATCTCGAAAGCGGCCAGGGCCACCAGCAGCACGCCCCCCAGGCCCAGCTGGATCTGCTTGTGCAGCTGGAACCGCCGCCGATCCCGCACCAGCCAGATGCTGCCGCCCATCACAATCAACACCAGGAACATGGCCACGAACACCACGTCCAGCATCAGCGAACCGCGGGTCCCCAGAAACCCGTCGATGCCAGAAAATTGCGGTCCGCCGTCCATGTTCGACCTCCGGGGTTCACCTTAATCGAGCGGGCGGGCCAGAACTATCCCCAGCGTCGCGGTGCACCCGGCACGGCCCCCACCCGCCAGACGGGCAGCTGTCCCAGACCCATCCGCGACCGACCGGTCGGCCCCTTCAGTTTCGCTCGGCCACGTCCTTGACGCTGACCAGGTTCAACCGCCCGAAGGGGTTATGCATGGGACTCGCGACAGCAAACTTGCTGTCGTCGATTGCCTCGGCTTGGAAGCGGGGTCCCTCTTCGTCGGCCAGCACGTGACCGTCCAGAACCGGATTTTCGCTGTCGCAGAGGTAACGGAGGACCTCGATGATCGTTTCCCCCGCGGGGTCCAAATCCGAGGCCCGCATGACAAGATCGGGCCGGCCCAGGATGTGCATCCCCAGCGTAAACACCTCTTGGTCGCTGCGCACAATGCCCACATACGCGAAGCTGACCGCATCCGGCCCCCCATCGTCGCTCATCTCCAGCCACTGGCTGCCACCGTGCGCCAGCGCGCTGTTGTCGATAAACACGCCCGCCCCCCCTGCCCGGACGATGGCCGCCGCGGCTTGCATCATCGCCAACGCCGCCGGCAGGGAACCGCCCGGACCGATCAACCCGACATTCAGCCGGTAGTTGCGGACCGCCTTCATTTCCTCCGCAGTCGCCGGCTGCCGGCAGGCGTAGCCGAAGACCATGGGAAACTGTTCATCCGCCGGCAGCAGCGCCACCTCGATCTGGCTGCCGTCGGGCAGGACCAGCGTTTCGGCGGTCAGCTCAAATCCGGCCGGCAGCCGTTCGATCAGCTCGCTGGGATCTGACCAGGTGCCGGGGATGCGGAGCGCAATTTCCATGGGGGGGTTGGATAAATTCATGTTTCTTTCCTGTCCCTGTCTAAAAGTCTTCCCGGTCGCGGGGTCTTACCTGTCGCCGCCCTGCGGCGGACTCGGCCGCGCTGGTCGCCTGCGCCCCCGCCTGGCCTGGCCACCCGCGGTCCCCGGTCCGGCTCGTCCCGCAGGCAGGCCATTATACCCCGGACGGCCCTTGGGGTTCACGGCCCCCGCGGCGACGGGTCCGGTGGCTGCGGGTTGCCCCCCCCGGCGGCCGCCATGATTGCTGGACCATCGGGGAAACGGTTATAGTGACGCCCAACGGTCGGGGGTCGCGACAGGCATGACGTCACCCAAGAAGCAGGACAAGGCGCAAGCCAAGCGGGAGAAGAAGGCGGCCAAAGCGGCCAGTAAGGCCGGCAAGAGGCAGTCCCCTCCGGGTGGGGCGTCGCCAGCAGTCCGCTACGCCGAATTCGTCCGCGGCTGCTTGTACGTCCTGCTGGGCGGATCGCTGATCGTGGCTTTGGTGCTGGGCCACCGCGGCGCGATCCTCTCGTTGGACGATGTGATCGACAGCCTGTTCGCCGCGTGGGCCGGCAAGGTCGTGCTGGCGTTGATCGGCCTGGCCCTCCTGCTGTACGGGCTGAAGTACTTGCGGCTGATCCGCTAACGCGACCAGTGGGGTGGCCCGGAAGGGGTCGGGAGTCTTTTTCGATCGATGGTCGACCCGCGGGGGGTGGACTTATGTCGAAAAAGACTCCCGACCCCGTGGCGGTAACCATGGGTGCAGTTTTTTCACTCAGCGATATGGTTTGGCCCATGCAGCGCGGTTAAGCAGGTCGGTTAAGGGTATCCGGTTAAGAGTGGGGGTTAAGACTGCGATGAAATGTACTCTTAACCCTCAC
>CAYFZZ010000287.1:0-4072 GCA_964347545.1 uncultured Planctomycetaceae bacterium | reverse complement strand
GACAAAATAAGCTTCACCACCGTTGGCCGTGCCGTACGCCTGCCAACGAGCGAGCTCGATGTTTTCGTTGATGAACTTGACCGCCCCTCCAGCAAAGCAGACGCTGACCCCACCCGGGTGATTGCTGGCTGCCGTAGCCGTGCTAGCGCCTGTGTCGGCGTCGACGATGACCTTCACCTGATTGGTAGCGTTTGTTTGTTGGGGCGCCGCGTTGTGACTGTACGAGTTGGCACAGATATCCCCCAATCCCCACAAACCACACTCATAAGTGGTTGCCCCAAAAGTCGGCGTGATAGCCTGCTGGGAAAGGACCTCGCAGTAGAGGGCCGTGTTGGTTAACCCATCGACGCTCATCGAGTTGATATTGCCGAGCCCGTCGAACTCTGAGGTGGGCGGGTTCGGGCGAACTTTGAACGGCCCGTTATTATTTGTCGTGGTATCGATCGCGTCCCCGAAATTCTGGGCGTAATTGGAGGGGAAATACGTCCCACCACCACTGGTACGTGTGGCGCTCTGGTTGTCGCTGGGGCAGAGGAAAATCGGCACCTTGACGCCCACCACGCCACTCTGGGACGTCGAAGCCACGTCGTAATCGTAGTTGTTGTACAAGACCTGGGCTTCCAAGAAGGGTAACAGGGCCGTCAAGCCACTATGGGAGAACTGCAGATCGACTCCGATGGGTAGCAGATCGTTGTTGTTCTGCGCGTACATGGTGCAGGCCAGTCCCAACTGCCGGGCCTTGCTGGCACAGTCGGTCCGCCGCGCCTGTTCCCGAGCCGACTGAACGGCAGGCAGCAGCAGGGAAATCAAAATCCCAATGATGGTAATCACCACCAATAATTCGACCAGGGTAAACCCGGTTCTCGCTTTGTGACGTAATGCGCGCTTCATCTCTGATCTCCCGAAGTAATACCTCGGACCGCTTCCCCTGTTCCTGTTCCGTCCGCATGGGCGACGAGGCAAGCCTCTTCGGTGGGGCCTCTGCGTGGCACCCACCTCCGCACAACCCGCGGCTTGCCCGACCGCGGCGCAGAAAATTCGCTCGTCGCCTAAAGCTGGATACACCGAGCGTCGCTCGGTAGACACAACCTGACCCGCTAAGCATAAAAACTAGCAAGACTTACGGTAACCGTCAAGCCGCGGGGGGACCGCCGGCGCGGCGCGGGAAGTATTTTGCCGTTTTTACCGCTGTACGAGCCACGTTCGCGACGGTGCTCGCCGGACACCCCGCCGGTACCCTCTCCCCCGTCCCCCGGTCCGCCGGGGGATGGGGGAGAGGGCCAGGGTGAGGGGGCCCTCCGCAGCCGCGCCTTCTCTTGATCCGGCTCCCTCCCATCCCGACGAAATCGGGACCGCGGGAGAGGATGGCTACCGGGCTGAACGTCGCCACCTACCGCTCGATGTTTCAGCTGTGCATCCGCGGTTGCGGGTCGCCTTCGGCCACAATCTCCGCCTCCCGCTCGGCCAGCCACTCCAGCCGCTGTTCCACCTCGGTCGCGTCCCCGTACCGTTTGGCCAAACGGACGTAGGTCGCATGGTGGCGAGCTTCCGAGGCAAACAGATCGCCATAGAAACCGGCCAGCTCGGGATCGCGGCCGTGGTCGCGCAGAGCGGCGAAGCGCTGGCACGAGCGGGCCTCGATCCGGCCGGCGACCAGCAACCGGTCGACCGCCCTGCCGGGTTCGATCTTCCTCACCAAATCGTTGAGTTTCCGTCCATAGCTGCTGGGCCGCAGCCGTCGAAAGGGGATCTTGCGCCGCTCGAGCAGCTCCCGCACCAGACGGAAATGCTCCAGCTCCTCGACCACGATCTGTTCCATCTCCCGGCACAGCTCGTCGTCCTCCACGTAGGCAAAAATCAGGTTCATGGCCGTGCCGGCCGCCTTTTTTTCGCAGTGGGCATGGTCGATCAGGACCGCTTCCAGATCGCGGTCGACCTGCACCAGCCAGCGGTCGGGGGTGGGGGACTTGAGGCCTAACATGGGGGAAGCACAGCGAAGGGGTCGAAGGCTGGCCGACCCGGGGAAGTCGGCGCCCAAACCCAGGTTCGGCGGACCCGCTTAATGTCGCGGCCCGGCGCGGGGTTGGCAAGCCCATGGCCCGCGGCGGGGACCGCCAGGGGAGGGGGGGCCGTGCGCCCCGGGGAGGGGGGCGCAGATAGACCGCCGACCCGGGCGCGGGTAAAATAAGTCCGCTATGCCTACCTTGCGAATTCTCAGTGGCGTGGGCGCGGGGCAGTCGTTTGACATCCACCAAAAGGAAACGCTGCTGGGCCGCGATTCCTTCTGTGAGGTCACCCTCCCGGCGCGGACCGTGTCCCGCCAGCATGCGCGGCTGATCCAGGACGACGATCGGTATTTCATCGAAGACCTGCACAGCGTCAACGGAACGCAGGTCAACAACAAGCGGGTGGAAGGCCGCATGGCGATCGCCGACCAGGACTGCATTTCGATCCACGACATCGTGATCCGGTTCGAATTAACACCGGCCGAGGATACCACCGGGCCCGATGGTGCGGCCATCAGCAATACGGCGACGCTCGAATCGCCTGGCGGCCCCACCGGGCGGGTCGTGATGCCCGGACAGCCGCCCGCCGAGGCTACGGCGGCTGAACGAGATAGTTCGCTGGTCAAACTTCGCGCGGTGATCGAGCTGACCAAGAACCTGGGCAGCTCGCTGGAACTGAAAGAGGTCCTGCCCGGAATTTTGGACTGTCTGTTCGAGATCTTTCCCCAGACAGAACGGGGCTACATTCTTCAACGCGTGCGGGGCGAAGCGGGCTTGCAGCCGATCGCGATCAAACATCAACAGGGCGAATCGGACACGATCAGCCCCCTGGGGGGCACGATTGTGGCTCGGGTCATGGAGGAAGGAACGGCCTTCCTCAGCAGTGACCCGCGGAATGACGAGCGGCTGCAGGATGCCAGTGAATCGGTGTTTGAGGAAAACCTGCGGTCGGTGATGTGCGCGCCGTTGATCGGTCCCTCCCAGAAACCGCTGGGCGTGATTCACGTCGAGACGAATGACGCGGAACAGCCATTTGTCCAGCCGGACCTGGATGTCCTGATCAGCGTGGGGAATCTGGCGGGTCGAGCGGCGGAGGCGGCCAAGATGCACGAAACGATCCTCGCCCTGGAACGGCAGAAGCAGGAGCTGAGGATGGCCAAGGATGTCCAGCTGCATTTTCTGCCCAGCCGGCGGCCGCGGGTGCCCGGTTACAAGTTCTATGACTACTACCGGGCAGCCGATCAAATGGCGGGGGATTACTACGACTATATCGAACTTCCCGATGGCCGGTGGGGACTGGTGCTGGGCGATGTGTCGGGCAAGGGCATCTCCGCCGCCCTCCTCATGGCGCGGCTGTGCAGCGAAGTCCGCTATTGCCTCTTGGCGACCGACACGCCGGCCGAAGCGGTCAGCCGGCTCAATCACCAGCTGCGAAAACAGCTGGTGGGGGACCGTTTCGTGACCCTGGTCCTGTTCCTCTTGGACCCGCAAAAACACACCGCCACCATCGTCAACGCGGGCCACATGCCACCCCTCGCCCGCCTGGGCGGGGATGGAGTGCAAGAGCTGGGCAAGGACGAAGTTTGCCTGCCCCTGGGGGTGGAACAGGATGCGGTCTATACCCAGTTCGAATTTGCGATTCCCGAGGGGAGCGTGATTTTTGCCTACACCGACGGGGTCAGCGAGGCCATGGATAAGGCAGGTGATCTGTATGGGAGTCGCCGAGTGCAGGAAGTGGTCGACCGTACCAACCCCGACCCGGTCCATATTGGTCAAGCGTTGGTGGCCGACGTCAAGTCGTTTGTGCAGGGGAATGTGCCCAGCGACGATATCTGCCTGCTGGGCTTCGGCCGCCCACCGGCCTCAGCGCCCGTCACCCCCAAGCCGGCGTAGGCCCCCAAGCAATCCAGACGGTCCTCAGCCCACCCGCATGGGTGCCATCCTCTGCGGCCGGGAAGGCGGGGCATCGCCCAGCGGCGGGGAGGGCCAGCTGAGCGGTTCTTGAGGCGGTCTGGGGAAGGGGCAGACCCGTACCGAGGGCAAAAAAGGAAAAGCCCTGACTCTTG
>CAYFZZ010000286.1:0-5405 GCA_964347545.1 uncultured Planctomycetaceae bacterium | reverse complement strand
GTTCGGCCGGGTGGCTGAAGGTCACCCGAGCACCCGAGTTTCGCAGCCGGTCGATATCGATCTCGCCTTTAACGAAAATGTTGCGGACGCGGGCGTAGGCGTATTGCATGTAGGTGGCTGTGTTGCCATTGAGCGCCAGCATCTTGTCATAACTGAAGATGTAGTCGCTCTCGCGGTTTTGCGACAGATCGGCGTACTTCAGAGCGGCGATGCCGACGATTTCGGCAATCCGCTGACGATCGTCCGGGGAAAGTTCCGGGGTTTCCTTCAGCTCGTCATTTTCGCTGACCACCAGGAACGCTCGGCGAACCGCCTCATCCAACAGATCGTCCAAACCCACGGTCGACCCCGCTCGGGTCTTGAAAGGCCGACGGTCTTCGCCGAGGACCGTGCCGAATTTGACGTGCACCAGGTCGATCGTGTCGTAGCCCCAGCGGCGGGCGGTGGCAAACAATTGTTCGAAATGAAGGCTCTGCCGATGATCCACCACGTACAAGATCACGTCCGGCTGCCAGGTCTGCTGGCGGTATTGAATCGTGGCCAGGTCGGTCGTCGCGTACAGGAACGCGCCGTCCTGCTTTTGCACGATCAGCGGCGTCTCGTAACCGTCCAGAAATACGCACACGGCCCCGTCGCTCTCGGTGGCCAGCTGCCGGGCCCGCAAGTCGGCGACGACGTCCGCCAGCCGGTCCTGGTAATAGCTCTCTCCCAACGTGTAATCAAATTCCACCTGCAGCCGCTGGTAAATCCGCTGGATATCTTCCTGGCAAAAGGGCAGAAAGGTTTGCCACAGCCGGCGATTCGTTTCGTCGCCGGCGTGCAAAGCGGCCGTTTCCTGCAAGACGGCGGTGGCGATGTCGGCGTGAGTGTTGGCCCGCTGGTGCCAGGCGGGATCTTCTTCCATGGCTGCCAGCCTGGCGGTCAACTGCTGCAGCTCGCCCTCGGCCGCCGCCACCTGCTGTTCGATTTTCTGGAGGGCCTTGGCCGCCCGCCGGGCTTGCTCAACATCCTGCAGGGGGCCGGCTGCGCGTTGAGCCTCGCACTGCTCGGTCAGTTTCGCCAGCCGCTCCCTTTGCGCAGGTAACCCAGCTCGACCCTGGTGGTATTCGATCAGCTGGTTGACCAGGCGGTAGAGCCGAGCCAGTTCCTGGACCGGGGATGCGGCGTACGCCTGCCGGTCCAGAAAATGCTTGTACCCGTAAATGATCATCCCGAACTGGGTGCCCCAGTCGCCGATGTGGTTGTCGCTGATCACCCGATGACCCAGGAATCGCAAGGTGCGAGCCAGGGCGTCGCCGATGACGGTCGAGCGGATATGGCCGACGTGCATCGGCTTGGCGACGTTGGGCGCCGAATAGTCGATCACGTAACATCGGGGGTGGTCGGTGGGGGCCACGCCCAGCCGCGGATCGCTGGCCGCCTGCGTCAGCTGTTCGGCCAGCCAGTCGTCGCGCACCGTAAGGTTGATAAAACCGGGGCCGGCGATCTGCGGATCGTGACAGAAGTCCTGGACCTCCAAGCCGGCCACAATCTGCTGAGCCATCTCGCGGGGGGGCTGGCCCAGGCGCTTGCCCAGCGGCATGGCACAGTTGGCCAGGTAATCGCCATGCCGCACATCCTGGCTGGGACGCACCATGTCGACCAACGGCTGCAAGTCTTCGTCGGTCAAGGGCTGCAGAGCTGCGGCGAACCGCCGGCGAAGTTCAGCGAGGACGTTCATGCGGCACTCGGGAGGAGGAACGTTTGCCGACAGAGCCTAGTCTTTCAGCACCAAGCCCGCAATATCAGCGGGCAATTCGACTGGCCGAGCGTCGCTCCACAACTGCTCCAAAGCGTAATACTCCCGCATCTCTTCGATGAACAAATGGATCACGACCGTGCCGTAATCCAGCAGAATCCACCGGCTTTCCTGGTAACCCTCAATACCCTCCCGGTGATCATGCAACTCGTCTTCCAGCTTGTGATCAATCTCTTCGCTGATCGCATGCAACTGCCGACGACTCGTCCCCGTAACCAGCACGAAATAGTCGAAGATGGGGGTCAGCGGCCGCATGTCGAGAATCACGATGTCGCGACCGTTGTTTTCGGCGGCGACTCGGGCAGCGGCTAGCGCGAGTTGCAGGCTGCGCGATTCGGCAGCAGCAGGCTTAGCAGAGGGATTGTGCGTCAATCCGATCACTCAAATCCGTGGCCAGAAATCCATTTGCCGGCCCCGCTGCCTGAGCGGATGCCGGTCGTCAACTTCCATTTTACTCCAGCCACTCCCGATTTCCAGCCGCCCGCGTCACCCCCGATCCGCGCCACCGCGGCACGCCCGGCGGCCGGCCAGCGGGGCACAAGCGTGGTCCGACACTCGCTGAGGCACCTGTTTTTGCTCGACGTGCGGCGGTCGCGTCCGCTCCTTGACGAAATACAGCTCCAACCGTACCAGCCGCTGGTCGGGACCGTGCCGCTGGTTCCAGTCCCGGCAGACATACTGGCAAAACCGACGGATATCGCTGGTGTGACGTCCCGGCGTTCGCAATTTCTCCATGTATTTCCGCCAACGCATGTTGGGGTACGTGTTGGCAATCCGCGGCGGAGCCGCAAATGTGGGTGCCTGGCCGGTCCGCAAGTCGATCTGGCGACCGTTCCCCAAATGACCCCGCATCACAAACCACCCGTCGTCCAGCAAGGGATAGGGGGCAAACAGCCGCCAGTTCTGGTCCAGCCGCAACTGGCGACCTGCCTGGTAGAGCAGCTTTGTGTCAAGAAAGCGCGGTTGCCCGAACGCGGGAAGCCTGGTCCCCGCCGTGAACCAGGTCATGTTCCACCCCGGCAACGAGATGAAATTGTAGGAGACGACGTAGAAGATCGCGATCAGCAGCAGCGGCTGGGCGACCCACACCGGCCCCACGCGGCGGCGCTGGATACGCAGGCAGGAGGTCAACCGTCCCAGCCCGCGGCGACGAGCGGCCACGGTGCGATAGAGCCAGTTGCCCGCTGCGGTCAGCGGGCGGGAGGCCAGCCAGTAAACCAGCGGACGCCAAAGGCGGTTGTGGCTCATCAGCTGCAGCAGTCCCTCGAAACGCAGCCACTGCTGGCCATCGGCAGCCACCACCACCCAGGAATTTTCCGCTTGGACCCGCTGCCCTATCAGCGGGTCCGCCGACGCGCGGCGAATTCGCACGTCGGGCACTATCAGCAACGTCCGCCACAGGAGGGCCATCTTCTGGCAGAAGCGGCAGGAGTCGTCGTAGTCAATCGTCGGTCGTGCCGCCCGATCCCCCCTCACCCATCGTGCGACCCGGTCCCAGACCGCCGTGGGGACCAGCACGAACACGGCCACCATGCCGGCGAAGGGGAACACCCCCAGATACATGGCCAGCTGAAAGGCCAGGTGCATCGACAGCAGCAGCAGAAACAGTACCGTCCGAAACAGGGGGGTCCGCCAGGGGATGAAAATCAGCAGCGGCGCCAGCAGCTCGAGATACAGCACCCCGAAGGTCGAGGCCCTCAGCAAACGGGGAAAGTTCAACAACCACTCGCCAAACGGTGTCGTCAGCATGCCGATGTTCAAGGCGTAATAGGCCGCGCTGCCGTCCACACGCCAGTGAGCGGCCGTCTTCAGCAGGCCGGCAAAACCGTAGACGCAGGCCAGTTGGACCAGGAGGGCCAGCGTCGCCAGATCGGCTATCCGCCGGCGGCGGATCGACCCCGACACGTTCAGGGCGCTGTCGATCGCATAGCGGGCGCCCAGCGGCAGGAAGATGCCCCAAAACAGCAGCATCCGCAGCAGCGTGTCGCCCCCCGTCAGCACCTGCGGATTGCGGGTGTGCAAGGAGATCAGCAAAAACCACGAGACGGCGGTCATCAGCCGTGTCCGCCAGCCGACCAGCATCAGGGCCGCACACACCGCGGCCAAGGCAAACAGCAAGCCTTGGACCCAGGCCTGACCGCTGAGCATGTGCAGCGAAAGATCCGAAGGGGTAAAGAACTTGACATCCAACGGGAGGATTCCGTCGTTGGAGTAATGAGCCTTCAGATCCCGAGCTCGCATGGCCAGGTCGACCAGGACGGCCAGGGCCAACCCAATCCGCAATACGGCCAGGGAACGCAGGTCGATGCCAAAGTACTGGCTGGCCCACCGCCGCCAGCCGATGGCTTGGATCTGCGCGCCGGTGGCGCCCAGGAGGAAACCCAGCGGCGCACAGCGGGCGATGGTGGCCCCCAGCGGGGCCGGCTCGCCAAACAGACCCTGAATCGCGGTGACGGCATAGACCAGGGAACTGGCCAGGGCTGCGGACCAGGCGCCGACCCAGAATTCGCGCTGCCACTGCATGTCCCACCGCACCCCGCTCACCCCCCCTGCCGCTGCCCCCTGCCCTGCCCCCGACGCTGTGGCCGAGCCCCTGATTATAGCAACCCCTGTGCAGCGCCTCCCCGCGGCCGCCAGCTTGCGGCGGCGGCGGGCAAGCGGGTGGCCGACGGGCCCCCGGCCCGCGGCCTGCTAAGCGCCCCCCGTCCGCAGCGGTTCGATACAGGTCGGGCTGTCGTGGCTGGGCTTGTTGACCTGCGTGCTGACCGGATCGGCGACCAGGAAGTCTTCGGCAACGGGACCCAACAAGGCCTGCACGGCCGGCAGGTCCTCCTGGTCGCAGTCCAACCAGGTATCGTAGTTTGCCTGCGGGAGGATCACCGGCATCCGGTCGTGAATCTTGCGGGAGAGTTCGTTGGCCGTGGTGGTGATGATCGTCGCCGATTCGACGCGGTCCCCACCGGCCGGGCCACCCGACCACGCTTCCCACAGCCCGGCGAAGGCGAAGGGTCGATGATCCGCTCGATGAAAATAATACGGCTGCTTGGGCCCGCCGGTCGCTTGCCATTCGTAATATCCGTCGGTCACGACCAGGCACCGCCGATTGCGGAACGCCTGGCGAAAGGCCGGCTTGCTGTCGACGGTTTCCGAGCGGGCGTTGATCATCCGGTTGCCCAGGCGGGGATCGGTGGCCCAGCGGGGGATCAGGCCCCACCGGACCAGGGCGGCTTCCCGCCGGTCGCTGCCGATCGGTCGGCGGACCACCAGAATCGGTTGCGTGGGGGCAATGTTGTACCGCGGCGCCCAGGTCGTGACCGGAGGGTCCTGCGGCGGGATTCCGAACTGTGCGGCAATCACCTTAGGCGGGGTCCGCAACGTGAAGCGACCGCACATGGGGAACCTCTGGCGAGCGTTTGTCGGTTAAAACTATGATGGTGGATCCCGGCCGCTATCGTTGCCGGGCAGCGGTAGGCTCGGACAGCACACCCGACCGGCGACTCGGTGATCGCCTCAGGCCGCTCAGGATACCGGGGTACCGCAGGGAGTGCCATGAAGCCCAGCGATCCGCACCGCGTCACCGACTCGCCCACCGGCCTGGTCGCGCCGG
>CAYFZZ010000285.1:0-28130 GCA_964347545.1 uncultured Planctomycetaceae bacterium | reverse complement strand
ACCAACGTGATCGTCACCGACCCGCTGGTGACGGTGCTCGGCGGCCCGACCACCCTGGACGTGGGCCAGTCCGATTCGACCACCTTCACCGGCAGCTACGCCATCACCCAGGCCGACATTGACGCCGGATCCGTGTACAACCTGGCCACGGCCGACTCGGACGAGTCCGAACCGGCCGACGGCGACACAACCACCGATCTGCCCCAGAACCCGCTGATCTCGATCGTCAAGAGCGGGACGTTCAACGACGAGAACGGTGACGGGTTTGCCGATCCGGGCGAGACGATCAGCTATACGTTTGACGTGACCAACGACGGCAACGTGACGCTGACCAATGTGACGGTCACCGACCCGCTGGTGACGGTCAGCGGCGGTCCGCTCGCCTCCTTGGCGCCGGGTGTCTCGGACAGCACGACCTTCACGGCCAGCTATACGATCACGCAGGCGGACATCGATGCCGGCGAAGTGCTCAACACGGCCATGGCCACGGGCACCGATCCGGGCGGCGTCGACATCAGCCATACGGGCGACGCGGACACCGATTTGCCCCAGAACCCGTCGATCGATATCGTCAAGAGCGGGACGTTCAACGACGAGAATGGTGACGGGTTTGCCGATGCCGGTGAAACGATCAGCTACACTTTCACGGTAACCAACACGGGCAACGTAACCTTAAGTCATGTGCGCGTGACCGATCCGCAGGCCACTAGCCCGGTTCCGACCTCTGGCGACGGTGACGGCGATGGCGATGTGGATACCCTCACCATAAATAGCTCGGCCACGTTCACAGCCAGCTACACGCTCGCACAAGCGGATGTCGACGCGGGCACCTTTACCAATATCGCGACCGCGACCGGCAATCCTCCTGTCGGTGACGATGTTAGTAACTGGGATAGCCACACCGAACCGCTGCTGACCCATCCGGAACTGACTGTGGTTAAGAAGGCGATCGATCTGGGAGCCGATGGTGAGATAGGTGGGGAAGGCGACAACGCCGACACGTTAGTCGATTCTTTGATGATCGCTCCTGGCGACATCGCGGCGTTCCAAATCACCGTGACGAATACGGGCAACGTCACTGCGTTGAATACGATCTTAAACGATCCATTGCCGAATCCCGACACCGACGTACCTTCCTTGACGTGGACGGTCCATTCGCAATCAGAGATCACAGCTTCCATGGTTGAAATCAACGGCGATCAACTGATCTCTGGTGGCCCATCTGGGATCGATTTGGCTCCTGGTGAAGGCTTCACCGTCGTCGTCACAACCACCATTCCGGAAGATTATTTCACTTCGGCATCTCCCGCTGGAAACGGCAGCCTGAACAGCAACTTTGAAATCGATGGCAACACCCAGGTGGATGATGCCCTGGCCGATTCACCTCTGCTCGACTGGACGCTGCTGTCTGACCTGCCGAATTATGCCCGAAAAGATGACCTGCCGACTGGCCAAGGGGACGACTCGTTTGGCAAGGGCACGAAAAATGACACCGAACCGCCGGTCATCGTCGATGGTCAGATCCCGAACAACAAAAGCGATCTTGTGACGGTGGCCGCAGCCAGTGAAGGAGTGGGGAACGACAAATTTATCTACTTGGCCTGGTTACGCACAAACACCCTGGGAACGGCCAATATTGACTTCGAGCTCAATCAGTCGACGGCCATCCACAACCTACCGGGTACCAATACCGTGACACCGGTCCGAATGGTCGGTGACGTGATCATCAGCTTTGACTTTACGGGCGGTGACAACGTTGTTCAATTGTCACTGCGTACCTGGGACGGTACGGAATGGTCGAATCCGGTCGACTTGGATGCCACGCAGGCTGCTCAGGGTGCTGTCAACGATCCCGTGGCGTTTCCCGGCCCAGCCTATCCGGCTGAAAATCCCTGGGCTCCGGGTGAGACACTTGCCGATCTGACCTTTGGTGAAGCGGTGGTTAATGCGACCAAGACCTTCGATCCCGACAACCTGGGGTTGTGTCGGACATTTAACCAGGTCTATGTCAAGAGTCGTTCGTCCACCTCCTTTACGGCTTCGTTGAAGGACTTCATCGCCCCGCTTCAGGTGGAGATCAACACCTGCCAGAGCCAGACTTTGCCGAACACGGCCACGGTAAGTTCGTCCAACGTGTCCAGCGCTTCCGATGGTGCGATTATCACGGTCTCCAATGACGTGATCCATGGCAGCCCGTTAAAGACGGCTGAAGCCGAGCCGATTTCCGGGATATCCGCCCAGAAGGCGGATGCTGTGGTTGCCAGTGGTGGCCAGACGTTGACTCAGGATATGCTCGCCCCCGTCGTGGATGATGCGGTTCATTACTGGCGAAATCAGGGCGCGGACGTCAGCCAGCTCCACCACACGGACGTCGTCATCGCGGACCTCAGTAGCAGCCTGCTGGGCGTGGCGTCATCCAGGTCCAACACGATCCAGATCGACCACAACGCGGCAGGACACGGCTGGATGAATCTCGACAGCCCGTCTGGCGGAAACGCCATCGACCTGCTGTCCGTGGTCACCCATGAGTTTGGGCATCTGCTGGGCTATGACCATGACATCCTGGGCGAGTCCCTGCAGCTGGGCATGCGGCATCTGCCGTCGTTGCATGGCCACCATGTCGAACCAGGTGACCACGGACACGATGCAGCAGATCAAGTGTTCGCTTCCTGGGGCCAGCAAAATAGGCTCAGCCAGCCAGAGGCTGACTTGTTCGGCCACCAACGCTTGGGTGCCCTGGACAAGCTGCACCAAGGCCTGTCGTCCGACGAGACCGACAACGCCGTATGGGATCCAATCCTGGTCAACCGCGAAATGAGCAACCTGGCACTTGCGATGTCCACCGAGCGGAAGGGGAGTCTTGGGGTGGCGGCTTTTGAAGATCCGAGACTCACCTCCGACGACGATACGGACCCGGCAGTCGATGCGGCGATCCGCGAACTGGTGGATGCGGTAATCCGCGAGCTGACGGAAGAGATCGAATAGGACGGCTGGGCGAGGGTCAGTTCTGGTTTTCGGTCCTACCATGGCCTGGCGGCGGCAGGTGGCCAGCAAGCGTGTAGAGCAGGAGTGTAGAGCAGGAGTGTAGAGCAATTGTCTCAATTGCTCCTGCCCCAGGCAAAGACGCTGGCCGGCGGCGGGCCCGCATTGGGGGGCCACCGTTTTGTGGCGCGAAGGTGGTTTCTCGGTGGGCCGAGCAATTGGGGACAATTGCTCTACAATCGCCGCCTGCCGGCGGCAGGTGGCCAGCAAGCGTGTCGAGCAAGAGTGTAGAGCAATTGTCTCAATTGCTCCTGCCCGAGGCAAAGACGTTGGCGGGCGGCAGGCCCAGCTTTGCTGAATGACCGTTGTGTGGCGCGAGGAAGGTGCCTGGTTGGCCGAGCAATTGGGGACAATTGCTCTACAATCACGGCCGCCTGGCGGCGGCATCCTCGTCAGGAGGGTCACGGCCGAGGGTCAGCCCCGGTTTTCCCTGCTCAAGATCGGACCCCCCGGGTGCGGGCCGAATGGTGAAAGCGGCGGCGGAGGTCGAGCGTGATCCAGCCCAGGTAGAGGTTGCCTCCCAGCGAGGCGAAGAGCGCCAGGACGCTGAGCGTCAGGAAGAGGTGGGGCCGTGAGCTGCCCAGGGCCAAGGGCAGCCAACTCGGCTCGGCCACCGCCCGCTCAGCCAGCTCCCCCCCGGCCACCTTCCGCTCAGTCACAACCCGCTCGGCCTCGCCGCTCGGCAACAACCCGCTGGCGGGGGCGGCCGGCAGGTCAACGCCGGCCGGTCCCGCCGGCTCAGCCCCAACAGGCGCGATCGCCGCCACCCGCGTGGTCTCGCTGCCGGCAACGGGGGCTGCCGCGTTCGGAACCGGAAAGACCGTCGCCACGGGATCGGACGCCGGCGGCCGACCCTGGACGCGATCTTCCCAGGAACGCGCCATTTCACGACGAACCTCCTCCAGACTGGGGGCCTTTTCGGGCAGCAGCCGCTGCGGGGGTACCGGCGAGGCCAGCGGGGCTCGGCCCTCGACATCCCCCTCCCGCGGGGGCGCGTCGAGTTCCGCGGGACCGCTCTCCGGCCGCTCAGCCAGCTCGGCACTTTCCTGCCCTTCGGCCGTCGCCTCCCCGACCTCCTCCACGGATTCGGCAGAGGGGGGATCGGTGGTGGTCCAGCGGTTCTCCAGCGGCCCCAACTTGGGAGGATCAAACGGTGGGAAGGCGGCCGGTGGCGCAGGGTCGGCCGGCCGCGACAGGTCGGCCGGGGCCGCGTCGATCGCGGCTGGCCGCGGCGGCTTGGCTTCTGCCGGTTCCGAACGGATCACGACCGAGCCGCCCAGGTCGTCCAGCTTCCGCTGCAGATCTGCCGCCACCGGCGGGTCACCCGCTGCGGCGCCCGCGGGCGGCGTGGCCGGGGGCGGGGTCTCGCCGCTCGAGGTCCACCCGCCTGCGGCCGGCGGTCTTTCCGCGGTCGCCGTTGAGCCGCCGAGGGGAGGACAGGCCTCGCCCTGCAAGGAAGGATCTTGGGACAGGGTCAGCACCGGATAACGGTTCGCTGCCCAGGAATAAGTCGTGGCCGCCGGATCGACCGTCAGGTCGGCGACCGGGCTGAGTGACAATTGGGGCGGCTGTTCAATGCGTGGCAGTTCTGCATCGCCCACGACGATCTGGAAACTGCGGATCTGCCGCAGCTGGGGACGGACGCCCACGTCGATCGTATCGCCCGGCTGCAAGTTCTTCAGCTGATGAGGTTCGATCTGGATGATGTAGTGCGTCTGACCCTGTTCCGCGGGCTGCCAGCCCACATCGACACCCACTGCGGCCATAGCCGCCATCAAAATCGCATGCATCCGCTCGGTCCTCCCTTAGGTACCGCGGGTCGCACCCATCCGTCCCATCCCCGGGGCGGGCCCACAACTCGCATCGTATCCCCCGCTGTGGAGGAGGGTAAAGAGGATTTGAGCTTGGGCGGGGCCATGGTCGGCGGCTGGCGGCTGCTAGCGTCTGCAGGCACCAAACCTGTGGCACCTTCAGCGGCTCCTGGGCGGGGCCGCTCAGGCCGCGGTGGCCCCGGGCTGATAGCGGGGGGGTACGACCTTGGGAGCCATCACGCCCAGCGAGAAATAGATCTGCATCAGGTCCTCGACCGACATATCAATCTCGGTAACTTTGTCCACGGGGACAAAGACGATGCCGCCGGACATAGGCACGGGCGAGGTGGGGATGTAGCAGGCCAGGCAGGGTTGTCCGTCAAAGCGGAAGGGTTGAGAGGCGGCCAGGAGGGCCAGAAACCCCCCGCCTCCCGTCTCGCCAAACGCACAATACACGACGCTCATCGATCGCATCTCGACTTGATCCTCCTGCTGCAGCATGCTGACCACCTGTGCCACCGGCCGGTAGACGCTGCTGACCACGGGGATCCTGTGGATAAGGTGATTCACGGAAACTTGCACGCGATGTCGGGTGAGCGTTTTGACGCCCACCCCGACCAGCCAGATGACAGCCAGGACGATGGCCCAGCCCAGCAGGATGCCCAGCCACTGCCGCGCTTCGGGTCCCAGGATTTGCAGGCCCAGGGTTTGGAGGGCCTGTCCCACCAGGCTGTGGGGCCCCAGCATGTCGACGATTTTTTGCCCCACCCACATCATGATGGCGAAGGTGATCAGGATGGGCAGCAGGACAAGGAAGCCGGTCACAAAGGTGGAGACAACGCCGTGATTCCAGATCCAGCGAGCGGCACGAGACATGGGTAGGCTCCGGTGGGGGGGGATGGCGGGTGGCAAGCGGCGGGAGTCCGCTTTCGGGTTTGAGGTTTGGCAGGGGCCGGTTATACCTGTCGGTCGGCAGGCACCCTGCCGAGGGGGGGGGTGCCTGGTCGACGAGCAACTTACGCGAAGGGTCGGGAAGTGACAACGCGAGCTTGAGCCGTCGTTGATTTGCCGGGAGGAAAGAGAGGAGAGCCAGGGGGTGTCGGGTACGGAGTTGAACCCGGAGGGGGGAAGGCGGCGGCGGTGGTGGCGATGGGCCATCCACGCCCTGGTCCTGCTGCTGGTCGTCTGGGGTGTCCGCCGCACGATGGTCAGCGGGCTGGCTCAGTTGAGCGATTTTGACTGGCAGTTGCATCCGCCGTGGCTGGTCGCCGCCGGTGGTCTGTACTTGCTGGGCATGTTCCCCATGGGGCTGTTCTGGTACGCCGCCTTGCGGGCGTTGGGACAGCAGCCGCCGCTGGCGGCCACGATTCGGGCTTACTACATCGGCCACTTGGGCAAGTACGTGCCCGGCAAGGCGCTGGTGGTGGTGTTGCGGGCGGGGTTGTTGCGCGAGACGGGGGTCCCGGCGTCGGTCGCGGCCGCTGCGGTGTTTCTCGAGACGTTGACGATGATGGCCGTCGGCGCTTTTCTGGCGGTGGGCATCCTGGGGATTTGGCTGGCGAAATATCTGCCCCAGCACGACTACCTCCTGCCGCTGGCCGTCAGCCTGTTATTGATTTCGGGCCTGCCCACCTGGCCGCCGATTTTTCGACGCCTGGCATTACGTTTGGGGGTGGGCCGCCGCGATCCGCAGATGGCGGACAAGTTGCGGGGAGTGAACTATCGTTTGATGGCCTGGGGTTGGCTGGCGGTCGCCACCGGCTGGCTTTTCCTGGCGCTCAGCCTCTGGGCCGTGCTCCGCGCCATGGGCCTGCCCGGCCTCCACCCGCTCGCCCATCTTCCCTACTACACCGCGGCGGTAACCTTGTCCCTGGTGGCTGGGTTCTTATCCCTGTTGCCGGGTGGCGTGCTGGTACGCGAGCTGATGTTGACGGCGATTTTGGGCGAGATGTATTTTCGTCACGTGGTGCCGATTTCGCTGGCCAGCGGAACGGCGCTGGCGGCGGCGGTCATCTTACGCTTGATCTGGCTGGCCGCCGAACTGTGGCTGGCCTCAGGGTGCTATCTGCTGATCCGCCCCTCGGCCGCTGCCCGGCAGGGCCTGGATTGAATGCGTCTTTCGTGTCCATTAGAATAAGAAGCCGCGATGATTTCTGCGGTCATACCTGTTCTGAATGAGGCCGAATCGCTGGAGCAGTTACACGGCGAATTGGACGCCGTGGCGACCCAGCACGGGTACCGGCTCGACATCATCTTCGTCGACGACGGCTCGACCGATCACAGCTGGGCCGTTATCCGCCGGTTGGCCAGCCAGGATCCGCGGGTCCACGGGATCCGCTTCCGCCGCAATTTTGGTAAAGCGGCAGCCCTTCGCGCCGGATTCGACGCCGCCCAGGGGGACCTGGTGATGACGCTGGACGGCGACCTCCAGGACAACCCCCACGAGATCCCCCATTTTCTGGAAAAGCTGAAAGAAGGTTACGACGTCGTCAGCGGCTGGAAGAAGGTCCGCCACGACCCGTGGCACAAGGTCATCCCGTCGCGGATCTTCAACTGGTTGGCTCGACGCCTGACCGGTGTGCGGTTGCACGACCACAACTGTGGCATGAAGTGTTATCGGCGCGAGGTCCTGGCCGATCTGCACCTCTACGGCGAAATGCACCGTTTCGTCCCGGTGCTGGCCGCGGCCAAGGGTTTTCGGATTGGCGAACTGACGGTCCAGCATCGTCCCCGCTTGTATGGCAAGTCCAAGTACGGAGCCAAGCGGTTGTTGAAGGGTTTTCTGGACCTGCTGACCGTGGCCTTTTTGACCGGCTTTGGCCACCGCCCGCAACACATCCTGGGCTCGATCGGTCTCCTCTCCTTCCTGGCCGGCGCCGCCGGCTTGTTTTACCTGGCCGTCGTCTGGTTCCTCTCGCGGTTGCCCAGCACCCAGGTGGGGTGGGACGCGCCGGTCAGCTTGAGCGACCGGGCGTTGCTCTACTATTCCCTGGGCGCTTTGCTGTTGGGCGGACAGCTGATCTCGCTGGGCCTCCTGGCCGAAATGATTACCGCCTTCACGGCCCGCGACGTGCTCGCCTACTCCGTGATGGAGCAGACCAGCGACGCGCCGGACGATCGGCCCAGGCATGAAGATTTAGAACAGCGGCCGGCGGCCACGGCTCGCGATGAATCGGCTACGGGCGAAGCATGAAGGCGGACACCGATTCCTCGGCAGCCGCGGCGCGGTGGGCCATCTACTGGCTGTTGATCGCTCTGGCGGCGGGGCAGATCACCGGCCGGATCCTGGCCGTCAACTCGGTCGATCTCAGCCGCTTGCAGGTGTATCGAATCGAAGCCGAACTGGCGCAGAGCCAATCGCAGCTGACGGCCGCCGGCCTCCAAGGCGACGAACTGACCACCCAGCTCGCCCAGCGCCGCACCGAATTGGAAGCCCAGCTGAACCTGGAACGACCGTTTCTCAGCAGCAACGATCGCAGCCGCTGGCTGACCATTCGCGCTCTGGTCGAAGACGGGACCTACGCCATTGACCAGATTGTGACCGATCCCCAGCAGCACCGTCGCTGGAATACGATCGACATGGTCAAGCACCAGCGGTGGGGCCAGCCGCATCTGTACTCCAGCAAGCCGACCCTCCTGCCCACGTTGCTGGCGGGCGAATATTGGCTGGTCCGCCAGCTGACCGGCTGGACCCTGGCCGACCAGCCCTTCGAGGTGGTGCGGTTGATGCTGATCACCATCAACGTGCTGCCCCTGATCGTGCTGTTCGCCTGCCTGGCAGGCGTGGCCGAACGGCTGGGCCACAGCGACTGGGGCCGCATCTACGTCCTGGCGGTGGCCACGTGCGGTACGTTTCTCAGCACCTTTGCGGTGGCGTTGAACAACCACCTGCTCGCCGCCATCACGGCCGGGATCGCGTTGTACGCCGCGGTGCGGATCTGGTACGAACCGCAACCGTCCGGCTGGCTGTTTGCCACGGCGGGCTTTTTCGCCGCCCTCACGGCGGCCATCGAGCTGCCCGCCGTGATATTTCTGGGCCTGCTGGGCGCAGCCTTGCTCTGGAAAGCCCCCCGCCCTGCCCTCCGCTGGGGCCTGCCGCCAGCCCTCCTGGTCGTCGTGGCCGCCCTGGGCACCAACTACGCCGCCCATAAGACCGTCCTGCCCCCCTACTGGTATCGCACCGTGGGAAAAGATTACCGCACCGGCAATTGGTATAACTACGACTACCAGGTGGGGGACCGGGTCGTGGAAAGTTACTGGCGACGGGACCCGGCCAGCCTCGAGCGACGTTCGCGGATCGATCGGGGGGAAGATTCGCCCGTCACCTACGCTCTGCACTGCCTGGTCGGTCACCATGGCATCTTTTCCCTGACGCCCGTGTGGCTGTTCAGCGTGATCGGCGTGTTCTTCATGTCCAGCGACCGCGGGGCTGCCTCTTCCAAGTGGCTGGCCATGCTGATCGCTGCGGTCACCGTGATTTGCCTCATGTTCTACCTCATGCAGCCTGCGGAAAACCGCAATTACGGGGGGGTGACCAGCGGCCTGCGGTGGATGTTCTGGATGGCACCCCTGTGGCTGGTGGCCATGCTGCCCGCCGCCGACTGGCTGGCGGCCCGCCGCACCGGACGGATCACGGCCCTGGTGTTGTTGGCGTGGAGCGTCCTGTCGGCCAGCTATCCAACGTGGAACCCCTGGGTTCATCCCTGGATCGCCCAGGGATTGCGGTACCTCGGTTGGATCGAACTCTGAATCGATCCACACCCATCCCCCAGCGCTTGGAAGATGCGATGTTTGGAGGGGAAGCTTGGCGGTTGCCTAGCAAAGAACGACGCAGCCCCTACCTGCAACCCAATGATCGACGGGGACTGCTGCCCGTCATACGGGGGACGGGCAAGAGTGCCCGTCCTACAAGAATGCGCGACAGAAAAACATGTTTTTTGGTTTTTCGCTGGATCCATTTTGCCGGCACTTTTTTCTGGCTTGCGGAATTCATGTCATCACGGGGACCTGGACCGAGCGGCAGGCAGGCGACAACGGCCCTGAGCTAACTCGGGGAAAGCGATCAGACGGTCAGCGGAATCTGGGCGGCGCAGAAGTCGCGGTAGATGCGGCGGGCCCGATGGGTGTCATCTTTGCGGTCCACGAAGGCCCCTCGCAGGCGGGCCCGCACAATCACCCCTTTTTCCATCCACCGGCGGATCACCACGTGCCGCAGTTCCGCCAGCTCGCCCCCGCCCGCTCCGCCTGACAGCTGAGCGGAGGAAAAGTCGGTGGGATGGATCATCTCCACATAACTGAAGTCCGCATCCGCCGGGCGAAACAGAAAACAGCCGGGACCCGTTTCCGGGCCGCACGACGTCGCCGGCTCGGCCAGCGCCAGCCGCTGGAAGTCCTCCGCGTCGTCCCTGCCCAGCCGCCACACCTCGCCCGCCGTGAGGCGGCTGGAAGTGACGATTTCCGGTTCGGCATCCCAGAGGCTGGTCTGAGCGGAAAGGATGATGTCCAGCCCGGCCCACAGGTCCCCGCGCGGGGTGGGCTGCAGCAGCCGCCAGTAGATTTGAGCGGCAAAGGGGCGGAACGCCGTCTCGGCATAGCTCACAATCAAATCGTTGTCGCGGGTGTAGGCGTCGCTGACCGGCAGTTCGCCCGGTTCGCCGTCGCCGATCCAGACTTGGAACAACCTTGCCTGGGAATCCCGCTCAAGATAAGGCCGCAGGGACTCCAACCCCTGATCGGGTCGAGCCACATTTAGTACGGCGCTCAGCGCGTCGCCCGCCAACAACGCTCGGTCCTGCTCCAGCTTCCACGGTCCCGACATCGCTCGTCTCCACTTTCCGGTGCCCTTGACGGCACCCGGCAGACGGTCGCTCCCTGCCCACCGGCCGCCACCCGCCATCTTCGTGCTCTTCGTGTACTTCGTGGTAACTTTCCTTCGTGGCAACTCGCTCGGATGGAAATCTCTGCCATACTTTTCCGGAGCGCAGGAGAGGGAAAGATAGCGCTGTTTCCACTTCTTGCCAGACACGCCTCCGGTACCCTCTCCCCCATCCCCCGGCTTGCCGGGGGACGGCGGGGGAGAGGGGACTTTTGTTGGCCGAACGGCCACGGTCATGGGCGACTTTCACCAATCTCAACGCGCGGTAACACTCGGCCGCTGCCAGCGACGAACGTGTTACCAATTCGCTATCCGCCCTCGATCGTCACACGCTATCTTCGTGCTCTTCGTGTCCTTCGTGGTAACTTGTACTTTCCTGGTAACTGGCTCGGATGGAAATCGTCTGAGCGGCCCCACCGCCTCTTCAGTCTAGCCGTGCGGGGGCCCCCTTTGTAGCGGCGGCCTCAGCCAGACCTCCACAAAAAAACCCCGCCGATCGCCACGGGGGCGATGCGACGGGGCCGGAACAGAGAAGAGGCCGAAAAAAGTTTCGCCGGTGTAAAACCACCTGCAAAGGGATGAAGGATGAGGCCGGGTGCCACCAGATTTTGGTGATCGATGTTCCACTTATGATCTTAACAACTTCTGCCCGACTGTCTACACTTCTCTCACAAATCGCTCGGCCGGCAACAGTTTGTTCAATCCGACCGGTGCCGCGGCGGGGCGGCCGAGCCCCTGCGGGGCCTGGACAGCGCTAGCCATAATGTCTGAACTGGTCAATGTTTGCGAATCGCTCGCCCGCCTGGGAGGAGATGTCCTGCGACGTTGGGAGGGTCGCTGCCGCGTCCAGGAAAAGGGCCCTGCCGATCTGGTCACCGAAGCGGACCTGGCGTCCCAAGAAGCCCTCCGCGACCGCCTGGCTCAGCTCTATCCGGAAGACCTGTTTCTGGGTGAAGAGGACCTGCAGCCGTCCAGCGGCTGTGCCGTGGCCAAGACGGCGGACCTGTTGTCCGCCGCCGGCGATTCGAGGGTGTGGATCGTCGATCCCCTGGACGGCACCCTCAATTATGCTCACGGCGTGCCCCATTACGCCGTCTCGGTAGCCGCCACCCGCCGCGGGGAGGTGCTGGCCGCGGCCGTCTACAACCCTGCCGCCCAGGAATGCTTTACCGCCGGGCAATCCGCACCGGCCCTCTTGAACGGCGAGCCGATTCGGGTCAGCCGGGTCGAGCGGCTGAGCGACGCTCTGGTGGCGGCCAGTATTCCGTCGGTGGTGCGGCGCGATTCGGTCGACGTGGACCGCTTGTTAAACGTCTTGGAACGTGTGCAATCTTTCCGCCGCAGCGGCAGTGCCGCGTTGAATATGTGTTACGTGGCCGCGGGGCGATACGACGCCTATTGGGCGGCCGACACCCAGGTCTGGGACGTGGCGGCCGCGTGGCTGATTGTCCAGCGGGCAGGGGGTGTGGTCCGGGGCCTGGACGGGGGCCCCCTGCGGCTGGAATTGCCCACGCCGCTGGTGGCCGCCACGTCGGCGCTGAGCGACCGCCTGTGGCAGCTGCTGCAGCCCTCGGCAGGAGATGCGGCGGGAGCGGGGCCGATTTGAGCCCTCCCGCGGTATCGGCGGGCCCCCGGGCGGGCCCAGCCCGGTTTTTGCTTCCGGCAGATCGAGGGGGCGTCTATAATAAGCCCATAGGCCCAGCCGGCTTGAATTCTGGGTTCTTCCGGGAATTTCGTGGCTGGTTTGTCGCTTGGCAGCGGCCATCCCCTGCCAAGAGCGGCGGCGAGCCGTCGCGGAAAGAGAGAACCGCAGAATATCGAATGACCAACCGCAGAATGTCGAAGGATTGTTTCCTTAGCTCGATTGGGACAGCGACAGCGGTTCGCGCCCCAGTGACCATGACCAGCCGAGACGACTTCTGCATTCGACATTCTGCATTCGACATTCTGCGGTTCCGTTCGTGGCGAGCGGCAAGCGCCGGGACCGTTGTTGCGTAGAGGGGCGCAACCCCACGAAATTCGCTGAAGAACCGAATTCTGGAACCCTCCTCTGGGTTGGTGTGCCCGGCCCGACCGCCTGGGGCGGGCGGGATGCCTGAACGACGATTGTCGCGTGGAACGTTTGGTCCAGTTAAGCGTCATGAGATTTGCAGATCTGCTTTCCGCCGGCCGCCTGGGGTGGACCCGCCCCCGCTGGCGGCGCTGGATGTTGCTGAGCGGAATATGCCTGGGGTGTTTGCCCCCCCTGGCGAGGGCTCAGCCCCAGCCCCCTGCGGCCGCCCCGGCCGTGCAGGAGGCGGATGGTGCGGCCCCTGCGGCCGCCGACCCCTCCACGGCGACCCCCGCCCCAACTCCCTCCGCAGTCCCTTCGGCCACGGACCCCACAGCGACGGCCGCTGCCGACGGTCGGCCGCTGGTGGAAAAGGTCTCTCCGGACATTTACTACCTCCCCGATCAGGAGGGCAAGTTGCGGCCCGCGTATCTGGACGCGATCACGTTTGAGGAGTTTCAACGGCGGATCAGTGAGCTGGCCGATCCGATCGCGGCCCCGCCCGCCTACACGCTGGACTTGCTGGAGGCGACCGGCCGTTCCCGTGGCACGCACGCGGAACTGACGATTCGCCTGGCGATCACCAACCGTCAAAAGGAAGAAGACGCCTGGATCCGGGTCCCCCTCCGCTGTGATCGTGCGATTCTGGACAGCCAGGAGGCGGTCCGCTACGAGGGGGGGGGCCAGTTTTTTCTCGAGTTTGTCCCCGGCGAGGGGTACGTCAGTTGGCTGCGGGGGGGCCGGGACCGGGCTCATGTCGTCACGTTGCGGGCGATTGTCCCCCTCCAGCTGGTCGGCGACCAGCACCGTCTGTCGCTGCCTTGGCCGCGGGCCACCGCGTCGCGGCTGACCTTGAACGTGCCGCATCCCGACACCACGGCGGTCGTCTCGGCGGGCGCGGACTTGACGACCAACCCGCGTGGCGGGGACCAGACCGAACTGGTGGCGACGGGGATCGCCGGCGATTTTCAATTGTCCTGGCGGCGCCGTCCGCAGGACGGCCAGCGCCGCACGGTCACCTTGGAAGTTGACGGCCTGCAGCTGATCCAGATTGACCGCCACCAAATCCGGGCTCAGGTCGACTTGAAAGTGCAGAGCCTGGCTCGACCCTTTGATCGCTTTCGGGTGGAACTGCCCCGCGGCGCCAGGCTGATTTCCCAGTCCCAGCCGGGGTATACCCTGGGCAGTGACGAACCGGAGGGGGCTGAAAAGGGGGACCAGGAGAAGGGTGGTGACCAAGGCCCGCGGGCCCGCTGGGTGGACGTCCGCCTGGACCGAGCCACCACGGGGCCGGTCGAGATCCGTCTGGTGACTCAGCAGATCCGCCAGTTTGGCCAGCCCCAGGACGCGGTCCAGCTGGCCGGTTTCGCCGTGGCAGGTGCGGTCCGCCAGTCGGGATACGTTGTGGTGCAGGTCCGCGGAGATTGGATCGTCCGTTGGAGGGAGGATTTCCACGACCGTTACGACATTCGTCGGGTCGACGATTGGCCGGACCAGCTGCCGCGGACTGACGTGGTTGCCGCCTTCGAGTACTATCGGCAGCCTTATTCCTTGCAGGCCACGGTCCTGGCCCCCCAAACCCGCGTCATGGTGGAACCGGAGTATCTGTTGGATGTATCGGCGGAGGACGCGGTGCTGAGCGGACAACTGAAGTACTCGGTCCGCGGAGCCAAGATCGCTCACGTCGACCTGAAACTGCCCGGGTGGGAATTCGACGCCTCGTCGATCGGCCCGGCAGAGCTGGTGGATGAAACGCATTTGGTGTGGAGCGAAGCGGGGGAGGTGTATATCCCGCTGGCTCGTCAGACCAGCGGCCAGTTTGCGATCAACTTTCGGGTCCGCAGGCCGCTCCGCCCAGAAACCGGCTCGTTGAAGGTCCAGTTGCCGGTGCCCCAGACCGACACGATCGGTGCCACGAGGCTGACGGTGCTGTCGGCGGACGATGTCGAGCTGACGCCGCGGGATTATGGCGACGCGGAACTGTCCACGCGCCCGCCTTCGACGATGGAACTGCCGCTGCGGCAGCACCCCCCCTTTCATTACCTGTTTCGCCATGGCGAAGACGTGCCGGCTGAATATGCGGCCGCGATACAACTGCATCCCCGCAGCGTCACCGCGGATGTGGTGACGCGGCTGCAAGTCGGGCGGCGGTCAATCGAGGTCCAGCAACGGCTGGATTACGAAATCAAGTACGGACGCCTCGATTCGCTGGACCTGGAAGTCCCTGCGGCCGTGGCCCGCCTGGAAAGTTTTGAGGTCCTTCGCGACGACGAACTGCTGTCGGTGAACTTGCCCGACGCGGGTAATGGCCAACCGGTCGTGCCGCTGCGCTTGCCGCTGAACAACGACATCGGCAACGTCTCGTTGTTGGTCCGTTACCGGTGGGACACCAGCCCGCCCACGTCCGACAGCCGCGTCTCGGCCACGGTTCCCCTTGTCATGCCCCCCCCGGCAGAGTTCCGCAGCAGCCGCTTGGAATTGACCTCCATCGACGGCGTGCAGGTGGAAGCCGTCATCGAACCGTGGCAAGCCGTGGAAGGGGCCGGTGGCGGGCTGGTCTCCAAGGCCGATGCTCCCCACCGCGAGGTGACGGTGGTCGCCGGCCTGACCGACAGCAGCACCGGCGGGGGGCGCTTTGTCGAACGCGCCTGGCTGCAAACCTGGCTCACCGGATCGGCCCGCTACGATCGGGCCGTGTTCCGCTTTCGCCATCCCCAACACCTGCTCGAACTGCAGTTGCCGCCGGGGACGGTACCCGACAGTCTCGAAGTCCGCCTCAACGGCCGGCTGTTGGAACCGGCAACGGTCCGCGATGGCCGCTTGCAAATCGAAACTCCTCTGCACGCCGAAGACCATCTGCTGGACCTCCGCTACATGGTCCCCCAGAACAGCGGCTGGCTGCGAACCCGCTGTGCCATGCCCCGGTTGACAGCGGGGGCTTACCTCCGCGAGCCCCTCCTCTGGCAGTTGATCCTGCCGGCCGACCAACACCTGTTGACCGTTCCGGCCGGTTGCCTGCCGGCGTACCAGTGGCAGTGGCGGCGGCTGGGCTGGCGGCGAGTCCCCCTGGCCAACGACGCTCAACTCCACCGCTGGATCGGCACCTCCTTGGCCGACGGGGGGGACGACCAGGTGGGGGAAGGGCTGCAGGGGGAACGGAACGTCTACTTGTTCACCGCTCGCGAGCTGCCCGAAGTTTACGACGTGTACGCAGCACCCCGCGGGTTGATGGTCATCGTGCCGGCGGGCACGGTGTTGCTGCTGGGATACCTCTTGATCTACGTGCCCTTTTTGCGGCGCAGCGGGACGGTGCTGGCCGCGGCGGTGATCCTGCTGGCCGCCGCCCTCATTTTCCCCGAACTGGCCTTACTCATCGCTCAACTCGCCTGCCTGGGAATCGTGTTGTGCGGCCTGGTCGTCTTTTTGCGGCGGACGATGACCGGCCCGGGCACCCCCCGCTTGCTGATCCAGCGGACATCTCCGTCCAGCGTGAAGCTGAGCAGTACCGAGTTGTTTTATCCCAGCGGGGCGGAAGTCCCGTCGCTGGGCTCCACCGCCACCAATCATCCGGTCATAGACAGTTCCTTGGCGGAGCGCGAGTCATGAGGTTGGCGGGGGGGATACCGCGGATCGTGCTGACGGCCGCCGCCGTGGTCGGCCTGCTGGCCAGCGGCCTGCTCCTGGCGGCGGAAGATCCCGCCCCTGGCGGGCCGGTGCAGTTCCGCCGGATCTACGTGCCGGCCGAGCGGATCGGAGAGATACCCGCGGCCCAGGGGCGGATCGTCCCCATGGACGCCGCCCGCTTTGCGGAACTGCTGGAACGAGCGGAGCGGCCGCCGGGCGAAACCGCCACGGCCGTAGAAAACATCCAGTACACCGCTCGACTGGAAGGCGACGCGTTGCTGACCGGTCGCGCCACCTTGCAGATTCGACACACCGGCGATCCCGTGCTGCTGCCCTTGGGAACGTGTCTGGCCGCGGTCCAGCATGCCGTCTGGCAGCGGGGCGCAACCCGCGTGCCGGCGCGGTTGGGTGCCGACGCCCAGCAGCGGCTGGTGGTGCTGGTCCAGCAGGCGGGGGTGCTGGAATTCGAATTTGCCCTGCAGGGACGGTCCGATGCCGTCGGTAACTGGCGGTTCCCCCTGCAACTGCCGACCGCTCCCCAGCACGAATTGACTTGCCAGTTTCCCGCATCGGCCACGGCCAGCGTGGTGGGGGGCGTCGTCACCGCAGTCGACGTCGACGACAAGCAGCAAACTTGGACCATTCAATGGCCCCCCTCCGGCCAGGCCGACCTCGTCCTGGCTCGTCCTCCAACCGACGAGTCGCTGCGGGCCAACTTTCTACGTCAAGCGGATCAATACGCCCTGGGGCTGGACGGCCTGGAACTGACCACCACCGTCAGCTTGGATGTCCAGCGCGAGCCGTTGCAAGAGCTGGTCTTGCAGCTGGACAAAAGTCTGCAACTGGTCGACGTCCGGCTGGGGGCCCAGCAAATTGCCTGGTCCCCGCGGGAAGGGGAGGGCGCCGCAGGGCGGCTTGTCAGCCTCCAGTTTCCCCAACCCCTGGCGGGCACTCAGCGAGCCGTGGTGATCCGAGCCCTGGCGCCGTTGCAGACCCGGCAGTCGTGGCGGTTGCCACGGATCCGACCGCAGGGCTTCGTGTGGCTGGAAGGGACCTGCACCCTGCTGGTCTCCGAACCGCTGACCCTCGCCCGCTTGAACGTGGACCGGGGCCGGCAGTCGAAGATCACCTCGCTGCCCGGCAGCCACGCCGGCGAGTCGCTGGAATTTCAGTTTCACTCGCCCCAAGCCGGGATCGACGTCGTGCTGGCCAACAAACCCGGCAGACTGGCCACCGATACCCTGACCTCGATCGAAATCGCCGATCAAAAATTGAATGCCCGCGTGGTTCTGGACGCCTCGGCAGAAGATGGCAGTTTTTATGCGTTGCACGGCACGGTCGGCCAGGGCTGGCAAATCACCTCGGTGGTCTCCGACGCCGACACCAACCCACCGGGGATCGCCGTGCAGTGGAGCCAGGTGGGGTCGCGGGTGTCGTTCTGGTTGCCCCGCGGCCTCGCTCCCCAGCGACCCTTGCGGCTGACCCTGCGAGCGGTCAAGGACCAGCCGTCACCAGCCAGGCGGTTGCGGTCCCCGCTGTTGCGGGTTGTGACCCTGGAGGGAACCCATCACGCTCGGCACAGGCTACATCTGTGGACACAGCGGCCGTATCGGCTGCAGGCCGAGGGTGAAGCCAGTACGCCAGTGGCAGAGGCGGGCTCGTTACCAGCCGCCGACCGCCAGCGGCTGGGGCTGACCAACCTCACGGGGCTGTGCTGGGAAGATCAGCCGCGAGAGGGCGAGGTGGTGATTGCCGTGCGGCGCGAATCGCCCGCTTACCAGGTGGAAAACGACGTGGTGGTAGAAGTGAGCGAGCAGCAGATTCGTTATCGCTATCGCATCCGCTGTCAGCCCAGCTCGCGCCCCGTCGATCGTTTGGTGGTCCATTTCACCGCCACCGACAGCGTGGCCCCCGACTGGACGTTGGCCGAAATGGCGGGAGTCAAGATTACCGCTCGCCGCCTGCGGGGGGCCGAGCAACGGCGGTGGGGGCTGGGCGCCGGCGGTCAAACCTGGGAGCTGTCCTGGAACCGGTCGCTGCGCGACACTTTTCAGCTGCTGGGGCGCTGCGAAGTCCCTGGCGCCGGCCAGCAGGCCGTCAGCCTGATGGCCACCCCCACCGCGGCCACCCAGACCGGGCGGCTGACCGTGCTGGGCACCGACACGGCCAGACTGGATCTCCGTCGCGACGGACTGCAGCCACTGCCGATCCCTGCCCAGCGGTGGGAAGTTTTTTCGTCGGTACGCGGCTACTACCGCTACGACCCGCTGCGGGAGATGACCGCCACCAGGCCCGCCCTGGTCATGACCGCCAGCGACACATCCCCCGCCAACCCGCGGGCGGTGGTCTGGCGGCGAAACACCACCCTGCGGATCGCCGCGGATGCCCACACCACCCAGCGGACGATTTTCGAGGTGGAAAATCATGGGGCCCGCCAGATGGCCGTGATGTTGCCCCCGGATGTCGAGATCCAACAGGCGGCCGTCGACGAACAGCCGGTGATCCCCCTGGCGTCACCCGATCCGCGAAAAATCGTGGTGCGACTGCCGGCGGACCGCCGCTTCGTGACCGTCAGCATCGACTGCTCGCGGACCCCCGCCACAGCTCGATTTTTGTGGTTGCATCAGATCGACTACCAGCCGCTGGATACCGATCTGCCGATCCTCTCCAGTCGGCGATGGATGTCGGCCGCTGCCGGTTTTGCCGTGTGGGACGGCTGGGACCGCGGTCCTTGCGCGCAAACGTTCAGCTGGCGGGATCGCCTGTTTGGGTCCTGGGCGCGAGCTGCGGCACAGCCTGTCTGGGATCCGCTGCGGCCGGCGACGTGGACCGGTCGGGCGAGTCCGCCTCCGGCCGGGACCTCGCCCAACGGACAGGAGACGCAGGAACCCCTTCCCTGGACGGACCGGGCCGCGGACGGGGAGGTGTCCGGCCAGCTGGACGCGTCTTTGGTACCGCTGCAGCAGACCGGGGCCGATGTCGGGGGGTCGGTCTATCTGGTCGATGAGCTGCGGTTAAGGGCCCTCAGCTGGGCCCTGGGGCTGGCCGTCGCCCTGACGGTGTGGTTCTGGTGGCCGGCGGCCTGGTCCGCTCGGTGGGCGTGGGTCGCCCTCCCCGCCGTGGCAGCCTTGTTGCTGCCGGGCCTGGTCGCGCCGCTGGCGACCGCGGCCTTTACCGGGGCGCTGGCCGCGATGATCGCTAAATGGCTCGGCCGCGGCCTCTCGCTGCTGTGCCCGCGGACTTCGAGCCCGGGGGCGGGTTGGGGCGGCAACGACGAAACGGTCACCCAACACGCGCCGGTCCCCACCAGCCAGTCCACATTCCCCAAAGCGGGAGGGTACCTGCCACCGCTGGGCTTGTTCCTGGTCGCCTCCGCCATCCTCCACCCGCTGGTGATCCACGCCGCAGAAACCCCTCGCCCACCGACGAACCGCATTTACCCGGTGTACATTCCGATGGACGAGCAGCGGAGACCGAGTGGGGGCACGTTTTACCTGCCTCAGCCATTTTTCGACCTGCTGCACCGGCAGACCGCAGGCCGGCCCGGCGGGACCCCCGCCTGGATCATCACCCAGGCAACCTATACCGGCCATCTGCGGTGGGACGAACGCGGCAACCGCCTGGCGATGGAAGATTTGGCGGCCACTTTCGAACTCGACGTCTCGCACCGCCACCAGGAAGCGCGGATCCGCTTGGGCAACGAGATCTGGAGACCGTCTGTGGACCTGGTCACCTGGAACGGGCAGCCGGCGGCAGCGAGTTGGGACGACGCGCGGCAGGAACTCATCGTGCCGCTGCGGCGGGTCGGCACCCACCAACTGGTGGTGCCGCTCGGCGCGGTGGATGGCGATGAAGGGGTGGACCGGCAACTGACCATTCCGATTCCCGCCGTCCCCACCGCTCGACTCGTTTTAACCACCGCGGACAACGCCCCGGAGATTGAGGTCCCGACCGCTTGGGGCCGAGTCGTTCGTGACGCGGCCCTCGGCCGCCTGACGGCCCACCTGGGCGGGGCACAACGCTTGACCCTGAAATGGCCCCTCGCGGGTCCCGCCCCCGAGGCGGGAACCCTGGACGTCGATCAATTGCTGGTGTTGGACCTGCAACCTGGCGCGGTCGTCGTCCGAGCAAAATTGAAATTGCACACGCAAGGCAGCGGGATTCGCCAGTTGCGGCTGGCCCTCGATCCGCAGCTGAGCCCGCTGCCGATGGAACCGGGGTCTGCCGGCGAGGACGGCGTCAGTTACGAACTGGTGCAAACCGTGGCCGGCGATCCCCAACAACTGGTGATGCAGTTCCCGCGGACGATCTCCGGGCGGCAGACGGTCGAGCTGGCATTTTTTGTGCGGGACGCCGTAGGGGTGGGAAACGTGCGGTTGCCCTACCTGGAAGTCCAGGGGGCCCGCACCAGTCGCCACTGGGTCGTCGTCTCGACCGACGCGGCGCTGCAGGTGGATGTGAATGCCGTCCAGCCCCACCCGGCACTGGTCGCCGTCGAACGTGACGCCCTGGTGGCCGAATGGGATTTGGGCGACGTGAACCCGGTGTTGAGCTATCGTCAGGCAGAAGCCAAAGTGGATTGGAGTTTTCCCAGCCAGCCGCAGACGCCCACCACCCAAGGCACACGTTCCCTGTCGATCAGCTACGGCCCGCGCGAGGTCACCCTCGGGCTGGAGGCGGATTTGCAAACCAGCGGTGGTTACCTGTTTGGGCACCAGCTGGAGTTGCCGGCGGGCCTGCAGGTCGAGGAGGTGGAGGTGCGGGGTGCAGGCCAGCCGTTGGTGCGCCGCTGGGCCCAGGCAGGTCCGCAGCTGTCCGTGTTCTTGACCGGGCCGGTCACGGGACCGCATCAGCTGCAGGTCCGAGGCCGCATGCCGCGGGTGGGTGCGATCGAACAGCCGCCGGCGATCCAGCTGCAAAACGTGCGGTGGAACGAATCCCGCCTGGCCGTGTACCGGCAGGACACCGTGCTGGTCACCGTCGACAATCGGGGAAATGTCGAGCCGGTCGGCCCGCTGGCCGGCGGCACGGCCAGCGAGGAAGGGGGACGGTTGGTCGGCGAGTTTCGCTGGACAGGCAACCAAGCGACGTGTCGCCTGGCCGTGCAACCCAACGATCCGCAACTGCAGGCCATTCAAGTCATACGGATCCTCCGCCGAGGTGACCACTGGCTGGCCGAACTCGACCTGCGGCTGACCGTCCAGAGCGGCTGTGTCGATTCCCTGACCTTCGACATCCCCGCCACCTGGCAGGGACCGTTCGAAGTCGATCCGAGCGAACCGCTGGAGGTCCAACCTTCGGCCGACGCGAACCAGGCCCTGCTGGTCATCCGGCCGCGCCAGGCGATTACCCGTTCCTACCGGCTGCAAATTCGCGGTCGCTTGTCCCAGGGGATCGGACAACGGGTGGTCACCCCCGTCGTCCGGCTGCGGACCAAGGGCAAAGTCCAGCGGTTTGTCCTGTTGCCCAAACTGGTAGGGGGCCGGGAGGCGGAGTGGGAAACGACGGGACTGGAACCGGCGCCGCTGCCAGCCGACCCCGCTCAACCACCACTGGCCACCACGGCCTGGGAGTCGTACCGCATCGCTACCACAGTGCACCAGGCCGCGTTGAAAACCCGGGGCCAGCGGCAACCAGCGGCCAAGGTCCACCTGGCCAACATCTCCCTGGCCACCTCACCCGACGGACGACACCTGGGGCTGGCCCAGTACGATCTGGAACCGGCCGGCGAAAGCACGCTGGGGCTGGAACTGCCCGGGCGGGCATCGCAACTGGTGCAATGTCGCATCGGGGACAGCGTCCTGCCGCTGAAGCCCACACCACCGGGCCGATGGGAATTGCCGTTGGTCTCGCGATCCCTGCCACAGCGGGTTGAGGTCCTGTTCCTGGCTGCAGAGCATCGTCCGGCTGGAAGCGAAAAATTCCAGGCGCCCCGGCTGCTCGGACGGCAAGGACCCCTGCCCGTCGAGCGGACCCTGTGGACCATCCTCGGCTCGACACCCACCCAACCCGACTTCGGGCCAGACGACCCGGGACAGCCGGTGACGGCCTGGGACGTGCAGGTGGAGCGGTTCCACCGCACCGCCGACATGCTGCAGGATCTGGCTGCGGACGATCGGCCCCAGGTACTGCTCCCCTGGCATCAACGCTGGACCATGCGTCTGGACCAGACGTATGCCCAGCTCCAGCGGCTGGCTGCCAAGCCAGGGGAGGAGCGAGCGGCGCCATTAAGACAGCTCGATTCCCGCCGGGCCCTCTTCCGCCGCTTGGCTCAGCAAGCGTCCCCCACCACGCCTCCCGCATCCATCCAGCAAAGTCAATTCTTTACCGATCGGCTGTTGGCGGTGGTGGCCCAACCGGTGGGGCAGGCCCGGCACTGGGTCAGCGACGGCTGGCGGGGGGAGGTGCAGCTGACGCACCCCCGGGCGGGGTCGGGGTGGGGGGCCCGGCTGCTGGCCGTGGCCGTGGTGCTCGCCCTGTGGCGGGCCGCGTTCTGGCTGACGGCCGGCGGCCGGCGGTGGCTATTCGAGCGGGAAATGGTCGCCTTGGCCGTGTTCACGGCGGGCCTGGTGTGGTGGTTGTGGATCAGCCCCAGTGGGGTGGGGCTGGTCTTGATGGCGGCTGCCGCGGCCCTGACCTGGTGGGGTGAGGGGAAGGGGGCCACGGCTTGACGTCCCGCGGCGGCTTGAATTCCTCCAAGGTGGCCGTGCGCCGCTACCGATAATAAATCACGGGTGGTGCGGCGCCGGCAGCGAGCCCGCTGCTAGCACAGATCCGCGTCTCCCACGCTTGGCTGCCTGCAGCCGTGACGCCGCCCCTTGCGGTACCAACGATGGTGGCGCGGTGTGCCTTCGGAAGAAGTGATTTGGGCCCGCGCATTTCGACTTGGCTCACGTCACTTAATGTGATACGGTAGCCGGCCGTCCATGATGGAATTCATTCAGTGGCCGACAAGGAAGGAGGCCGGCAATGAAGTTCAAGCCCAAAGCAGAACTTGGCGTTCACATTCGCTGGATGATTCGGCGCGACATGCCGGAGGTCCTGGAGATTGAGAATCGCAGCTTCGAATTTCCCTGGTTCGAAGAAGATTTTATCCGTTGTCTGCGGCAGCGCAACTGCATCGGCATGGTTGCCGAGTACGAAGAGCATGTCGTGGGTTTTATGATTTACGAGCTGCATAAGTCGCGGCTGCATATTTTGAACTTTGCCGTCCATCCGGATTTTCGCCGCAGCCATGTGGGCGAGCAGATGGTGGCCAAGCTGGTCAGCAAGCTGTCGTACGATCGGCGGACACGGATCACCCTGGAAGTCCGCGAAACCAACCTGGATGCTCAGCTGTTCTTCCGCAACCAGGGATTTCGCGCGACCAGCGTGTTGCGGAATTTCTACGACGACACGCCGGAAGACGCGTACTTCATGCAGTACCTCTACCAGGCCGAGGCGTCGGACATGATCCTGCCGATCAACCGGATCGCTCGTCTGGCGGGTTGAGCCCTGCGGGAATCCGCGGCACCGCGGCGGCGACGCGAGTTACTCGGGATACAGGGCCGTGGACAGGTAGCGTTCGCCCAGGTCGGGCAGAATGACCACGATCAGCTTGCCCTCGTTTTCCGCTCGCTTGGCGACCTGGATGGCGGCCCAGGCGGCGGCCCCGCAGCTGATGCCGCACATCAAGCCCTCCTGCTTGGCCATCGCGCGGGCCGTTTCCATGGCGTCCTCGTCGCGAACCTGGACGACTTCGTCGATAATGTCGACGTTCAGCACGTCGGGAATGAAGCCGGCACCGATTCCTTGAATCGTATGTTTCCCCGGTTTCAGCTCCTCCCCAGCTCGCCTTTGCGTGATCACGGGGCTGGCCGCCGGTTCGACCGCAATCGCTCGAAACTCCGGCTTCCGCGACTTGATCACTTCGCCGACCCCCGTGATCGTCCCTCCGGTCCCCACGCCGCTGACCAGGATGTCCACCTGCCCGTCCGTATCCCGCCAGATCTCTTCGGCCGTCGTCTGCCGATGGACTTCGGGGTTAGCCGGATTCTTGAACTGTTGTGGCATGAAATAATGCGCGTCCTCCGACGCCAGCTGCTCGGCCCTCCGCACGGCACCCGGCATCCCCTCGGCGGCGGGGGTCAACACCAGTTCGGCACCCAGGGCCTTCAGCATCCGCCGCCGCTCGAGGCTCATGCTCTCAGGCATCGTCACCTTCAGCTTGTAACCGCGGGCAGCACAGGTGTAGGCCAGCCCAATGCCGGTGTTCCCGCTGGTCGGTTCGATACTCACCGTATCTTCCTGGATCAGGCCGTCACGTTCGGCCGCGTCGATCATCGATTTGCCTATGCGATCCTTGACGCTCCACAAAGGATTCATCCCCTCATTCTTGCCGTACACGGTCGCCACGCACCCTTCGGTAACCCGGCGAAGCTGGACCAGCGGCGTGTTGCCGATGCATTGGGTGATGTCGGATTTCATTCCCGGAGCTGCAGTAATGGACATGATCTACTCCCGGTTCGGATCGCTGAAAGTTTCTCGCCGCGTGCTGGATCGCCCCCACGGGCCGGTCGGCAGGGCCCCACCGCTGGCGGGACGCCCGGAGTATATCAGAGCCGTTCTGCGCCGGTCAATCTGATGTCGACCATCCTCACGGCATGGTGGCTCACTCCGCCGCTAACCCGCGCCGCGTTGCTGAACGCTGCCGCGCCGCCGCGCTGCTGCCCGGACTTATAATCGCCCCTGCACAACCCCCACGCTCGACCTCCGCGCTGCGCCCCAACATACCGGTGGCCGCAGGGGCGCACCCTCCCGCCGCCGGTGCCAGCCATCCCGAGGCGTGGGTCGGCATCGGGCCGCCAGCCGATTTCGCGGGCGGCTTGGCCGCGACAACCTGCGGTGGTCACCCGCCCCTTTCCCGCGCCAGCGGCTCGGCCACCGAAAGCGCGACGGGCCGAAGTGCCGTGGAGGGCCGGCGGCAGACGGGATCCTTCGACCCGCAGGTCTGGGGCAACTTGCAGAGCGGAGGGGAATCGATTACCTTGACCCGGGAAAGCCATCTGAACGCATGTTCAACACGCAGATCGACCTCGCTCGTCCAGCACGTTCCGCGCTCGCCCGGTTCCCTACCGATCCCGGCGGCGGGACCGCGAAAGGTCTGCCATGAAACCTGGGAATTCCCCCCCCGCGCGGTGGGTCGGCCGGGGTGCTCGGCTTCGACCCGCTAACCGGTTTGAGTCCACGCGGCTGGAAGAGGACCTGGCGGATCTTGATCCGGAGGAACAGGCCGAGTCCGGGCAGCAGGCGGTGGCCACGCAGTTCCTGCCCGACCACAGCCGCTCGATCATCTGCCGGAACGACAGTCCCGACATTCCTTTTCAATTCAGCATCAATCCCTATCGCGGTTGCGAACACGGGTGTGCCTACTGTTACGCCAGGCCTACTCACGAATTCCTTGGCATGAACGCCGGTCTGGACTTTGAATCGAAGGTACTGGTCAAATACGACGCCGCCGACCTGCTGCGCGACGAATTGAACAAGCCTTCCTGGCGTTGCGAGCCGATTGCGATTTCCGGGGTGACCGATTGTTATCAACCGGTCGAGCGGCGGGTGAAGATCACGCGCTTGCTGCTGGAGGTATTGAGCGAGGCTTGGCAGCCGGCGGGCATCATTACCAAAAATTCGCTGGTCGCCCGCGACCTGGATCTGCTAGCCCCGATGGCCGCCCGGCGCCTGGTGCATGTGTTCCTTAGCATCACCACCTTGGACGCAGAACTGGCTCGGCGCCTGGAACCACGCACGTCATCTCCGGCAGCCCGCTTGCGGACGATCACTCAGCTGGCCGATGCCGGGATCCCGGTCGGCGTGATGGTCGCTCCGCTGATCCCCGGCTTGAACGACGATCAGATTTCGGCCGTGTTGGCCGCGGCCGCGGACGCCGGGGCGGCGTCCGCCGCTTATGTCTTGTTGCGTCTGCCGCTGGCGGTCGAACCGATTTTTCGCGACTGGCTGGCGGTGCATGTGCCCTTGCAACAGGAGCGGATTGAAGCGCGGTTGCGCGACACGCGGGACGGGAGGCTGAGCGATTCCCGGTTCGGCCGCCGGATGCGCGGCAGCGGCCCCTACGCTCAACAAATCCAGCAGGCGTTCGCGGTCTTCCGCCGCAAGTGGGGTCTGGCGGAAGGGCTGCCGCCCCAGGACACTTCCCAGTTCCGTCCCCCTGCGCCCCGCGGCGGGCAATTACGTCTGTTCTGAGAGGTACCGCGATGTCACTGTTTGAGGCCAGCGAACAGGAGAATCTTCGCGGCGTGCAGCCGCTGGCGGCCCGCATGCGGCCGACGACGCTGGACCAGTTTGTGGGCCAACAGCATTTGCTGGGCCCCGGCCAGCTGCTGTGGCGGCTGATCCGCGCCGACCAGCTGGGATCGGTCATCTTCTACGGCCCGCCCGGCACGGGCAAAACCACCCTGGCTCACCTCCTGGCCGGGGCGACGCACAGCATCTTTCGGCCGTTGAGCGCCGTGACCAGTGGGGTGAAGGACCTGCGGGCCTTGCTGGAACAAGCTCGCGATCGAGTGGCGGCCGAAGGCACCCGCACGCTGCTGTTTGTGGACGAAATTCACCGCTTTCACCGCGGGCAACAAGACGTGCTGCTGCCCGATGTCGAAGAGGGCATCGTGATCCTGGTCGGCGCCACGACGCAAAATCCTTTCTTTGCCATCAACAGCGCGCTGGTCAGCCGCAGCCGGATTTTTGAATTTCAGCCGCTCAGCCACGAGGAGATCAAATCGGTGCTGAGCCAGGCCCTGCGGGACCCCGCGCGTGGCTTGGGGCAAGAGGAAGTCCATATCGACGACGACGCGCTCGACTTTCTGGCCGCCACCAGCGACGGGGATGCTCGTCGAGCCCTGGGGGCCCTGGAAATCGGCGTGCTGTCGGCCCCCCAGCGGCCACTTCGGTTTGACAGAAAACTTGCCGAGGAGTCGGTGCAGCGGAAGAGCATCGAGTACGATCCGCGGGGGGATGCCCACTACGACGCGGCCAGCGCCTTGATTAAGAGCATCCGGGGCAGCGACCCCGACGCCGCGCTGTACTGGCTGGCCCGCATGCTGGAGGGCGGCGAAGATGTCGATTTCCTCACCCGCCGCCTGGTGATTCTGGCCAGCGAAGATGTGGGCAACGCGGATCCCCACGCCCTGCCCCTGGCGGTCGCCGCCATGCAGGCCTGCCAGTTCGTGGGACTCCCCGAATGCCAGTTGACCCTCGCCCAATGCGTGACCTACCTGGCCTGCGCGCCAAAATCGAATGCGGCCACCGTGGCGATCGGCGAAGCCGTTCGCGACGTCCGCCAGGGCCGGCTGCTGCCCGTGCCGGTGCACCTCCGCGACCAGCACTACCCCGGCGCCGCTCGGCTGGGACATGGCACAGGCTACCAGTACGCCCACCAGGCCGAAGACGCCGTGGCCGCTCAGGATTACCTGGGAGTCGAACGCCAGTACTACCGCCCCGTGGACCGGGGCTTCGAACGGGACCTGGCCATCCGGCTGGAGGCGATCCGAGCCAAGTTGCGGGAGGCGAGGGACTAGGGACTAGGGGCGAGGGGTGCTTGCAAAACCTGCTTGAACGCTTATCCTGCGCAGTAATTCTGCCGGGAACCCGCATGTACGACATCCTGTTCAACTACCAGAAGATACACGCCATGAACTGGGTGTATCTGTCGTCGCTGCTGACGATTGCGGTGTAT
>CAYFZZ010000284.1:0-2905 GCA_964347545.1 uncultured Planctomycetaceae bacterium | reverse complement strand
TTGGACGAAGAGACAACGCGGCTTTATCTGCGGGCCAGCTGGGGTCTGCCCACCAAGTCGGTCCAAGCCCCCCCGCGCGAGCTGGAGTCGGCCACGGCCGATCTGGAAGCGCTGGTCGGAAACGCAGTCGTCCTGGAAAACGATGCCCTGTTCCAGCTGTGGCGGGTCCCCGAACGCAGCTTTGCCTCGGCCGTGTGCGTTCCCATCTCCAGCCCCACCACCCTCTTGGGCACCTTGTGGGTCTACGCCTCCCAGCCCCGCGATTTTCACGCGCGGGAGACGAATTTGATCGAGATTCTGGCGGGGCGTTTGGCGGTCGAGCTGGAACGGGAAATGCTGTTGCGCCAGCAACAACCACGACCGACTTGACGCTGTCGCTCGTCCCTTTCTAGACTCAAACATCCGTCGGAACATCCCCCGGACAACCCGCTCCTCGGGCGGAGTCTGGCCAGCGGCGATCCGAAACGGGGTAACAGCTTGCGGCTGTGGCGGAATTGGCAGACGCGCCAGGTTGAGGGCCTGGTGGGGGTTAACCCCGTGGTGGTTCGAATCCACTCAGCCGCACTGGGCCAGACAAAACCGCGTCTCGGTGGATGGTCCCTCAGGTTCCTGCTCAGCGAGGTCCGCCTTTGGCAAAGCAGCATCACCTTGCCACCCTCTGGCTGGGAATCTGGCTGGCCATCGTGGCCGGCCATCAGGCGACGGCCGCCGATGAGGCGGATGCCGTGGCCGATTCCCCCCTGACCATCCGCCCCCTGCTGATCGGCACGGAGGTCCCCGATGCCCTCCTGCGGACGCCGGCAGGTGACCAGGTCTCCTTGCGGCAGCAGATCGCCGACAAACCGACGGTGTTAGTTTTCTATCGCGGCGGGTGGTGACCGTTCTGCAAAGGGCAGTTGGTGCAACTGCAAACGATCTTGCCCAAGCTGGCCGAGCTGGGTTACCAGGTGATCGCCATCAGCCCGGATCGGCCCGAGAAGTTACGGCAGACGGTACGGCAGCAAAAGTTGGCCTTCGCCTTGTTGTCGGACAGCAAGTTGGAGGCGGCGCGGGGCTTGGGGATTGCCTATCGGGTGGATGCCGCAACCCTGCAGGCCCTGGCAGGATTTGGGATCGACTTGCAGGCCGCCTCCGGCGAGGACCACCAGCGGCTGCCCGTGCCCGCCGTGTTTGTGATCGACAAGACCGGCAAGATCGCCTTTAGCTACGTCAATCCGGACTACAAGCAACGGCTGAGCCCCGACGTACTGCTGCTCGCCGCCCAAGCGGCCCTTTCGCCCTCAGATCGCTAAGCCGTCCTGCCGAGCATGCCCCTCGCGCACACCCGGCGAAGCGCGTGGTGCCATCTGGCAATCGGCTCACCCGGGCCCGAAAAAGGACGGCCCGAAAAAGGGCCCGAAAAAGGACAGGCATGATTCAGCCCAAAGCGCCCGAAAAGACGGCCCGAAAAAGGACAGGCATGATTCCGTGTGTCAAAACCTGTAGGCGGGCTCTGTGAGCCCGCTTTTCCGCCCTCAAAGAGGCCGGCTACAGAAAAGGCCCGGCCCGAAAAAGGACAGGCATGATTCGGTGGGTCAAAACCTGTAGGCGGGCTCTATGAGCCCGCTGTTCCGGCCTCGAAGAGGCCGGCTACAGAAAAGGCACGAAAGACGGCCGAAAAAAGGAAGGGCCCGGGGCGCCCGGGCCCGAAAGGCCCGAAAAAGGACAGGCATGATTCAGCCCAGATACCGTTTTTTCCGTGTTTCCAGAGCTGCCGGAGGTGCCACTCGCCCTCCTTCCGGCCCGATTGCAAAGCGGGGAAGGGGAGGAAAAGAAGAGGCGCTGGCAACTTAGAGAAAGCTGATTATGCCTGTCCTTTTTCGGAGGGGAACCGGATTAGGCCTGTCCTTTTTTGGGGGGGGCGGCAGGTCGGGTCGAGCGGTGGGGGTTAGCCGAGCAGTTCTTCGTAGGTTTCCTGGTCGAAACCGACGATCAGGGTCTTGCCCTTCCGCAGCGTGGGGGCTCGCAGGTTGCCGGTCGGGCCCAGCAGCAGCTTCAACAAGGTCGCTCTGTCCGGCTTGTCGCTCTTCAGCTTCAGGTGCACCACCTGCTTGCCTTTGGCGGCGTAGATCTCCTGGACCTGTTTGACCAGCTCCAGGGCGTCTTTTTGCTTGAGCTGTTGTTTACGAGCGTCGACTTGTTCGGCCGGTTCGATTTTGGCGTTGGCAAGAAACTCTTGCGTCTTTCCACACGTCTTTCACCCAGGGCGATGGTAAGACCAATGAATTCTGGCCATCATCCGTCTCCTTTCGTTAACACAAAGATTCTCAAAGTTTCCGATGATACCAAGTTTCGCCGAAACAACCGCCCCCCCCAGGGTGGCCAGAAGCTCAGGATATCGTCACGCTCCAGGTCTGCCACACCATCCACAGGACCAGCCCGCTGCGGGCGGACCAGGCTGCGGTCCGCCACCAGTTGCCGGCCACCAGCTGCCGAGCCACCTGGCTATCATACCGTTGGACCAACCTCGCGTGCTGTGGCACTTGCACTCGATAAGTGATCCACCAGATGAAGACGACCAGGCCCAAACCGACGGCGACGGCCGCCAGGCCGGCGAGGGGCTGTGCTCGAGCAGCAGCCAGGCGGCGCGGCTGTCGCCGTCGCGCGGCTGGCCGACGCCGCCTGGGTTGATGGCGAGCCGCTCCTCGCTGAGATGGAGCTCATCGCCGTCGGCGAGCACGACCATCGCGGCCGGAGCGCTGGCCGCCTCCACCGCCACGAAAGGGACGTGGGAGTGGCCGACGAGGCTGTAGGGCGTCTCCTGGAGCCGGAAGTGGGCCTGCGCCTGGTCGCCCGTCAGCAGGTACTCCCACTCCGGATGGCGCAGTGTGCCGTGGACCAAGGTGAAGTCGCCCTCCTTGACCAC
>CAYFZZ010000283.1:0-5081 GCA_964347545.1 uncultured Planctomycetaceae bacterium | reverse complement strand
TTGTCTTTCAAGACCGCCATGTCGGCGTCGGCGTCGTAGTAAATCGTGGCTGCCATCTTCGCTCCTAACTTTCCGCTCGGCGAATCCCCCGGCTCCCGGCCGCGTCGCGACTGAGGCTGCGGACCAGAGCGATCCTGCCGGTGCGTACCAGTTCTTTGATGCCAAAGGGTCGCATGAGGTTAATGAAGGCTTCGATTTTTCCTTCTTGTCCTGAAATTTCAATCACCACTTCTTCGGGGCTGACGTCCACAATCCGTCCGCGGAAAATTTCGGTCAGTTCCCGGACCTCGCTGCGGGGGGCCCCGGCCGCCGCGGTGACCTTGATCAGCATCAAATCCCGCTCGACGTGGTCCTTGGCGCTGATGTCGTCCACCTGGACGACCGTCACGATTTTTTCCAGCTGTTTGCGGACCTGTTCCAGCACGCTGTCGTCCCCGACCACGACAAACGTCATCCGCGACAGCTCGGGATTCTCCGTCTCGCCGACGGCCAGGCTGTCGATGTTGTAACCGCGCGAAGCCAGCATGCCCGCCACGTTGGAGAGCACCCCCGGGACGTTTTGGACCAGAGCGGAAAGGATGTGGCGCATAGCAAGTTTCTCAGGGACCCCAGCCGCGGAATCCCTCATGATATCCCTCCCCCACCGCGGTGCCAACCGGTGGCCGTCAACGTTGAAGGGCCCCCGGGCGTCTGTTAGGCTGACAAGTTTGGCAGCGCCTTCGCCACCGCCCCCGGGGACCACCATGTCCGCTCGCCCTGACCAGTCCGGTAACGGCAGCCCGCCGCCGGGTTTGATCCGCATTCGCGGGGCACGGGTCCACAACCTGAAGGATCTGGACGTCGACATCCCCCGCAATCGCCTGGTGGTCATCACCGGGCCCAGCGGTTCGGGGAAGAGCACGCTGGCCATGGACACGCTCTGCGCCGAAGGCCAGCGGCAGTATGTCGAGAGCCTTTCCGTTTACGCGCGGCAGTTCCTCCACCAGCTGGAACGGCCCGATGTGGACCTGATCGAAGGCCTGCAGCCCACGATCGCCATCGATCAGCGGGCGGGCAATCCGAACCCGCGCAGCACTGTGGCCACCGTCACGGAGATCTACGATTATCTGCGCGTCCTCCTGGCTCGACTGGGAACCGCCTCCTGCTACCAGTGTGGCCAGCCGATCCGCCCGCAAACGCCCCAGCAAATCCTCCAGGCGCTGTTCAAACTGCCGGATGGCACGCGAGCCATCATCCTGGCTCCGCTGGTCCGCGGGCGGAAGGGAGCTCATCGGGACGTGTTGCAGGCCATCCGCAAAGCCGGCTTCGTCCGCGCTCGCGTGGACGGCACGATTTACGACATCGAACAAGTCCCCGAACTGCCGCCCCGTCGCGTGCACCACATCGAAGCGGTGGTCGATCGGGTTGTGATTCGTCCCGGCAGCGAATCCCGCATCCGCGAGTCGCTGGACCACGCCATCCGTCACGGCACCGACACGGTGATCGTCTGTCACCCGCCCGTTCCGGGCAAGACGCGGAAACCAACTCCCGCGCGAAAGGCCGGTCGACGCAAGAGCCGCAAGGGGGCTGCCCCCCAGCAGGACGCTTGGGAGGAAATGCTGTTTAGCACCCGTTACGCCTGCCCCACCTGCAACATCAGCTATGGCGAACTGGAACCGCGGACGTTCAGTTTCAACAGCCCCTACGGGGCTTGCCCCCAGTGCGACGGCCTGGGGGTGTGTGAGGAGTTCGACCTGGAACTGGTCGTGCCGGACCCGCAGCTCAGCCTGCAGGAGGGCGCCGTGGCGCCCTGGAAGGGGCTGAAGGCCAAAGGCCTCCAGGCCGTGAACGAACAGTTGCAGCCCTTCCTGGACAAGTACCGTATCGACGGCGACACGCCACTGTCCCAACTGCGGCCGGCCGTGTGGGAAAAACTGGTCCGCGGGGACGGCAAAAAATTCCCCGGGGTCCTGAACCTGTTGGAAAAGGAATACGCCACGACCAGCCGCGAGGCCCGGCAGCGGAAGCTGGCCGCCCTCCGCAACCAACTCCCCTGCCCCGCCTGTCACGGCACACGGCTGCGCCCCGAAGCTCGAGCGGTGCACCTGGGGGGCCTGGCCGTGCACGAAATCACCCACCTGCCCGTCAGCGAGGCGGGGGACTGGTTCGCCCAGCTGAAATTTCGTCGTCATGAAAAGCCGGTGGCCGAACCGGTGGTGACGGAAATCGTCAGCCGCCTCCGCTTTCTCGACAAAGTCGGCCTGGGCTACCTCTCGCTGGACCGGCCCGCCGATTCGCTCAGCGGCGGGGAACTCCAGCGCGTGCGGCTGGCCAGCGGGATCGGCTCCAGCCTGGTCGGCATCTGCTACATCCTCGACGAACCGTCGATCGGCCTGCACCCGCGTGACAACCAGCGGTTGATCGAGGCCCTGCGCGACCTGCAGCAGCTGGGCAACACGGTGCTGGTCGTCGAACATGACGAGGCGATGATGCGGGGCAGCGACCTGTTGATCGACATGGGGCCCGGGGCGGGCCTGGAGGGAGGGCGGATCGTGGCCCAAGGCTCCGTGGCCGAAGTGACCGCGGCCGCCAGCTCGATCACCGCCCAATACCTGCAGGGCAGCCTGGCAATTCCCGTCCCCGCGCGGCGACGACGCACGGCCAAGACCCGCGCGTTGGAACTGCTGGGAGCGGCCACCAACAACCTCCAACAGATCGATGTCCGGTTTCCCCTGGGCGTCTTGATCTGCGTGACCGGGGTCAGCGGTTCGGGAAAGAGCTCGCTGGTCAACGAAACCCTGGTCCGAGCGGTGCACCGCCGCCTGTCCGGCACCGGCCCCCGCCCCGGTCCGCACCGCGGCTTGCGCGGGGTGCGGGGGATCGACCGGCTGGTCGAGATCGATCAATCGCCCATTGGCCGCACACCCCGCAGTAACCCGGCCACCTACACGGGTGTCTTCGACCAGATCCGCAAAGTCTTCGCCGGGACCCGTGCCGCGCGGCAACGCGGTTTCGGGGCGAGCCGGTTCAGCTTCAACGTGCAGGGGGGACGTTGCGACGTCTGCCAGGGCCAGGGTCAGCAGCGGATCGATATGAACTTTCTGCCCGACCTGTTTGTGACCTGCAGCGAGTGCCACGGAGCCCGCTTCAATCGCCAGACGCTGGATGTCCGCTACCGCGATCAATCGATCGCCGACGTGCTGGAGATGCAGATCCAGGACGCCGTCGGGTTCTTCGAAAACTTTGCCGCGGTCCAGCGGACACTGCAGTGCCTGGTCGACGTGGGGCTGGGCTACCTCTCCCTGGGCCAGCCCTCCCACACGCTGTCCGGCGGCGAAGCTCAACGGGTCAAGCTGGCGACGGAGCTGTCCAACGGCGGAGCGGGCCACACGCTGTACGTGCTGGACGAACCGACCACCGGCCTGCACTTCGACGACATCCGCAAGCTGCTGCACGTGCTGAACCAACTCGTCGACCAGGGCCACACCGTCCTGGTGATCGAACACAACCTGGACGTGATCAAGGCGGCCGACTGGCTGATCGATTTGGGCCCCGAAGGGGGCGCCGCCGGCGGGCAGATTGTGGCCAGCGGCAAGCCCGAAGCCATCGCCGCGGTGCCGGCCAGCCACACGGGGCAATTTTTGCGGACGATGTTCAGTTGCAAGGGTGCCTAAATCCCCTTATCCTGAAGGATTGAAATGGGGTGATCTCCCGCCGGCCGACCGCGGCCAGGGCGGGGGGAGCTGGTCGAGCGGAAAGGGGCGCAGACCGGCCGAACACCGAGCAGAACACCGAGCCGAAAAACTGAGGAGCAGACCGTGCCGCGTGCTCGAACCAAGCGCAAGACCCAAGCCACGCTGATGTCCGGGGCCGATATCCTGGTCAAAAGTCTGGTCGATCATGGCGTGGAGGTGGTTTTCGCCTATCCGGGCGGTGCCAGCATGCCGTTGCACCAGGCCCTGACCCGCTTCGAGGACCAGCTGCGGACCATCCTCCCGCGTCACGAACAAGGGGGGGGCTTTGCCGCGCAGGGCTTCGCCCGGTCGACCGGACTGCCGGGGATCTGCATGGCGACCAGCGGGCCGGGGGCCACCAACCTGGTCACGGCCATCGCCGACGCCAAGCTGGACAGTATTCCCCTGATCGCCATCACCGGTCAGGTCGGCACCCCCGTGATCGGCAGCGACGCCTTTCAGGAAACACCGATCGTGGAGGTCTGCCGGGGGATCACCAAACACCATTACCTGGTGACCGATGTCCACGACGTGACGCGGGTCGTCAAAGAGGCGTTTCACATCGCCACCACCGGCCGTCCCGGCCCGGTGCTGATCGACCTGCCCAAGGACGTCCAGCTGGCGCGGATCGAGCCCGATTGGGAGGTCTCGATGCAGCTGCCCGGCTACCGGCCCCAACCGCCGCAGGCCCGGGTGGAACAGATCCGCCAGGTTGCGGCCGCCATCAAGATCGCTCGGCGACCCATCATCTATGCCGGCGGCGGGATTATCGCCTCCGAGGCCAGCCAGGAATTGCGGGACCTGGTCCGCAAAACGGGCATCCCCGTCAGCATGACCGTCATGGGCCTGGGGGCTTTTCCCAGCGAGGACCCGTTGTCGCTGGACATGCTGGGGATGCACGGCAGTGTGTATGCCAACTATGCCATCAACGAGGCGGACCTGATCCTGGCCTTGGGCGTCCGGTTTGACGACCGCGTCACGGGCAAGCTGTCCGAATTCGCCAAGAACGCCAAGATTGTGCACATCGACATCGACGCTTCCGAGCTGAACAAGAACAAGGTCGCTCATATCCCCATCTGCAGCGACGCCAAATACGCCCTGACGGAATTGAACCAGATCGCGGAACCGCCCGAGGACATCGCCGACTGGGTGCGGCAGTGCGCCCAGTGGAAGGAGTCCGATCCGTTCCACTACAACGAAGCTTACGAGGGGGTTCTGCCCCAGCATGCAATTCGCCAGTTGTGGGAAATGACCCGCCAGCGGAAGACGATCGTCACGGTGGGCGTGGGCCAGCACCAGATGTGGGCCGCTCAGTTTTACAAGTTCCAGCAGCCCCGCACCTGGCTCTCCAGTTCCGGCCTGGGCACG
>CAYFZZ010000282.1:0-2997 GCA_964347545.1 uncultured Planctomycetaceae bacterium | reverse complement strand
TGTCGGCGTACCAGCCGATTGCCTCGCGAAGGTCAAACGTGACGTCCGGATGAAAACGAAGAGATTCATCTGGTGTCATCGTCGACGCGCTTCCAAAGTTCTTCGCGAGTTATCGCAATACTCGGGTCAGCGGTCAATTCCGCTGCGCGTCTGCGAGCCTCTTTTTTGTGCCAATCACGTAGGATTAGCGGCTCGTCGGATTGACCGATACCGTCCCAGATTTGCTCAACGAGGTTTAAGCGGTCGGCAATGGGAAGCTGCTGGATTTGTTCAAGCGGAGTGTCCACGACTTAAGTATAGCAATATCGGGGAGAATAGATCAACCAACATAACTCTGGCGGTCAAGGTGTCCGAAAGAGCGGTGAGGGACAACGCCAGCCGCCGGGGGACATCCGCATCGCTCCCCAATGAGCCCTTCAGGATCCTGTTTTGCGCTGTGGGGGGTCAAGCTTCCGTCGCTTGGCCGGTCGTTGACCGGCAAGTGACCACCCCAACGAGTCCCTCGTTGGCGGTATCCAACGACCGACGCTGCCTGTCCTTTTTCGGCTCCTTTTTCGGCCCTTGCCGCTCGGCCCTTTTTGGGCACGGTCGTGGGTCATTGACGTCCCTCCCTGAATATAATGCACCTGCCCTGCGAGGCAGATGCGGGCCAGAGGGTCCCGCGGGGGCCATGTCCACCGTGGGGCGGCCGACGGGAAAAAAACGGAGCGGATCATGGACGTGGAAGAAAGCGGAACCAACCAGTTTACGCTGGGCTCGCTGTTCATCATCACGACCTTCGCCTGCTTGCTGTTTGCGATGATCTCGCAGCAAAGCCCGCTGGGCGTTATCGTCTGGTCGCTGTCCGGAGCCGTGTATAGCGGGTTCGTGCGATATCGTTACATCCGCCGATCCCTGCTGTGGTTCTTTTCCGGAACCTGCGCGATGGCCTTCACCTGGCTCTACGTTGACGCGTCGTTTCCCCAGCACGAACCCGTGTCGCTGCTTGTCGGTTTACTGGGATTCCTGTTGGCCTTTAGCGGCGCGATCGCCACGCCGCTTAACCTCCTTGACCATACGCCTCGCGCGGACCGCCCGCCAAGAACCTCGGCCTAGCCCCGGCGCCGGTTCCTAGCGGCCTCTTTTGATAACGACAGAGGGGACAGACACCGAGCGGAGCGCTCAGATCAGCTGTTCTCCATCCGCACTCGCTCGGAGCCGGTCCCCTGCATTCGACTCAGCTGCTCGGGGAGTGCCGCCAGAAAGCTTGCCGAGGGCGGGCCATAAGGCCGGAATTTTTCCAGGGACGCTCGTTCTTCTACATACAAAAGCCCCCGGTTTTCCCCTAACTTGGCGGCCGCCGGGCTATCGATCAGCTGGCTCGAATCCGCCGCGCTCATCTGAAAGAGCACCCGCATTTCAAAATCGCGCAGGGCTCGGCGGGTGAGCCAGCGATCCAGGTTCGTGTAACTGTCGCACCAAGCGATAAAGTGGATCCCCAGAGAAGGTCCTTCGCGCAGCAAATCAACAAACTGCTTGTCCACGCCCGGCGGCTTGTCTGCGTCGGTTCCAAATCCGAAATCGTCCTCGGCCCGCCGCAAGTCACGGAAGCGAGCCAGCCCGAACACAAACACGAAGATGGATTCGCCGGTGGCATCGACCTGTTGCCGCCGATCGAGTTCGTCGGCTAGGGCGGCGAACACCGCTTGCGCACCGCGCGGTCCGACCACTTTTACATCGAAGGGAAGCGCGGCGGCAACTTGTGACCAGCCCGCCTCATGGGATAGATCCGGGGGGCTGCCGTCCAGTACCACCAGACGGGGAACCGTCGTGTCCGGACCAGGTTCGCCGGCCGGGCTTTGGCCCGCGACGCTCAACAGGCATCCGGCCGATACGCCGAAGGCCGCATCCGGATCGCGGCCGACGATCAACAGGTTCGCTGCCGTCTGGCGGCGAAAGTCGACCGAAACCGGCTCCTGGATGGCCACCGGTTCCCCCAACCATGCTCGCGGAGGCTCCTGGGACGGGGCGACCGATTCGCCGCGCATCGTGGCACACAGCGCCGGCAGATTTGCCGGGTCCGCCGGCGCGTTCCCTTCAAACACGATCAGCGGCGGAGGCCTTAGCTCTCGCTGCTGAGCCAGCACTCGCACGCGCTGCAGATATTGATCGCGCTGGTCATCCGGCAGCCAGGAAATCTGAAAAAGATGGTTCCCCTCCAGCCGCCCGTTAGCATCGTTGTAGATCGCCTCCCCGGGCCGAGAAAGAAGCCGCGCGGCCGTGTTGTCGTCGCTGAGAATCAGATGAGCGTCTGATTCGCTGCATTCCAGCGCGATCCGCACGCCGATCTGGCCCAATGTGCTGCGAGCTAGTGTGTAAGCACCGCTGAGCGTTTGCGAACCTAGCACGACGTGGATCCCGAACGCGCGGCCCTGCCGAACCAGACGATCCAACAGCAGCGACGCCTGCTGCGCGACGCGGTCGTCTTCGACAAAGAACTCCTGGAATTCGTCGATCAGAAGCAACATCCGTGGCATGCGTTCCGCTGGAAAAGATTTACGATAACCAGCCAGGTCTTGAACGCCGCCGGCACGAAAAATCTCACCCCGCTCGTTCAAAATCGTGTCCAGCCGTTGCAGGACACTCAAGCCGAACTCGCGATCGCTTTCGATCGCCACGACGCGGGCGTGAGGCAGCCTATGCCCCGCGTACGTTTTGAATTCCACGCCCTTTTTGAAGTCGATCAAATAAAACTCGACCTGGTCCGGTCCGTAATAAAGCGCAAGATTCGTGACCATCACGTGCAGCAACGTCGATTTGCCGGATCCCGTCTTTCCCGCAATCATCACGTGTTGAGCCGTCCCGCTTCCCAATTGCATGTGCTGCAGCATCGTCGCACCGGCGCGTCCCAAAGGCACATCAATCCCCGGGCGGCTATTCGATGTCCACATCTGTTCCTCGGGCGGCGTGATCCGCTGGAACGTCACTTTTACGCGCCGCGCATGCTTGGACCGATCA
>CAYFZZ010000281.1:0-3410 GCA_964347545.1 uncultured Planctomycetaceae bacterium | reverse complement strand
GCCCCCCGAGCAAAGGCCTCGGCCTTGGTGACCGGTTCTTCGCGGGCGCTGAGCACGATCAGGGGCGTGTCCCGCGTCGACTCCTGTTGCCGGTATTGCGGCACCAGGTCCAGGCCGTCCATGTCGGGCATCACCAGGTCCTGCAGGATCACGGTGGGCTGCAGCCGAGCGGCCTGGGCCAGGGCCTGGTGCGGGTCCTGGCAAAAGTGAAACTGGATGTCCTCCTGACTGGCCAGCATACGGCGGACCGCTTCGCCAATCATGGCCTGGTCGTCGACCAGCAGGACGATGATCTCCTGCGCGAACATCTGCTGCACGTCGTCGGTGGCCGGCCCGGGTGGCGGTGGAGGGGAGGTCATCTGGGAGTCACCGGGACACGCACGAGGAACGGAAGCGGGTGGCGATCACCGGTCCGATCTGGTCGACCGGCAGGACCTGGTCCACGGCATCCAGGCCCACGGCCGCCCCGGGCATACCCCAGATGATGCTGGTCGCCTGGTCCTGGACGACGGTCTGCCAGCCGGCCTCGCGGAGCGATTTCAAGCCAGCCGCGCCGTCCCGTCCCATGCCGGTCAGCAGGACGGCCACGCCGGGCCGCACGCGATGTTGCCTCAGCGAGGCGAAGAAGACGTCGACCGACGGGCGGAAGACCTGGCTTGCCGGTTCTCGCACATAACCGAATTGGCCTGTGGCCCCGATCACCAGGTGGTCCGCGGTGGAGGCCAGCTGGACCGTCCCCGCCGCGGGCCGATCCCCCTCGCGAATCAGCTGGACGGGTAGCCCCGTTTCCCGCTGGAGCCACTCGGCCAGGCCGGGCACGAAGAGCGGATCCAGATGTTGGACCACGACCACGGCAAAGGGCAGCGGCGGCGCGAGTCGCGCCAGCACCTTTCCCAGGGCCTGCGGGCCGCCGGTGGAGGCGCCGATCACGACCAGCGGCACATCGACGGCCGGGGGGGGCCCGCCGGCGTCCACTGCGGGCGGGCGGCCCAGCGGCGGCTGGACCGCCCCCGCCCCCTGCAACCGCATCACGTTGCGAATCTTGCGGATCAGTTCGTCGCCACCCGTCACTTGCTGGTCGCGGCCCAGCACGGGGGTGTTGACCGCATCCACCGCCCCGTATCCCAGGGCCTCGTAAACCTTGCTGCAATTGCCGGTGACCGTCGCCGTGACGACCAAAATCGGGCAGGGGCATTCCTGCATGATCTGCCGCGTGGCCTGGACGCCGTCCAGCTGGGGCATGATCAGGTCCATCAGCACCAGGTCGGGTCGGTCCTCGCGGCATCGGTCCACCGCCTGCTGGCCGTCTTCGGCGATCCAGGCCACGCGGGCCTCGGGCATCGACTCGACGACGCGCCGCAACGCTTCGACCGCCATTTTCACGTCATTGACCAGGGCAATCCGCATCAGTCGATTTTACCAATCAGGTCGTGCACGGTCTGGACGAACGAATCGTCGTGAAAGCTGCCCTTGGTCAGGTAGGCATTCGCCCCCGCCTCGACCCCCCGCAAGCGGTCCTCTTCCCGGTCCTTGTAAGACACGATCACGACCGGCAGCTTTTCAAAACGCGAATCGCGCCGTACGGCCTCGATCAATTGGATACCGTTCATCCTGGGCATATCGACGTCGGTGATCAAGAGGTCGTAGTTTCCCTGGCAGAGGGCGTGCCAGCCGTCCTGGCCGTCCACGGCGACGTCGACATCGTATCCGTGCGTGACCAGCAACTGCCGTTCGACTTCGCGGACGGTAATCGAGTCATCCACGACCAGCACTTTCGATTTCCCCCCTCGGGGCAGCTCGGCCAGCGACCGCATCCCCCGCAGGCGGCCTTCCCCCAGCAGCTGGCGTATCGACTGCAGCATGTCGTCGACATCGACAATCAGCAGGGGGGTGCCGGTTTCGGTCAGCGCCGCGGAGGCGATGTGGGGGACTTTTCCCAGCCGCACGTCCAGCGGCCGCACGACCAGATCCTGTTCGCCCACAAAGCGGTCGACGGCGATCCCACACGGCTGCTGGTCCTGGCCGATCACGATCACGCTCAGCGTTTCATCGGATGCCGGGGCGGCGGGCAGGTCCAGGATCTCGGTGCCGCGGACCAGCCCGATCGACTGATCATCCAGCGTGAACTGCTGGCGGCCTTGCACGGGTCGGATCTGGCTGGCCGGCACGCGGACGATCCGGACCAGCTTGGCCAGCGGAAACGCGTACAGCTCTCCCCCAATCTCGGCCAGGGCCGCGCGGATCACCGATAAGGTGACCGGCAGCCGCAGGGTAAACCGGGTCCCCTCGCCCGGGACCGATTCGACCCGCACGGTCCCTGCCACTTCCTGGACCATGTTCCGCACCACGTCCAGGCCGACGCCGCGGCCGGAAACTTCGGTCACCTGGCCGGCGGTGGAAAAGCCGGGCAGGAAGAGGAACTCCAGCAGTTCGTCGCGGGACAGCTGAGCCGCCATCGTCTCGTCCACCAGCTGCCGCTCGACCACCCGCTGCTGCAAATCGTGCGGGTCGATGCCGCCGCCATCGTCGCGGGCCTCTACGATCAACATGCCTGCCTGATGACGCGCTTCCAGCACGATGCGTCCCGTTTCCGGTTTGCCTGCTGCCGTGCGGGCTGCGGGGCTTTCGATACCATGGTCCACGCAGTTGCGCAAGATATGGTTCAAGGGGGCTTCCAGCTTGCGGAGGATATCGCGGTCTACCGTTACCGCCCCCCCCACGACTTCGAACGCGACTTGCATGTCCAGGGACCGCGCCAGGTCGCGAATCATGCGGGGAAAGGCCTGGGTCCCTTCCACAAACGGCCGCATGCGGCTGCCGATGACCTGGTGATACAGTTCCGTGCTGGTCCGTTCCGAACGCCAGAGCGCTCGTTCCAGACAGGTGGTGTGCTCGTGCAGCAGTTCCTGCGATCGCAGGTTCAGCCGCCGCAGGTCTTCCCAGCCGGAGGGGGCCGAACGGTGAGCGTGGTCGCGGCTTTCCAGCCGATCCAGCAGATCGGTCAGCTGGCGCCGAGCGTCGGTGAGGGCCGCCAGGGATTGCCGCATGGCCTGCAGCCGCCGGGCTTCGACCATCGACTCGCTGGCCAGCCGCATGATGCGGTTCAGACTGCTGGCGGCCACCGGCACGGTCCGCCGCTCGCCGGTCCGCTCGCCCCCCCGCTCGGGAGAGCCCGCGGTCGCGACCGCGGGGGCCTTCTCGGGCTCGACCGCCGCCGGCACGGGCACGGCGGCCTCGGGGGCCGGGGCAGCGCTGGCCGCGGCGTCGGTACGCCCGTCGGCGGCCGCCACCGGCTGGCCCGCCGCCGGTGTCGAGTCCGCCGCCGGCTGGCCCGCCGCCGGCTGGCCCGCCGCCGGTGTCGAGGCCGCCGCCGGTGTCGAGTCCGCTGTCGGCGGGGCGGCCGGGGCGGC
>CAYFZZ010000280.1:0-4378 GCA_964347545.1 uncultured Planctomycetaceae bacterium | reverse complement strand
CTGGCGGCTAGTGCCTTGCCGCTCACCACTCACCAATCACCACTCACCAATCACCACTCACCAATCACCACTCACCATTCACCACTCACCATTCACCATTCACCATTCACCACTGCCTGACGTTTGAAGGCGTCGGCGGCTGTGTTACGATACGGGGCGTGGTTTTTTTGGTGGGTTGGCCGGTCACGGAGCCTAAGTGAGATGACGTCGGACGCTGAGTTTACGGAACTGACGCGGGTCCTGGAGGATCACGGCCCCGCCGCCGCTCTGCAGTTTCTGGTCGAGCGGTTGCGCCAGGGGAAGCGGTACGACGACCTGTTCGACGTGCGGCTGATGCAATGCCGGCTGGCGCGGGGCCTGCCGTGGCTGGACCGCCCCGATCTGGACGACCTGCCGGCCCCGCTGCAGGGCCAGCTGGAGGCCGACTACGTGGCGGTCTGCCGGGAGGTGGGGCAGTTGCTGTTGGACGAGGGGGAGTATCGGCGAGCGTGGGTTTACCTGCGCGCGGCGGGGGCAGAGGAGATGATCCGCGAGGCCTTGCGGCGGGCGGAACCTGGGGCGGAGGATTTGGACCAGCTGGTCGAGTTATGCGTGTACGAGGGGATCGATCCGGGGCTGGGGTTTCCGTGGCTGTTGGAGCACCAGGGGACGTGCAATGCGATCACGGCCTACGAGTCGGTACGGCACACCTTGGATCGGCAGCAGCAGGAGGAGGTGACCGGCATTCTGGTGGGGTGGCTGCACGCCGAATTGTTGGGCAACCTGCGGGCCGACCTGGAGGAGGCGGCCGAGGGGGCGGAAGGCGGGTCGCCGTTGCGGGCCTGGTTGGCCGGGGGCGGGCCGCGGTTGGACGAGTTCACGACGCACATCGACGTCTCGCACCTGGCGGCCGTCCTCCGGTTCGCTCGGCAAGTCACCGACCGGGAGGCGTTGCAGCGGGCGTGGGAGCTGGCCGAGTACGGACGGCGGCTGCACGACGGGTTGCAGCCGGCGGCCGATCCGCCCTTTAGCGACTATTTTCCCGCCCACGCCCTCTTCTTCGCCGCTCAACTGGGTCACCACCCGCAGGAGGCGGTCGACTACTTTGGGGCTCAAGCCACCGCGGCCGACCTGCAGGTCGACTCGGTGGTGGTGATCGAAGTCTACATCGTTCTGCTGGCCCGCTTGGGTCGTTTGGACGAGGCCCTGAAGGCTCGGGCCGAGCTGATTCCGCCGGACGTATCGACCACGGGGTTTGCGCCCGGCCTGTTGGAGTTGTCGCGGTTGGCCGGCCGTTTCGAGCTGGTGATAGAGATGTGTCGGCAGCGGGGCGACTTGCTGGGCTATGCCCTGGGCCGCCTGCACGCCGACGCCGCCCGCGGGGCGGGACGAGCGTTATCAAAAAAGCCTAGAAACGGGCAGGCATCATCGGGCTCTTCGATCGATTGATGATTGCCGAATGTTGTTTTTTGATTTTTGAAGTAAGAAAAAACGGGGCCAACGGGTGTTTTAGCCCCGTGTTGCCTTTCGCTTTTCCGCCTTCGTGCTCTTCATGTCCTTCGTGGTCCTTCCCAGCCTCCCTGACAGCAAGGCGGGAGAGCAAGGCGGGGGCCACTGATTTTTTGGGCCCCCGGCGAGGGGGAATTTTACCACGAAGGGCACGAAGAGCACGAAGGTTAAATTAGACAGTCTAGCTAGAAACGGACAAGCATCATCGGGCTCTTCGGTTTATTGATGATTGACGAATGTTGATTTTTGATTTTTGAACTTCCCAGTCAGGTGGCACGCCGCTTTCACTTCAACAATCAACAATCATCAATCATCAATTAGAATTCTGCCGGCGGGCGGGGGCCGGCTGCCCAATTTTCGGTTAGGGCCATAAAAAAGACCTGGCCGAGCGGGGGTGCTCGGCCAGGTCAATCATCTAGCCAATCAGAAGTCGGCTGGTCGGCGGCTTAGGCCGAGGCATCCGGCTTCGGGGTCGGCGGCATCGGGACGCTGCTGGCCGTCGGGGCCGGGGCGTCTCCACCGTCGCAACCGCCGTCACAACCGGCGTCGCAACCCGCGTCGCAGCCGTTGTTCTTGCAGCAACGCACGCGGTGGCAACGTTCCTTGCAGCAACGCTGCTTGCAGCAACGCTGCTTGCAGCACTTCTGCTTGCAGCAGGGCTTGGCATCGCAACCGGCATCGCAACCGGCTTCGGCGCCACAGGCGTCGTCACAGCCGTTGCTCTTGCAGCAACGCACGCGGTGGCAACGTTCCTTGCAGCAGCGCTGCTTGCAGCACTTTTTCTTGCAGCAAGACTTGGCTTCGCAGCCACAAGCCGCATCGCAACCGGCATCGCAACCCGCTTCGGCGCCACAGGCGTCGTCACAACCGTTGCTCTTGCAGCAGCGCGTCCGGTGACAACGTTCCTTGCAGCAGCGCTGCTTGGCGCACCGTTGCTTGCAGCAGGACTTGGCCTCGCAGCCACAAGCAGCTTCCGCTCCACAAGCGGCATCACAACCGGCATCGCAGCCGGCGTCACATCCACAACCAGCACCCAGCATACGGTCGAGCAGTTCGAAACCGTAACTGTGTTGGCTGGTGCACAGGCTCATGCTTAGCACGAGCGCGCCAACAAACATGCTCAATCTCATCGAACCACGTCTCCTCTACGATTCGAACCGCGAGTTAGAAGCCCTGACGGAAGTCGATCTGGTAGCGAGATGATTGATTGGAGGACCAATCAAAAACTCGCTGCCGCCGCGCGAAGAATTTACTCTTTGGGGGTGGGTGACCGTTACTGCCAGGGTGGCTGGGTGGGGAACCCGCAGGTTCATGGGGGTGTGTACGTCCGAGCCGCGTGAATCATTCCTCGATACTCGCAATAACTGCTCGGACGCATGACTTGGCGTCGCCGTGGGTGACACGGGTACGTGTCCAGCGACAACTACCCTATCGGCCGCGCCGATCGAAGGCCTTGAACGTTCCGAAGTCATTTTCTGCAAAAGGGGTTACGCGCCGCGTTAGGTTGTCTTTAGCGGCCTCACAAGGTGGTCAAAGCTTGACGATTCTGCCGCGCGGCTTTTCCCCGACTTTTCCCCGACGCGAATCGGCCAAGGGGGGCCTACCGGGGCAGGACGCGGCCGGCGGGGGATGGTGGTAACCGGCACCAAGGCAATGACTTAGGGCCTGCCCTCTCCCGCCGGCCCGCCTGAGCCAGGAGGGCAGAACCGGCTGTTCCAATCCGGTAGTCCTGGCTGGCCCCCCGCTGTGCCGGATTGGCCAGGTGCGGGCCCTGCCCGGGGGGCTTGTGCGGGGGCGTTTCCAGCGGGTGGGGGGCGGCGGCCGAGTGCGGCAATCGGCCCCGCCTCCCCGCCCCAGGTCAGCTGGGACGTTGTGCCAATCCGGTCAGCCAAGCTGGCCAGTCCGCTCTTCCATTTCCGCTAGCGCGGCCCGGCATCTCCGCCGGCCCCGCGGCGAAGTTTCTACTCTTCCCAATTTTTTTTGAGCGTTGCCGCTCTTTGACTTGCGCACGCGCCGCGCGTGCCGCGCCGCGTTTATGGCGCGCTGCATGCTTTCACCGACAGGCGACAAGAGAAAGTTCCCGCGGCGCAGAGCGGTGATGAAACAGAGCGGTGGTGGAAACAACCATCGCCCGCACGGCGTGGGGACTGTCCAAGGTCCGGGGCCTGTCCCCGGCGGATGGTATCGGGATCGCGGGCCGAGTCCCGCCGGAATGGGAGCCACCAATGAACACCAAGTACAGCTACCAGGTGCCCGACTACGACGAGGGGTCGGGTGCCGACTATCGCCGCAAGGGAAGCGACCGGCCTCAACGTCGGTCTCAGACCCAACACGCGATGGCCCGGAATTCGAAGTTTGCCACCCGCCGCAACAGCGTCGGCCAGAAAGGTATCCACCGCCGCCGGGTCCGCAAGATCCAGTGGTAAAGCGGCGGCCGCGGCTGCGTGGCGAGGTGACCTGCGAGGGGATCGGGACAGAAACAAGAAACCGTCAAGCGAGGCTTGGCGAGCACGATTTGGCGAAACGATGAGCGGAAGGTCGTAACGACCGGAGGGAAAAAAATGTTGGGTTCCACACAAAACGACAAGTCAGCTGCTGACGCTTCGACGACGACGGCGACACAGCAGCAAGCGGCGGCGGACAGCAGCCTGGGCTGCATGGTGATTGGGTTTTCCGAGCGGCGGCGACAGCTGTTGTGCTCGGCAGCCGCAGCCGCCGGCTGGGCCGTGGTCGAGTCGGCGGACCCCCAGGCGGCTCGAATCCAGCTGCTGCGGCAGCCCCCGGCGATGGTGGTCATCGACCTGGAAGACTCCACCGGGACCGCTCCAGAGGCGCTGAAGAGCGTGGCGGAACGAGCGGGCAAGCAGCGCGACGTACTGGTGGCTCTGTG
>CAYFZZ010000279.1:0-20055 GCA_964347545.1 uncultured Planctomycetaceae bacterium | reverse complement strand
TCAAGAGGCCGCGGGGAACCAGGGCCGCCCCAAGGCATCCCGGCTGCAGGATGAGGGATGCGGGTTGCGGGATACGGGTGGCGGGATGCGGGTGGCGGGTTACGGGTTGCGGGTTGCGGGTTGCGGGGTTCGGGATGCGAGTAAGAATATCCGCTCGCCAACACCCCCTTTCAGCGCGCCGGGACTCACCACTCACCACTCACCACTCACCACTCACCACTCACCACTCACCACTCACCACTCACCACTCACCACTCACCACTCACTCCTCACCCCTCACCCCTCACTCTCCACTTTCAACCATGTGGGCAGACGCTGGGGCTGACCTTGGAGATCGACACAGGCCAGCGTGCTGTTGCCGGTGGCGATCAGCTGATCGGCGCGCAGCAGTGCGTACTGGTGGTCGATGCGTGCCAGGGTGGTGCGGGTGGTCATGGTAATCAGTCGCAAGAGGTCGTCGTACCGTGCTGCCTGATGGTAGTTCACGTGGATCTTGGTGACGACCAGCAGCAGGCCGGTCTCCTCGAACTGGCGGTAAGTTTGCCCCAGGGACCTGAGCTGTTCGGTTCGTCCCATTTCGAAGTAGTTCAGGAAATTCGCGTGGTGCAGGCGTCCCATGGCATCGGTCTCGCTGTAGCGAACGCGGATCGGAATCTCGTGCTGGTAGATGACGGAATCTGGGGGGCGATAGCTGGTTGACATAAATCGCTGGAACCTCTATCGTTAGGATCATTAAGGGGTCTGCGGCAGACCCCGATTTTCATATTTTTCTTGGGTGTCTAAGGGACATTATTCGGATCGATGAGCATTGGAGAAGGTGCCGGCACTGATTTTGCGACCATGCGGGGCCGGGACTACCCTGCCATCCGTCAATTCACGGTTTTTCTGGAAAACCGGGTGGGCCAGCTCTTGGAAGTCGTGCGACGTTTCGAGGGCAGCAAGGTGCGTATTTGCGCGCTGTCGATCAACGATTCGGCAGAATGTGCTTTTGTACGTTTCTTGCTGAGCCATCCTGAGCAGGGACGGGAGATTTTGGAGCGGGCGGGGCTGGCCTTAATTGAAAGCGACCTGATTGGGGTCGAATTACCGGGCGAGCCGCAGCCGTTGTTGCGGGTGTGCACTGCCTTGTTGCAGGCGGAGGTCAACATCATTCAGGCTTATCCCATTCTGGACCGGCCCCACGACCGTCCCGCCGTGGCGCTGATGGTCGACAACATCGAGATGGCTCAGGAAACCCTGGCTGCCAAGGGATTTTCGATGTTGACCGAGCAGGACCTGTCGCACCAAAGCTGAACGCTGGGCCGGCCACACCCGCTCAGTCCGCAAACAAATCATCCGGCAGCTGGGCGACGCCGCGGAGGGAAACTTGTGCCACGGCGTCCCAGGCGACAGCGGCCAGGGCGTAGCAGCCGTCGTCGTCCCGGGTCGCAAACAGGCCTTGGGCCGGTCCGGAGAGGCTGGTCGAGTAAAATTCGGGGCTCAGAATATCGCCGCTCTTCAGGTGCAATTCCACGTAAGCGCCGGTCGAGCGTCGGGCCCAGAGGATTTCGAAGGCGTCTCGCAGGGAGAGCAATCCGGTGGCTGCGGAGGAGAGTTCGGGGCTGGTGGCAGGCGGGTGTTGAACCAGCATCGTCGGCGGTACGGCGGCGATGGTGGTATCCGCCACGGCGAGCGTGTCGGGGTCGATCGGGGCGGAGGTTTCCTGCCCCGGTCCCACCTGGGAGTCCTCGGGGGCGGGCGGCCCGGCGACCTCGTCGGCGACGCCCACCGCTCCGCTGTCCTCCCCCTGCGAGTAGTCGGGAATCGTGAATTTGCTCCCACAGTGGGGGCATTGGCCTGGCTTACCCTGCAAACTCGCCGGCCCGCTCAACTTATGCCCGTTGGGACAGAGAAACGTGATTTTCAGTTCGTCGGTCATATAAATTCGCGTCAGACCACCCTTGGATGGGGACCACCACCCGCCTGCCCCTCGGCCCCGCCGCGGGACGATCCGCTGGGCCGCGGCCCCGCTCGCCAGCTGCCAGGCCTCCCAAGGGCCGGGGCTCGGCCCGAACCTTGGCAAGGCAGCTGACGCCGAGCCGCTTCCTGGCAGGCCGGGAGGTTCTTTATGGTACTGCGGCCCCGCGCCGGTCGCAACGGCGTGGTTGGGGCCAGCCGTTCCGACACGCTTGACTTGCCCTGGGCCTTTGCGAAACTAGGCGGGGGATCGAGACTTGGGGGTGCAGAAGGGCCTCTATGGCAATCATTGTTGTCTGTCGCAACTGTCACAAGCGTTTCAAGGTCAGCGAAAAATTCGCAGGCCAGCAGGGCCCCTGTCCGAATTGCAAGAGCATCATCCAGGTTCCGACGGCGAATGAGCAGGTCAAGATTCACACGCCCGAGCACTCGGAGGAGACGGCCCGAGGTCGCACGGGCCAGCTGGTCTTGGAACCGATCGCTCGCCAGCCGGTGACCTTCCCGCGGTGGGCGGGCATCACGATCGGTGTCACCTCGCTGATCTTGCTGATGGTGGCCTGGTCATTCAGCGGTGCCGCGGACTCGACCAAGCGGGTGCTGGCCGTGGCGGGCACGATCCTCCTGGCGCCTCCGCTGGTCCTGGCCGGTTACACTTTTCTTCGCAACGATGAACTGGAACCTTATCGGGGCGTGTGGCTTTGGATCCGCACCGGGATTTGTTCGGCGATCTACGTGCTGGCCTGGGCGGTGTACGGCTACTTGATTCCGGCGGAATGGACGGACGAGCTTTGGAAGTGGGCTTTCCTGGGCCCGTTGTTTGCCGCGGCGGGGGCGACGGCGGCCTTTGCGTGTTTTGACCTGGACATGGCCAGCGGTTTCTTTCATTTCGCCTTTTATGTCGGCGTGACGCTGGTGCTGGGCTGGCTGATGGGGATCAATATCTTCGGTGCCTGACGCATGACCACGATCCGAGATATCCCGGAGGTGGCGGGCCTGGACGCGAAGACGGAGTTGGTTCGCATTCCTCCCGAGCTGGATGTGCCGCTCTCGCCGCGGGTCCGCAACCTGATCGACACCCCCGCTTTTCGCCGCCTGGCGGGGATCCACCAGCTGGGTCTGGTGTCGCTGGTCTACCCTGCGGCGAACCACACGCGTTTCGAGCATTCCCTGGGCGTGTACCGCCTGGCTCTGCTCTGTCTCCGCCGGCTCTCCTTCGATCCGCGTTTCACGAAAACGGTCCGCCCTGCCGAGGCCGAGCTGCTGATCGTGGCGGCGCTGTTGCACGACCTGGGACACTGGCCCTTCTGTCATCCCATCGAGGACATCCGGCTGCCGAGCGTGCCCAGCCACGAGCTGTTTGCCAACAGTTTCTTGCTGGAGGGGGAAATTGCCGACGTCCTGCGCGACGACTGGCAGATCCACCCCCGGGACGTGGTGACCCTGCTCTCCAAAGAGCCCCAGGATCCGGCTCGGCGGATCCTGGCCAACATCCTCTCGGGGCCCATCGATATCGACAAAATGGACTACCTGGCGCGTGACAGCCTGCACGCGGGCGTCCCTTACGGCCGGAATTTCGACCAGAGTCGGCTGATTGGCAGCCTGCGTCTCAACGAGGCCGGCGACGGGCTGGCGATCAGCGAGAAAGGCAAGACGGCTGCCGAGATGATGGTATTTGCCCGCTATGTGATGTTCAGCGAGGTCTATTGGCATCATGCGGTCCGAGCTGCGACGGCGATGTTTCAGCGAGCCTTCTACATGTTGCACCAGTCGCTGGACATGGATAGCCTCTTTCGTGAAACCGAGTCGGTGGTGATCCAGGAACTGCAAAACACCGCCGGCCAGGCTGGCGCCGCCCAGCTGTTGAGCGGTTTATTTGGGCCGGTGCGCCGGCTGTACAAGCGGCTGGGCCAATACACCTTCTGGCAGGATCGCGAACTGTACCAGCGACTGGCTCGCCGACCCTATCCGCACCTGGCGGCTTGTGCCGAGCGACTGGCCGAGCTGGCTAGCCAGACCCTGGGCTGCCGGATCGATGCGCACGAAATTCTGTTCGACGCCCCACCGGTGACTCGGGAGGTGGAGTTCCAGGTGGACGTCTACGATCGGCGGCGGGACACCTATCGGCGGCTGGACGAGGTTTCCCCGGTCGTCCGCTCGCTGGCTCGCCAACAATTCGACGACTACGTGAAATGCGTGCGTATTTTTGCCCACCCGCGGATTCGCGACCAGCTGGCCGCTCACAAACATTTACCCCAGCTGGTCCGGGAGGCGGTCGATCGGTGTGAGGGAGCCCCCAAGAAGGGTCCCTGAGTGTCTGCGCTCCGTTGCCATAAGCCCTGCCAGCGGAGGAGGAGGGCAGGCCTTTTTTTCGGTTCTTCAGGGAATTTTGTGGGGATCACCAGGGGCCCGGAAAGAGCAGTCTAAAAAAGCGCTTCTTCCCGCAATTTCGTGGGTGGTCCGTCGCTCTGCAGGGGCCATCCCCTGTCAAGAGCGGCGGCGGATCGTCGCGCCACAGAGAACCGCAGAATATCGAATTGCCAACCGCAGAATGTCGAAGGAGTGTTTCCCTAGCTGGATCGGGACAGGGACAGCGGTTTGCCCACCAGTGACCGTGACCTGCCGAAACGACTTCTGCATTCGACATTCGGCATTCGATATTCTGCGGTTCTTTTCGTAACGATCGGCAAACGCTGGACGGCTATTGGGTGGCGGGGCGCATGCCCATGAAATTCCCGGAAGAACCAAAATAGCAAGGCTAAAAAAGGACACAAGGCTAAACAAGGCTAAAAAAGGACAGGCATCATCGGCCGCTGCGGTCGATTCATGATTGACGAATATTGATGGCTGATTTTTGGTAACACCTTGGCGGATGGCCGCACTCGCGGAGGGTCATTCAGGAGGGGTCGGAGGGGGGGGGTGGGGTCAGCCCGGACTGGCCTTCGCGGCGGACCAGTTCCTGGCAGACGTCGTCCAGTGGCACTTGGGCGTCGCGCAAGAGGACCAGCAGGTGGAACAGCACGTCGGCGGCTTCGTCCCGCACCCGCTCGGCTCGCCCCGCCCCTTGCGGCCCCTTTTCCTCCCGCGCCGCCTCGACCAGTTCTGCCGCCTCCTCGCTAAATTTGGCCACAATGTTCTCCGGCCCGCTATTGAACAATAATGTCGTATAGGAATCAGGGGGCCGCTGTCGGTACCGTTGATCGATCACGTTCGCCAGGCGCCTCAGCACTTGCAAGGATTCGTTCATCACCGCAACCTTTCCCTCGGGATGTGTACATGGTGCTCGGCGCCGCCGAGCCCTTCCGTTCCCAGCCGGACCCTGACCTGGAAAAATGCAAACTTTCCCGGCGATCACCGACGCCTGGTATCTGACGGGCCCCACCGCGGCCGGGAAGTCGACGGTGGGGGTCGAGCTGGCTCGGCAGCTGAATGCCGAGATTATCTCCCTGGACTCGATGGCGGTCTACCGCGGGATGGACATCGGTACGGCCAAACCATCGGTGGATCAGCGGCGGTGCGTGCCGCATCATCTGATTGACCTGGTCGATCCGGATCAGGATTTCAGCGTAGCCCAATACCTCCAGGCGGCTCATCGTTGCCGGCAACAGATTCACACCCGCGGCCGCCAGGTCCTCTTTGTGGGGGGGACTCCTTTGTACATGAAGGCGCTTTTGCGGGGGCTGTGCAGTGGCCCGCCGGCGGACTGGGACCTGCGGCAGCAGCTGTCGGGGGAAGCGGCTGCGGGGGGGCCGGAGCAATTGCACCGGCGGCTGGCAGAAGTCGACCCGCAGGCTGCCGCCAAGCTGCATCCGCAAGACACGCGGCGGCTGATCCGAGCCTTGGAGGTGTACCAGCAGAGCGGCGGGCCGATCAGCGGCTATCAGCATCAGTTCCCGGCGGCGTCCGCCGGTGCCACCCGTCGGGTGTTTGTCTTGGACTGGCCGCGGGATCAGCTTCACCAGCGGATTGACGGGCGGGTCGATCAGATGTTCGCTGCCGGGCTGGTGGCCGAGGTGCGTCAGCTGCTGAGCCGCTATGAAAGGTTGAGCCGCACGGCCGCTCAGGCAGCGGGCTATCGGGAAGTCGCCGCGTTTTTACGGGGAGAGTGCGAGCTGGCGACGGCCATCCAGCAGACCAAGACGCGGACCCGTCAACTGGCTCGGCGGCAGTTGACCTGGTTTCGCAGCCTCAGCGAGTGCCATTGGATCCAGCTGGCCGAACCGCTGGCCCTCGACCGGCTGGTCCGACAGATGCTGGCCGTCGCCCCGGGCTGACCGCGAGTCGCTGTGGCGTGGGCGGGCCCCCTGCGGGTGGGGCGGGGGGCGAGGCGAAATCCCCTGGGCGCGTGTAGCGGTTTTCCCCCCGTGCGGTTTGAACTAGAATACGTGGCTTCGTTCCCCCTTCAGCAGCCATGGGGGTCATGGCCGCCCCACGCATCGGGACCGCGACGTTGTTAAGGACTCATACCTGCGGCGAGCTTGGCCGACAGCAGATCGGGGACCCGGTCACCCTGGCTGGCTGGGTGGACACCTACCGTGACCACAGTGGCGCGTTGTTTGTGGATCTGCGCGACCGCTATGGAAAGACCCAGGTCGTATTCAGTTCGGACCGCGATGCGGGCCTGTTGCAAGAGTCCCGCCAGCTGAGGTCCGAATACGTGATCGCGGTCACCGGCCACGTGGCCGCTCGTCCGGAAGGAACCGTCAACCCCAAGCTGGCCACGGGCGAGATTGAATTGAGGGCCGAAACGCTGCAGATCCTCAATCGCAGCTTGGCGCCCCCCTTCCAGCCCGGGGCGGGGGAATTGCCTGGGGAAGACCTGCGGTTGAAGTATCGTTACCTGGATCTGCGGCGTGCCGCCATGCAAGAGACGTTGTTCACGCGGTACCGCCTGATCAAGATCATGCGGGATTACTTTGACGAGTTGGGGTTTATCGACGTGGAAACCCCGGTGCTGGGCCGCAGCACGCCGGAGGGGGCCCGGGACTATCTGGTCCCCAGCCGCATGTATCCCGGCAGTTTTTATGCCCTGCCGCAGTCGCCTCAACTGTACAAACAGATCTTGATGATCGCCGGCTACGATCGCTATGTGCAGGTCGCCAAATGTTTCCGCGATGAAGATCTGCGTGCGGATCGTCAACCCGAGTTTACCCAGCTGGATATGGAGATGGCGTTCGTGGAAGCGGACGACGTGATCCAGGTGATTGACGGCCTGGTGGCTCGAGTGGCGCGGGAACTCGCGGGCATCGAGGTACCTTTGCCCCTGCCCCGCTTGACGTACCAGGAAGCGATGGAACGCTTTGGCCACGACGCTCCGGATTTGAGGTTCGGCATGGAGCTGGTGGATTTGACCGCCATCGCCAGCCAGACGGAGTTCCGCGTTTTCCGTTCCGTGGCAGACAGCGGAGGACGGGTGCGGGGCATCAATGCCAAGGGGGCCAGTGACCGGTATTCACGGAAAGGCATCGACGAACTGACCGCTTATGTCCAGCAGGATTTTGGCGCGCGGGGACTGGCCTGGTTTAAAGTCGAGTCGGATGGCAAGCTGGCATCGCCGCTGGTCAAGAATCTTGAACCGGCCACGCTGGACCGGATCGCGGACAGCCTGCAAGCCGAACCGGGGGATTTGCTGTTGATCGTGGCGGACAAGTTCGAGCTGACCTGCAAAGCCCTTAACGGGCTGCGCAACCGCCTGGCGGCCGAATTGAAGCTGGTGGATCCCCAACAACTGCATTTTTCCTGGGTGGTCGAGTTTCCCATGTTCGCTTATGACGACGAGGAAAACCGCTGGGTGGCCATGCACCATCCTTTCACGGCACCGCTACCGGAAGATGCCTCCCTGCTGGCCACCGAACCTGGCCGCTGCCGGGCTCAAGCGTACGATTTGGTGATCAACGGTTCCGAAGCGGCGGGGGGCACGATCCGGATCCACGACCAGGCCCTGCAGGCCGAGGTCTTCCAGCTGCTGGGGTTGACCCCCGACGACGCCCGGCAGCGGTTCGGCTTTCTCCTGGATGCTCTGCAGTACGGAGCACCGCCGCACGGTGGGATCGCCCTGGGCATCGATCGCTGGGTGATGCTGCTGGCCGGCCTGGACAATATCCGCGACTGTATCGCGTTTCCCAAGACCCAGCGGGCGGCCGACCTGATGACGGGGGCACCCGGTTCGGTCGATTCCCAACAGCTGAAAGAGCTGGGGATTAAGATCAGCCGTTGACGAGAACCTGTCGGATCGCGACACTAAGACAAAATGAACAGGTCTGTGGATCCGCTCGGCTGCCGCCGGGCAGCCAATCCCATGGGAAGGAACCTCGAGGTGTCTGTGCGGACGATTTGCTGGTCGTTTTTTTGCCTGGTGCTCCTGGTCACGGCCGTTTCCTGCGACCAGGCGGGGACGGCGGCCAGCCACCGTGAGGCGGCGAAGAAACCCACGGGCTCGGCCGATCCTCCCATTCAGCGCCGCCAGCCGGCCGCCGAGGACGAACCTGAGCAGGCTCTGCCGGCCCACGGTGCGGACCCTCATTTGCGGATTGAGAACGGACAGCGGGAGGAGAGTCAGGAGGAGAATCCGGAGCCGGCGAGGGATGTGCCGCCCGCCGTGGAACTGCCTCCGATCTTTCTTTCGGACCAGCATCAGGCCAGTTGTCTGTTGAAACAGGGCGAGACGATGCCGGACGTGCGGCTGTCCGACCTGGAGGGGAGCGAACAGGGGCTGGCTTCGCTGCTGGGCCGCAAGGCCACCATCGTCTGCTTCTGGACCAGTGCCAGCCCGCTGGCGACGTGGCAGTTGAGCGACCTGGGGCCAGACGTGGTGGAAAAATACGCTTCCCAAGGGGTCCATGTGATCCCCATCAACTACAAAGAGCCGGTCGCCAAGGTACGGGCGGCGGCCGAGCAGGCCCGGTTGACGGTGCCTGTCCTGCTGGACTTGGAGGGGAAGCTGTTCGAGCGGGTTGCGACCGACTACCTGCCGCGGACCTATGTGCTGGACGCCCAGGGCCGCGTCCTGTGGTTGGACATCGGCTATTCGCCGGAGACCCAGCGCGATCTCCAGCAGGCGATCCGCTATGCGCTCAGCCTGCCCGACGGCTAGCCGGCATCCCGTTCCTTGATCGCCGCTTCCAGATCCTCCTTGTCCGGCTCGTCGTTGCCAGGCAATTGCCCCGCGGCGATCAGCTCGCCGAAGGTCTTGGAAGCCGGATCATCGGGATCGCTCTTTAAAGCTTCCACCTTGGTGAAGGCATCGCGAATTTCTGCCTTGACCTTATCCGGTTCCGCTTTCGTCCGCTCGCTGCTGAAGTCATCCTTTTTCAAGAATTGGGACAAGGCTTTGCCGTAGTTGTTGCGGACCTTTTTACTTAGCTTGGCTTCGCCGCGATCCTTCATGTTCACGTGGCAGATCCAGCACTTCCCCGTCTTGGCGTCCGCGGCTTCGGCCAGAGCGGTTTCTTCGGGTGTGGAAGGGTCTTCTTTCACATAAACTTCGAAAAACTCTATTTTAAAAGGAGGAATGGCATGAGAGGTTTCGCAACCAATTCCCCACGCGAATCCCCACAGGATGACAACACCTGGCAATACCGTCAGTGACCGTTGCATGCACCTTCTCCTCGCAAAGACTGGTAGGATCCGTCGCTCGTCTAGGGGGCAGGTCTTCGGCGGGCCAGGGCGCCCGCCGAGGAGGGTTCGAGCCGTTGGCGACGTAGGCATTCTTGGAACCCTCTTTATTGTTGATTCGCCGCGCAGCACCTGTCAACCACCGGAACTCTCGGTGAATTGGATTTCTACGGCAAAATTCGGGGTCGGGTACGTAGAGCCGAGATGTGGTTCATCGCGTGTCCGGTGGCGAGTGTGCTGGCGTTGCCGGCAGCCCTCACCGGGACTCGGCCCGCTGTTTTTGCTTGCCAGCCGAGCGGCGATGAGGGTCTGGCCGCAGTCGTCCCCCCCTCGCTCGCTCAGGGACCACGCGGCTCTTCCACGGCGGGTGCGGCCGGGGGTGGCTGAGCAGGCAGGGGGGGGAGTCGCGCTGGCTGAGCGCCGGCATCGCTCATCCCGTCCGTGGACGCCGCCCGCGCCGGGTTGGCGGTGGATTCGTCCAGCGCGTAGGCGGGCAGGGGATGAGCGTGGAGGGGTAGTTCGGCGTCGACGGCGGTCTGCCACAACACCGGCAAGGGGCGGTCGAGCCGTTCCCGTCCTGGCCCCCAGTACTCTTGCCACGCCCGCCAATCCATGTCGACGACTTCTGGGCTGTGATTGCTCTCCATGCGCCAGAACGACGAGATATTCTCGTAAAAGTTGTGGTCCCCATTCCACCACAGGTGCCGTTTGAACTCTTCTTCGGTCTGGACGCCTGACTGTTGAAACAGGGGGGCATCGGTGGTGATCAGAATGCAGTCGGTGCAATCCACGCGGACCCCGGCCAGATGCCGCTGGTCTTCCCGGCTGACCATCCGGCAAAAACCGCGGCGGCACAGGCAAGTCAAGTGCTTCAATTCGATTTCCAGGCGAGCGGAGGGCTGGGCGAGGCCCGTCTGGCCTTCCAAATCGACAAACGTTTCGCTGATCGCCACCAGCCCGTTTTCCCACTGCAGCTGCACCGTCTCCAAGGCGGTTCCTCGCAGGAAGGCGGCTTCCCCCCGAGCCACGCAATCGCGCAGATCCAGCTGTAAGCGGACAGGAGTAACTTGTCTTTCGTCGCTGGTCGTCCGCACGCGGCGCGGAGCGGTCTTGATGTGAAAAAAGCTGACGTCGCGGTACAAGGCGCTCAGATCCAGACCCGCATTGCGGATCGTCATCGTACAGCGTGTAAGCCGAATTCGATCGGCCACGACGGTCTCGAACAGAGACCAGTCATCCGATCGGACCTGGATGGGCAGATCGAGTTCCAGGTGGACGTTGGACATCAACAATTCGCCACCCGCCACGTGAATCATGCTGCGTGGATAAAGCACGCGGTCCGGGCCGGCGGGCCGGAACCAGATCACGGGCTGAAAACCCTCCCCCGCACGAATCGTCAGCTTCCGGTCGGTAATCGTCACCGGCTGCTCGGGCTCAGCGCGGCGACCGTCAAAACGCAGCTCGATCACGTCACCGCTCCGCGCGTGGCGACAAGCCTCTGCCAGGCTGGCATACTCTCCCTCCCCTTGCGGGTCCGACCGGACGATCAGCAGGGGTTGTTCGCCATGAGCCGCGGCCGCGGCAGGTACCGTGCTGTCCGGGGGGGGTTCGCCGTTCGAGCTGGCGGGGGTGGACGGATCCGGCGCCGTACCTGGGGGCTGGTCCGCCAGCCGTTCCGCGGCTGGTCCCGCGGCCGGGCCGCTGGCCGGCGGATCCCCGTGGGGCGGCGGATCTGCGGCCGCGGCGGGCGGATCGCCAGCCGCCGCGGCTGTCAGGCTCGGCGGTGCGGCTTCGGCCGGCCCCGCCCCGGCGGGCGGCGGACTGGCCTCTCCTGCCCCCTCTCCTGCCCCCTCCCCTGTCCCCTCTGCGGGGGACGTCGACGGCAAGACCAGCCGCGGGGCCCCAGGCTGCTGGGCAGGCGCCGCCACCAGCCTGGGAGGCGTGGCCACCGGTGGGGTCGCCCGCGGACCAGAAAAGTGCACCAGGGCCGCGATGGCCACCAACAAGCCCAGCGGGACCAGCCAGGGCAAATGCCGCTGGGACCAGCCCGAAGGTGGGGGCGTGGTGGACATCCACACCGATGTCTGCGTGACCGGGCTGGGCAACTGCAGTTGTTCGGTGACCAGCGCCAAGTCGGCCAACAGCTCGTGCGGGTCCTGGTAACGGTCTTCCGGGTTCTTGGCCAACAATTTCTGAGCGATGAGACAGATTTGCCGCGGCAGCCGACCGCGAAACTCTCGTGGATCGGGCGGATCGTCACCCTGATGTTGCAGCAGTTTTTGCAGTACCGTCCCGTCCGGAAACGGCGGACGGCCGGTCAACATGAAATAAAAGGTACAGCCCAGCGAATACAAATCGCTGCGGACATCGGCACTGCGCGGATCTCGCGCCTGTTCCGGAGAGATGTAGTCAAAAGTTCCCAGCGTCACTCCGCTGGCGGTGAGGTCATCATGGGTATGTTCCACTTGATGCAGACGAGCCAGCCCCATGTCGACCAGCTTGGCCCGCCCCTCATTATTGACCAGCACATTCGAGGGCTTGATGTCCCGGTGCACCACGTCGCGGCTGCTGGCATGGGCCAGCGCTTCGGCAATTTGCTGGGTATAAGAGACGACCTCGGCCAACGGCAGCGGGCCTTGCCGCTGGACCCGATCCCGCAGATTTTCCCCCTCAATGAATTCCAGCACGATGTAGTGCCAGCCGCGGTCTTCACCGACATAGTAGACACGGGCAATATTTTCATGATCCAGTCGCGCCGCAGACTGAGCCTCGTTGTGGAATCGGCGTACGGTCTCGTCGTCATTGGCAAAATGGGTCAGCAAGACCTTGATGGCCACCGGACGGCCCAGGGCGGTGTCTGTCCCGCGAAAGACGGCCCCCATCCCGCCCCCGCCGATGAACTTGTCCAGCTCGAAGTGGTCCAGCCGCTCGCCCTCCAGCATGCGGCCCAACTCGCTGGGGCCAACGCCACCGCGGGGTAGTTCGACGGGCGCCGGGGGCCGGTCGCTGATCACCGTCGCGTCTTGGAGGGAGACCCGCGGAGGAGCATGGGACGGGGCCGAGTCCGCCCCTGTCGTCTCGTCGGACACGGTCCCCGCTTCGGGCAGTCCCCCCGCTGGCTCGACCGCTTCCCCTTCCACCTCGGCGGCGGCCGGGCGGGCCACCTCCTCAGGCAAGGATGCGGGCGGTCGCGAGCCGGATCCCTGGATCTTGCGGACCGTCGATTCGCTCATGGATGCTCAAACAAAGCCCGCCGGTAGACTTCGGCGACAGAGACAAGGCAGGCCGTTTCGATCGGCCCATTGGGCGTGGCATCGCCGGATTTGCCTGGCGAACCTGCCCGAAACGTCCCTTTGATTGTATTTCCCGCCGGGCTGCAAGTCAACGAATAAGTCCAAAATGCATAGTGAGTTACGGCTATTCCCGCTACGCTCTGCCAGCTGGCACGGGGGGCGACGTGGTCGGCCGCTCAGCCCCCTTCCACCACGGCCAGCAGGCCCCGCCTGGCACCCCTTCCGGCCCGCCCCCCTGGGGGGGCACCGTTTCGGCGGCCCACGTCAGACGCGCTGAAGCCGCGTGGAGGGCCGAGCGGCGGGGACGCTGGCCGCCCCCCGCAGGCCACCCCTCCTCGCTCTGCGGGGGCTGCAAACCCCCTTTTTTCCCCCGGACACTCGAGAAACGCCACTTCCAGACTGCCCAAACTTTGGGCAGCTGGCGGCATGATGCGCTTTTAAGCGTGACTGCCAGGAAAGCTGGCAGTGCTAGCGGTTTAGTCCTAAATGCCGTCAACGAAATGACATCCATGCTGGACTTGACTTCAGCTGCATGATTTCAGAAAGTACGCGGCCACATGAGGCCGCGAAGACGGAATTTTGCGGTGAGGATCATTTACTCAAGGAGTTGGGAGACATTGTGATGCTCGAAGCTCAACAAACACCAGTACAGACAGGACAGCAGCCGGGCTATATCGGCGGTGAGATCAGTGGCGAGAGGGGCCAGCAGGTCCGCAGCCACGCCAGCCGGCTGTTTGCTCAGGATCCGGATTGGGTGACCTTTTTCCGCGAAGTCCTGGGTGTGGGCGGCATTATCCGGCGTTGCTTCCCGGACGCTCAGGCCTTGGCCAATTTTGAGAAGACCGAGGAGTACGGCGAGATTCAGCAGATGCTGGCAAAGCTGCGGGAGCGGGGCCGGGCGCAGGCCAGCGACCAGGAGCCGACCCGGGTGATTACGGTGCGGATGCCGAAGAGCCTTCACGAGGCATTGCGGGTGGAAGCGCACGAGCGTCATACCAGCATGAACAAGCTGTGCATTTCCAAGTTGCTGCAAATGATCGATGAAGGGTTGGTTCCGAACGAGGTGTAAGCTTCTCGTTCCCGCGACGCTTTCCCGTCGCGTCGCGAACCCGATTTTCCAAGCGCTGGGCACGCCAGCGGGCGACAGGAGGTAAAACCCACCTCGGGTCCCCTTGGCGGCTCCAGCGCTTTTTTTTCCCGATTTTTCCCCTCCCCGCGCCCCGGCCCGTTGCGCCGACCACGGATTTACGGTTTTTTCGGTCGGGGCGAGCGGTTCGATGCCCGCAGCTGCTGGCACCCGCTCCTCCTCGACGCCACCTCCCCATGTCGTAGAATGATCCCTCTGCCGGGCGGAACCTGCCTAGGGTGGGTGCCAGCGGGGAGGGGGCGAGCCAGGGGGGGGGCCAGCGATGAGCGAACTGAGCCATTTTGACCAGCAGGGTGCCAGCCGGATGGTGGATGTGGGGGGGAAGGAAATCAGCGAACGGATGGCCCGCGCTAGCGGCAAGATCCACATGGCCGCCACGACCCTGGACCTGCTCCGAGCTGAGCAGCTGCCCAAGGGCAACGCTGTCGAGATCGCGCGGATCGCGGGGATCATGGCGGCCAAGCGGACCAGCGAGCTGGTGCCGCTGTGCCACAGCATCCCCCTGGATTTCGTGACGGTCGACATCGAGTTTGCCGACGAGCGTACCGTGGCGATCCACGCCACCGCCAAATCCCGCTGGGCCACCGGGGTCGAAATGGAAGCCTTGACCGCAGTCACCGTGGCAGCCCTGACGATTTACGACATGTGTAAAGCGGTCGACAAAGCCATGACGCTGGAGGCCATTCGTTTGGAAGAAAAGCGGGGAGGTCGCAGCGGAGATTACCTGCGTGACGAGGGCCTGCGGGGTCCGCAGGGGGAATGAGCCCGATGAGCATCACCGACAGCCTGACGACCGGCAGTGCCGCTTCCACCCAGGACGCATCCTCTCGCGACAACCTCGGCGAACTGCCACAGCCGCTGCAGCAGCTGTTCGCTCCGATCGCCGACGACCTGCAGGCGGTGGAGGCCATCTTGCAGCAGGAGTTGGTCAGCCGTCACGAGGGGATTCACGCCTTGTTGCAACAGGGGGTCCGGCTGGGGGGCAAGCGGCTGAGACCGGCCCTGCTGCTGCTGACCGCTCGCGCCTCTGGATCCGTCACCCCGGCTCATCACACGCTGGCCGCAGTCCTGGAGATGATCCACACGGCCACGCTGGTGCACGATGACGTGCTGGACGACGCCATGCTGCGGCGCCACAACGCCACGGTCAACGCCCTGGCGGGCAACGCCGCCAGCGTGTTGCTGGGGGATTACCTCTTCTCCCACGCTTTCTATCTCGCCAGCACCTTGGACAATACGTGGGCTTGCCAGCGGATCGGCCGCACCACCAATATCGTCTGCGAGGGCGAGATGCGGCAAATCCACTGTCGGGGGGACTACGAGTTGAGTGAGGCTGAGTATCTGGAGATTGTGGAGGCGAAAACGGCCGAGCTGTGTGCTTGCTGTGGCGAACTGGGAGCTCACTATGCCGGCGCCCCAGCGGCCCAGCAACGGGCATGTCAGGCCTATGGCCGCTACCTGGGCATCGCGTTTCAGATCGTGGACGATATCTTGGACCTCGTCGGGGACCCCGACCGCACGGGCAAGTCCCTGGGAACGGACTTGGCACAGGAAAAACTGACCCTCCCGGTCATCCATCTCCTGGAGCAGTCCCCTCCGGCCGGGCGGAGGGGGGTGATCGAGCGGCTGGGGCGTTTCCGCCGCGAGCGTGGAGGGGATTTCCCCGATTGGCTGCACGGCAGCGGTGCGGTGCCGTACGCTCGAGAGGTGGCCCGCCGTTACGCTCAGCAGGCCGAGCAACAGTTGGACGGGCTGCCGGCGGGCCCCGCCCGCGAGGCTCTGCGGCAGTTGACAGCGTTTGTCATTGCGCGTCAACATTGACGCCCCATGAGTTCTGCCGCGCTGTCTCTGGCCGCACAATTCGCTAACCTCTGGGGGGCGGGCGCCGATCCTCCCGACGTCTTCACCTTTCTGCAACAACATCCCCCGGCCAGCCCCCGGGAAACCGCAGACGTGTTGCTGGTCGATCAGCGGTTGCGCTGGAAACGGTCCCAGGGACTGCCCGTCGAAGAATATCTGCGGCGTTGTCCTCAGCTGGCCGACCACGAGGCCCTGAGGCTGGAGCTGATTACCGAAGAATTCGCTTACCGCGAGCAGGCGGGGGAGGCGGTCCAGCTGGAGGAGTTCGTGGCTCGCTTTCCAGAGCTGGGACAGCTGGGATTTTCCGAGCTCTCGTGCCAGGCCAGCCAGCCCGAGATCGCCTCGCCCACCGACCTGCTCTGTCAGCTGTTCGGCCACAGCGACGTCATTCCCGCTCTGCACGACGAACTCTCCCCTTCGCTGGTGGCACGGATTGCGGCGCTTTCCGGCGAGCGGCCGGCCCGGTCACGCCTGGCCCGCTGTGACGTCTTCGCGCCGCTGCCACCTAAGGTCTTGCGCAAAATTGAAGACAAAATGACGCCCGTGCAGTTTGCCAAAGGTCAGCTGCTGGTCCGGCAAGGGACACCCGCCACCTCTCTGCTGGTCATCACCGAAGGCGTCGTGGACATCGTCAGCCAGGACCAGGAGGGGCAACGCCATGTGGTAGGACGAGCCGGGCGGGGTCATGTGCTGGGCGAAATGTCGCTGCTGGGCGACCAGCCACGGACGGCGGACGTGGTGGCCCGCAGCGAGGTGGCGGCCCTGGAACTTCCCGCGGCGACCTTTCACCAACTGGCGGCTCGACACCCCCGGATTCTCGTCGTGCTGACCCACCTGGTGGCCAGCCGCCTGGGGGGACGCGGCCGAGATGTGCTGGCCGACAAAACGCTGGCCGGATACCGCATCATCCGCCGGCTGGGCCGGGGCGGGATGGCCGTGGTCTACGAAGCGGTGGCGACGGAATCCGGGGAAGTCGTGGCGTTGAAGATGATGAGCCACCGGTTGGTGTACGACGCGGAATCCGCGAAACGTTTTCAGCAGGAAGCGGATATCGTGCAATCCCTGGACCATCCGAACATCTGCCGCATGTACGATCGCTTTGCCGCGTTCCACACCTACTTCATCGTGATGCAGTACTGTGACGGCTGGACACTGGAGGAACTGTTGCACCGCCGCGGGCGGTTGCCGCCGGAAGAAATCCGGAAGATCCTGGGGCAACTGGCCGCCGCCCTCCAGCATGCTCACCAGGCCGGAATCGCCCACCGCGATATCAAGCCCTCCAACGTGATGATCTTGCGAAACGGGACCGTCAAGCTGATGGACTTCGGCCTGGCCACTCCCCTCGACGATGCGGCGGAGGAGGAAGAGGAGGACGAATCGCTGGCAGGCACACCCCGCTACATGGCTCCCGAACAATTGCTGGGCGGCCGGGCGGAGGCCAGCGCCGATTATTTTTCCTTGGGCGCGGTGGCTTACGAATTGGTGACCTGCCGGCCTCTGTTTGCCACCAACGACCTGGCCGCTTTGCTGCGGCTGCACCGCACGGCCCTCCCCGCTTCCTTCGCCGCGGCCTGCCCGCAGGCCGAGGCCCAGGTCGCGGAAGCCTTCGCGCACGCCTTGGACCAGGACATGATGACGCGCCAGCTGGATCTGGGCCACATTGCCAGCTGGGCCGCCCCGGTCGATACCGCCGCCCTGGGGATCCCGGCTAGGTAACCGTAGGTCCCTGCCGGAACTGCGCTCCGCTTGTGCCGGCCTACTTCTGTTCCGTCGGCAGGAATCGGGATCGGCCCCCACGCCGCTTAGGGATCGATCTTCGTCCCCAACAGCTGCAGGAAACCGCGGATCCAGGCGGGATGAGCGGGCCAGGCGGGCGCGGTCACCAGGTTGCCGTCCACGTGGGCGCTGTCCAATCCCTCGCTGGGCGCCACCCACCGGCAACCGGCCTGATCCAGGTCCGGCTTGACCGCCGGATACGCACTGCAAGCTCGTCCCTGCAAAATGCCGGCGGCGGCCAGCAGCTGGGGACCGTGGCAGATGGCCGCGATCGGCTTGCCGGCCGCGGCAAAATGTTGCACGATTTCCAGCACCCGCGGGTCCAGCCGCAGATATTCGGGCGACCGACCCCCCGGCACGATCAGGGCGTCATACGGGTCGGCTTGGACCTGGTCGAAGGTCGCATTCAGCCGGAAATTATGTCCCCGCTTTTCGCTGTAGGTCTGCTGGCCCTCAAAATCGTGGATCGCCGTCACCACGCTCTCCCCCGCCGACTTGCCCGGGCAGACCGCATCCACCTGATGGCCGGCCAGCAGCAACATCTGAAAAGGCACCATCGCCTCGTAGTCTTCCACAAAATCACCGACCAGCATCAGAATCTTCTGGGCAGCCATGGAGATGGACCTGGGTAAATACTGAGCACCTGCAGCGGGACGACGTCAGTATACCAAGCCAGCTGCGACCGCCAAGCGACGTGCTGGGACCAGGACAAGAGGGCGGCAGCTGCGTTGGGCCACGCCGGACCGCAAGCCAGGTTCGCGGGAGACCACTCGGCCAGCGCGGGTTGTGGGGGGGAGGGGAGGCGTGCCCAGCTCGCCAGACACCTCCCCCAACGGTCCCCACCAGCGGTCGCGGCGGATCAACGACTAAATCGGCTCCAGAACTTGGCTTTGCCGCCGTAACCTTTCGAAGCCCAGGAAGAACCGTACGCCGTCCAGACCGAATCGACGGCCTGTACTTCGTCGTGGTATCGAGCTTTCATTTTTTTGCTGTAACCATTCTGCTTCTTGTAGCCGGTCTCGACCCCGTAGTCCCCAACCGATTTGGACTTGTAGACAAACTTGCGCGACTTGACCTTCCGCTTGCGATCGTGATCCGCATGTTCGCCGTCTTTAGAATGCTGCGGCACCGAATCGTGCTCATGACCATAAGCGGCATTGGTATGCTTTTTGACATATCGCGACTTAAAACCATATTTGCTCGATTTGTAGAAATCGAACTTGTGCCCGACATCGTAACTACTGCGGCCATAGCTGTCTTTGCCGTACTTCACAAAATGCTTTTTCAGATAGTGGTCTGTCGAGTGCACTTTCTGGACGGGATGATACACCACCGAGTAGCGTGACGTGTAATCGCGCTTGCTGTAGTAGTGCTCGATGAAATCATACCCTTCAGCGCAATCTCCGCTGCTGAGCACGATATGTGTGAACATATCGTCCACCACATCCTTTTCGAATTCGACCACATCCCCGACCGTAGGCCAGCCCTGCACGTTGGGCCCATCCTTGAACTCGTGCGGCTGGATCTGAGTGATCTTGTAAGCCACACCCGGAATCAGCCCGTCGAAATGGTAGCGTCCCCATTTGTCGGTATACACCTCGTCAACCACCTGGCCCGTTTCTTCCAGGCTGAGGATGATCTTGATCCCCTTCAGTTCCTTGTCGCAGTACTTGTCGAAGTAGCCGTCATTGTACTTGTCGACGTACACTTTGCCTTTGATCTTGGCAAGCTTGTAGTTGCCCCAGACCAGCTCTGTGCCCACGACCACTTCCATCTGGGGATCGCTCTGGGAAAGGTCCGCGGCTCCCTCTTGCCACACCAGCTCCTGGCGGCTCTGGATCGTGAAGTTCCGTGACAGCGGATCGGTGCTGGACAGCGAACCGTCCGGCAACGTCTCGGTCACCGTGTATTCGCCCGGCGTGAGGTCCGTGAACCAGAACTCGCCGTGGATGTCGGTCTGGACCACCCGCGAGCCGTCCAGATCGCCGCCGGTCAGCGTGAACGTCACGCCACCCAGCCCGAATTCCCCAGAATCCGGTTCGTAATCCCCGTCCGCGTCCAGATCCTCGAATTTGAAACCGTGGATCGAGCCCTCCACGTAGTTGCCCCAGATCAGGTCCGTGCCCACGACCTCCTCCACCTCGGGGTCGATCTCGGAAAGGACCGCCGCCCCCTCTTGCCACGCCAGCTCCTGGCGGCTCTGGATCGTAAACGCCCGCGCCAGCGGGCCGGTGCTGGACAGCGAACCGGCCGGCAGCGTCTCGGTCACCGTGTAGTCGCCCGGCGTGAGGCTTGTGAACCAGAACTGACCGCTCTCGTCGGTCTCGATCTCGACCGGGATCGCCAGATCGCCGCCGGTCAGCGTGAACGTCACGCCGGCCAGTCCCATTTCCCCGGCACCCGGTTCGTACA
>CAYFZZ010000278.1:0-3348 GCA_964347545.1 uncultured Planctomycetaceae bacterium | reverse complement strand
GATCACGAAGATCACGAAGGGGAAGGTTGCGGATCTTGCCAGAGCCCGCCCAGGCCGTTTTCCGACTTGGGGATTGCTCGTTGCCCTCCGCGCCTCCTTGCTTGTAGGACGGGCACTCCTGCCCGTCCCCAGCATGACCGGCACCCGCCCCCGTCCACCATCCCATGGCGGCCAGCGACCGCTTCGTGCCCTTCGCGCTCTTCGTGGTAAAAAAATCCCCAACCTCGTAAGAAGCTAACAAACCACACGCAACATCGCGTTACCTTTTCGAATCTCTCCCCTCCCCTCGGATCACGCCCGTCCTCTTTTGAAACTTTTTGCAAATCATCAAAATCTGCGCAAGGCGCGGGGATTTTTGAACAGGAGATAACTGAGCGAACAGAGCATGGCCACGGCCTCTGTGGACTCGGTTTCCTCCTGTTCACCATCCGCATGTTTGGGTTGCGGCCAGCGGCTCCTTCGTGCCCTTCGCGCTCTTCGTGGTAAAAAATTCCCCAACTTCGTAAAATCGAAACAAGCAAGGGCGGAAGGGACCGAGAAGAAGATGACCGACATTCCAGCGGCAGAAGTCTTACGAGAACTGGCCCGGCAGGTTCGAGGCGCTACCTTGCGGGGTTTGCAGGCCACGCCCGACGAGTGGCTGACCTGGGCACCGCCCGGTACGGCGAACCACATCCTCTGGCATGCCGGACATGCCCTCTGGTTGCAGGACCTGCTTTGCATCCGGCTGCTGACCGGACAGGGCGAACTGCCGCCGGGGTGGTCCGAGACGTTCGGCGCCAGCTGCCGGCCGCCGCAGCAGACCAGCGACTGGGTGAGCGGCGCGGAGCTGGCCGGGCTGCTGCAGAGCCAGTTGGAGCGGATCCTGGAGCTGTTAAGCGCCACCAGCGACCGGCAGTTGGCCCAGGTGGCGGATCCGACGCGGGGCACGGCGACCGTGGCCGCCCGCATCATTCACGGGTTCCACGACGAGGCCAAGCACAGCGGCGAGATGTACCTGCTGTGGAAGCTCTGCCGAACCCGGACCGCAGAGTTAAAAAAGTGGTAACCCGCGCGGCGTCACATCTCTGTGGGGCAAAACCACCACGAAGAACACGAAGAGCACGAAGCAGCCACTGGCCGCCACGCGATCGTGGACGGGCACCAGTGCCCGTCATGCTGGGGACGGGCAGGAGTGCGCGTCCTACAAGCATGCGCGCAAGCAAACAGCGTTCCCCGTGCCGCCGGGCCGGCAGATGCCGTCGCCTTGCGACGCGATTTTTATCTGGCGTCCCACCCCTGGGGCTCGCGCCCTCCTCGTACTACCCAAATCAACCGCGCAGCGGTTGCAGCGATTAGCCGGAGGTAAGCGAAGCGCCACCTCCGGAAATGCCGACGCACAAAAAAAACGCATCCCGAAGGGATGCCAGCCCTGCGCCCTGCGCGGCTTTTCTCTTAACCGCCACCCTTAACCGGATACCCTTAACCGACCCGCTTAAGCGCCTCCTGCTGGCTCTGCCCGGCGAAAAGGCCCGGCGAAAAGGACACGCAAAATCCTCACCTGGTGTCTTCCTCCGCGCCTGTTTGTAGGACGGGCACTCCTGCCCGTCCCCCCCCGCCCCCCCTGGGGACCCCTCGGGGGGAAAAAACCGGGGCCGACCCAGGCTGCGGCAAGCGACTGACCCATATATCGCCGTAACGCTATATTCCATATAGATTTACGTATATCCGTCCTTGCCCCAGCCCATCCTCTCCCGTCGGTCCCTCCCGCACGGGCCCCCGCCCTCCGGACGTGGGGGCGACGCCCAGCGCATTGCCTGTCCCTGGAGGCTGGCCCGCTCCCCCGGCGGGCGGCGATTATGCCTGTCCTTTTTCGGAGGGGGATTTGGCGTAAGCTGTTTGGCCAGTTGGGCTTGCGGTGATGCGATGTTGCGAGGGGGCTCGCTGGGGCAGCGAACTGGGGATCTGAGGTGGCCGCGATCATGCCTGTCCTTTTTGGGGGAGGGGCAAGGGTTTGGCGGTTGTTTGACAGCTAGGCGGGATTAATTAAAATCTTGGTATGTCGGGGGTTACCTTATCTGGGGGTGCTTCCCAACCTGTCCGTGAAGCGGACCAGCAATCAGGGGCGGATCGATCGATGCGGAGGGCTCCCTCGCTCACGTCCCCTTGAAAAAACAGCTCTGCGTTTGGGGCTGCGCAATAAATAAATGACAGCTGGTGATTCGGGGCCTCGCCGTCCATCGGCGGGGAGGCTACGGAGGTTGGCGCGCTTGCGCCACAGCTCGTGAAAACAGTTTTTCCATAATTCATTCAGTCTTTGTTGGTCTTGCACATTCGGGATGGAACTTGCTCGTGGACTTTTCGGGAACAGCGGTTCACGGGACGAGAAGGGGTCAGACCGACTGGGTCGAAAAATTTGCGATTGGTCTTTGCATCCACCGACAGCGTCGTCGCAGGCAGTCCAGCCGTCAGGCTGCGGCCCCCGGCGGCGGTGCGGGTGCAGAGCGTCTGCCAGCAGGCCGCGGGTTACCCGCGGTGCCTGGCGAGCGATTTTTCCACTCAGCCGGTGTGGCCCTTTTTGCGTGTACGCCCCGCGGTATTTCGCTCCCGCCGCACTGGCCGGGGCGGGCATGGCGGGCCGCAACCGCCATAGCTCACCCGCACCCGGCAGCCACTCTCAGCACCACATCGCATGAGTCCGCATCTCTACCCAGATCCATCCGCTCAGCACCCCACGATTCGGCACAAACCCTTGGCACCACGATCCCTTGGCACCACGATCGATGACCTGGCACCCCATGCTTTCTTCTGTCGAGCACCCACCGCAGACTCGCCTTTAACCTGAGAACTTCAGGAGTCACGTTATGTCACGTCCGCGCCGCCGCCGACCCGGTTTTCTCCGAGGCGCAAAACAGCGGCTCAGCCGCTGGGGATCGAGGCCCCGAGCCGCTCGCAGCTGGCGATCGCTGGACCGGTTGGACCTCGGCCGAGCTCGGGTGTCCAACGCGGCCCTGGTCGCGTGGTTCCGCAACTTGTGTGCGGCCACCGAAGCTGGTGCCCGCCGCGGCGCAGACCCCGGCCGCGAGGCTCGTCGACGCGCCCTGCGGACCTTCCGCGGGCTGGAGCCCCTGGAGGCGAAGATCCTGCTGACGGCCACGCCCGAGGTCACGGTCGATCTGAGGCAGCCGCTGGAGTTCGGTAGCCCGGACGCGCCCAGCGCGGCCGACACGGAGAACGACGGCATCACGGGTGTCAGTGGCGAGTACGACGAGGAGATGATCGGCGAGCATATCGATTTCACGATCACCTTTGACAACACCGGTACCGCCGAAGGCTATGCCCCCTATATCGACTTCACGGCCGAGTCCG
>CAYFZZ010000277.1:0-2691 GCA_964347545.1 uncultured Planctomycetaceae bacterium | reverse complement strand
GTGATGGTGCGGGGAGACGCATCCGTGCGGTTGAAGGTCAGCTGGGGATAGTAGTTCACGCCGTCCACGCTGACTTCGCTCTGCGCATCGGCGGTGACGGTGATCGACACCGTACCGGCCGGCGTGGTCGTCAGAGCGATGTCGTAGCCATCCGTGGCGCCGCCTTCGGTCACGTTGGTGCTGCCGCCGCTTTCGGTCACGGTCACGGCGGGATCGGGCGGCCCCAGGGCCGGCCCGGTCACATCGGCGGTGACGGTAAATGTGTTGGCCGGGGAGTTCCCTTCATCGGTGTCGTTGCTGGGAATCGTGACCGTGGAGAAGTAGAGCCCCTCTTGGGTATTGGTCGGTGTGATGGTGAACGTGGTGACTCCGCCTGGCGGCAACGTGGTTACGGTCGGCTGGGTGATATCGAAATCGGCATCGTTGCCCAACGTCAACGTCCCGATCGTCAGGTCCGTGTCGCCCAGGTTCTTGATGTTGAAGGTTTCCGTGGTGCCGGTCGCCACCGAGCCAAACCCGACGACGGGATCGTTACCGGTGTCATCCGGGAGAATCACCCAGTTGATGTTGTCGAACAGCGGGTGCTCGTATTCCAGGACGATCTCGGGCTCGCCCGGTGTCGGCAGGCTTGCGCCGGCGTACTGGGCGGTGAAGATCCCGTCCGAGGGACCCTCATGGTGCTCGGTGCTAAAGTTACCGAATTCATCGACATCCTGGTTGGGTGTCTCACTGTGGTTCAGCCAGCCGAAGCCGGAGATGCCGATGTCGTCCGGGTTGGTTGGGTCGGGAACGTGCTTGAAGCCGAGCTGGCCCTGGTCGTTCTCGCCGTCGCCCAGGCCGAGCGAGTAGGGGTTGTTACCGGGATAGGCATCGATCCAGTATCTCTCAAGCGGATCGTCCACGCTCTGGAGGTAAGCGCCGGAGTTTTGGCCGTCTGCCGGGTATAAATTCGATCCCCGACTGTTGTGGGCCCAGGTGTCGTTGTCGGTGGCTGCCTTTTCACCGTCGAGGTAGAGGATATTGAGTTCCCACAGTTTCTCCTGGCCCGGCTGGCCGCCCCAGACGGTGCCGTAGATATGGATCTGGGCGCCACTGATTTCCATGCGGACACTGGCACCGTTCTCGGGTGAATCGAACTTGAACTCGCTGGTATAGGATGGGCCGTCCAGCAGGCCGGCCAGGATCAGGCCGTAGCCGAAGGCGGGGTGATCGTGCAGGACCCAGATCCCCCCGGGAGCCGCCTCGGCCGCCTCGCCGCTGGTGATGGTAGCCCCGTCGGCATTGTTGCTGGCCCGTTCGTTGGGATCGGCGTCCGCGGGGAGGGTATCCCAAGCGATGGTACCGGTGTTGGGAATCGTTTCGTAGGAACCGGCCGTGCCGTTCAGCTGGGCCTGGAAGGTGATCACCAGGCTCTCGCCCAGGGCGAGGCTGTCGGTGGCGACGGTGAAGCCGCTGGGAGCCGCAGGATCGGTGATGGTGACCGAGCCGGTAATCTCGGTGCCAGCGGTGATGCTGGAAGTCTTGGTGCCCAGGACCAGCTCGTTACCGCCCGGATTACCGCCGCCGCCGTCACCGGTCAAGCGCATGACGACATACTGGCCGGTCAGGTCGAGCCCCAGCTCGTACTCGGTCAGGTTCCTGTCGGCGACATTGGTGATGTCCACCGTGCTGGCGACCGGTTCGTTGAGGATATCCATCGAGACAGATGCCGCACCGGGATCGATATCGGTGACCCAGAACTCGATCTGGCCCACCTTGTCAGCGCTGTTACCGTTGTCGCGCTGGGCGTAGAAGATGCGGTCGAAGTTCACCGATGAGCCCATGTCGTAGACCACCACGTGCGGTCCGGCGCCGTTACCGGCATACTCGCCGGCGCCCTGGTTGTTGGCAGTGCCGAGCTCGGCCGTGGTCACCGTGCCGTCATAGAGGTTTTCGACCACGAAGGTCGGATCGCTAAACTCGCTCGAGGCGGTCGCGGCCACTGGGTCGGCGAGGACGCTGGTCGTGAACGGGCTGGTGGTGGCGAGCGAGGCGACCTGGTCGCCGGTCAGCGCGGTTCCGAAGACGGCGAACTCGTCGATGGTCTGGGCGAAGGGCTGGCCGCCATTCTGGAAGTTGCCGATGCCAAGAATGTTGGACGAGCTGGCGGCGGCGGAGGTGCCAACCAATACGCCATCGATGTAGAAGGCGGTCTGGCCACCGGACGCGACGGCGGCGAGGTGGTGCCAGTCCGAATCACCGGGGAAGAGGTCGGCACCGCTGTCGAAGAAATTGCCCGCCCCGTTGCGGAAGGTGCCGAGGTTGTTGTCGCCGTTGCCTACGATAACCTGGTGATCCGTTGTTGAGCCGCGGGTCAAGGTCCGCCACGTGGACGTGTCGTGCAGGTCCTGGAACCAGGTGGAAACGGTCCAGTCAGTAGCGAGGTCGATGTTGCCGCTGTCGACTACCAACACCTGGTTGCTGTTGTCGTCGATATTGAGCCCGCCGCCATAGAAGCCGCCGGTGGCGCCCGTGAAGGTGGCGCCGTTTGTCAGAGTGGCGGTATTGGGCAGCGAGCCGAGGTTGTTGACGGTGTCGGCATCGGCCAGGTCGCCGGTGTCGAAGGTGTAGTAGGCGAGCGGGGTGAGGGCCAGGACCCGGGCGCGGTAGATCTCCTCGGTAGTGCTGGCACCCTCGAAGACCCGGACGCTG
>CAYFZZ010000276.1:0-14512 GCA_964347545.1 uncultured Planctomycetaceae bacterium | reverse complement strand
GGCTGCCGAAACAGACGCTCAGCCCAACCTGTTCCCGTAACCCTTCCCTGCACCCCGCGCGAACGGGAGGGCCGCGGGGCCTGCGGGAAATGCCGGGGCGGGCGCGGCGGGTGTCCAAGGGGAATTCCGGTTTTCGGCAGGAGTCGGGTGGTGGCGGGTGTGCGGCTGAACCAGCTGAACAAGATCTATGCAGGCACCCTGCACGCCGTGCGGGATGTGAGCCTGCAGATTGACGATGGCGAGTGCCTGGTGGTGGTCGGCCCCTCGGGGTGTGGCAAAACCACCATCCTGCGGATGATCGCCGGTCTGGAACAGGTCTCGTCGGGCGACATCTGGATCGACGGCCGGCGGGTCAACGATGTCGCCCCGGTCGACCGCGACCTGGCCATGGTCTTCCAGAACTACGCGCTCTACCCCCACATGACGGTGCGGCAGAACCTGGCCTTCGGGCTGCGGATGCGGCGTATCTCCCGGCAGGTGACGGCGGAGGCTGTTTGGCGAGCGGCCGAGCTGTTGTCGCTGGAAGATCTGCTGGAACGCCGACCGCACCAGCTGTCGGGGGGCCAGAGCCAACGGGTGGCGGTGGGCCGAGCCATCGTGCGGGACCCCCAGGTGTTTTTGTTCGATGAACCGCTGGCTCACCTCGACGCTCAACTGCGGATCCAGATGCGGACCGAGATCATTCGCTTCCAGCGGCGGTTGGGAACCACGATGATCTACGTGACGCACGATCAGGTCGAGGCGATGACGATGGGTGACCGGATCGCGATCATGCGGGAGGGGGTGATCCAACAGGTGGATACTCCCCTGGGCCTGTACCACCGCCCGGCCAACCGCTTCGTGGCCGGTTTTATTGGCAGCCCGGCGATGAACTTTGTCGCCGGCCGGCTGGAGGGGAGTCAGTTTGTTTACGGTACCCGCACGCTGGACATCGGCCGCTCCCTTCCCGCCGGGCCGGCCCTCCTGGGGGTTCGTCCCGAGCACCTGGTGGCCGACGGAAGGGGAGTCCCTTTCGCGGAGGCCCCGGTGGAGATCCTCGAGCGGGTGGGCCATGAAACGATCGCTTATCTCCAGTTCGCCGGCCAGACGCTGGTCACCCGCCTCCCCTTTGACACCACCGTGGCCGCGGGCGACCTCGTACCGCTCTCGATCCTTCCCCAGACGTGGCATCTGTTTGCCGTCGGCGGCGACCAGCCTCGTCTGGCTTGAGCCGCTCGACTCCTGCAGGTCCCCCGCGGATCCAGCGGTCCGGCAGATTCCCGCGGCCGTGGCACGCTCACGGTAGCGGACACGCCCATGGCGGGCCAGCGTTGTGACCCGCGAGCGTCCCGCGGAGGTAGGGGGGTGGGCATGGCGGCCGGGCAGCGGCTCGATCCGCTTGACATCGGCCCAGAGCCGCTTTACATTGTCCGTTTCCCTTCAGCCCCCAGGGTTGCGGACCATGGCTGTCCCCAAGCGCAGACATTCGAACTCTCGCACGAACAAGCGTCGTTCGCATGACGCCAAGCAGCCTCGCCAGCTGACGTATTGTCCTCAGTGCAGCACGGCGGTGCCGACGCATGTGGTCTGCCCCAATTGCGGCCAATACATGGGCCGCAAGGTGGTGGAGACCGAGGAGTAGGTCTGCGCTGGTGATCCATAACGCTGGTGCCAGGACGTTCCATCGGGTTACAGGACGCGGGTCATACAGGACGTTGAGTAGGGAACCTTGAGCAGGACGGCGTTTCTCTTTCCCGGTCAGGGCGCGCAGGCCGTCGGCATGGGCCGCCAGTTGGCCGAATCCCTCCCGGCCGCCAGAGAACTATTCGACCAGGCGGCCGAGATCCTGGGTTACGATCTGGCCGCCATCTGCTTTGAGGGCCCTGCCGAACAACTCAACTCGACGGTCTACAGCCAGCCCGCTCTGTTTGTCACCAGTCTGGCCGCGTTGGAGGCCCTGCGGGCCGAGTCGCCCGAGGTGGTGGAGGCGTGCGGGGCCGCGGCGGGACTGAGCTTGGGCGAGTACACCGCACTGTCGTTTGCCGGCGTGTTCGGCTTTGCCGACGGACTGCGGCTGGTCCAACAGCGGGGCGAGGCGATGCAGGCAGCTGCCGACGCGGTCCCCAGCGGAATGGTCAGCGTGCTGGGGCTCGAGCGGGAGGTGGTCCACCAATTGTGCCAGGAGGCTGCCGACGGAGCCATCCTGCAGGCCGCCAACTATTTGTGCCCGGGCAATATCGCCATTTCCGGCACTCAGGACGCCTGCCAGCGGGCCGTGGACCTGGCACCGCAGCACGGTGCGATGAAGGCCGTGCCCCTGACCGTGGCCGGGGCTTTCCATACCCCGATCATGCAGCCCGCGGTGGAAAAGTTGACCACCGCCCTGGCCGACGTCGAGATGCACCCTCCCCGGATCCCCGTGATTTCCAATGTGGACGGTCAGCCTCACGACAATCCGGACGAAATCCGTGCGCTACTGGCCCGCCAGGTTGTCCGCCCGGTATTATGGGAGGACTCGATGCGGTACCTCCTGGATGCCGGCACCGATCAGTTTTACGAAATCGGTCCCGGACGCGTGTTGCGGGGGCTGCTGCGCCGCATCCAGCGGAAAGTGGCCTGCGAGTCGGTCAGCGCCTGAGGGGGGGGGCCGAGGGGGGTGCCTGGGAGATGCCCAAGCGAGATGGGGTGGGGGGCAAACCATCGGGCCGGGGCGACCAGAACGAGAACCGCAGATGAGAAGAAGGGACAGGAAATCAAGTAGGGTGCTCTGGTCCACGAGGTAAACGATGACTGAACAGCAAGCGGACGGATTTCGGGTCGACTTGACCGGAAAAGTGGCGCTGGTGACAGGCGCTTCCCAGGGGTTGGGGCAAGCCATGGCCGTGCGGTTGGGGACGGCCGGGGCCCAGGTGGCTTGTGTCGCTCGCAATCAGGACAAGCTGAAGGAGACGGTGGCGGCCATCACGGACGCCGGCGGGACGGCCGCGGCGTTTGCCTGTGACGTGACCGACGGCGGCAGTGTGGACCAGGTGATCGAGGCAGTCGTGGACAAGTGGCAGCGGCTGGACATCCTGGTCAACAACGCGGGTGTGACGCGGGACACGCTGGTGCCGCGGATGAGCGACGAGGACTGGGACACGGTGCTGGATACGAATCTCCGGGGAGCGTTTTTGATGACACGGGCGGCGACGCGGCCCATGATGCAGCAGCGCTACGGCCGGATCATCAACATCTCCAGCGTATCGGGGTTGATGGGCAACCCGGGGCAGGCGAACTACTCGGCCTCCAAGGCGGGTCTCATCGGCCTGACCCGGACGGTGGCTCGCGAGCTGGCCAAGCGGAAGATCACGGTCAACGCGATCGCGCCGGGGTTCATTGAAACGGACATGGCCCGGGCTTTGGGGGATGCCATCCTTGACGAAGCCAAAAAACGCATCCCCGCTCGACGGCTCGGCCAGCCCGCCGAGGTCGCCGACCTGGTGGCCTTTCTGGCCAGCGATGCAGCGGGTTACATTACCGGGGCCACGCTCACCATTGACGGCGGCATGACGTGCTAAAGCCAAACAGGCCAGCAGATTACAGCCGGCCGGCCAACACAGACCTTACTATTTACACCGGTCTCAAAAGACGGTATATCTTGTGCTGCTTTCCAACCAGTCGCTATTTTATGCCTGGCAGCCGAGGCTGCCAGCGACTGCGATCTGACGAATGTTGATCGGCCGCGAAAATCGTTGTTGGATAGTGGACTTTACTTGTACTTTGCGGGAGGAATTGGCAGGTGGCCTCAGTTCAAGAACGAGTGATTGATATCGTCGCCGAACAGTTGGGTGCCGATAAGGAGAAGATTACCGCGGACACTCATTTCGTGAACGACTTGGGTGCCGATTCGCTGGACACGGTCGAACTGGTGATGGAGCTGGAGGAAGAGTTCGACATCAACATTCCCGACGAATCCGCCGAAAAGATTCAGACGATCGGCGAAGCGGTCAAGCACATTGAAGAGAGCATCAAAGGTTAGCATGGGCTGAGCATGAACCGACGCGTTGTCGTAACGGGGCTCGGCACAGTCACATCGCTCAGCTGCCGAGTAGACGATCTCTGGCAGCGGGTTCTCGACGGTGAAAGTGGGATCCACGATCTCACCTTGTTCGAGACGTCGCTCTACAAGGTCCGCTTTGGTGGCGATCTCGGGGATTGGACTCCCGACGGCTACATCGCCCCCAAGGAAGTCAAACGGCTGGACCGCTTTTCCCAATTTGCTCTGGTGGCCGCCTCCGATGCCGTCGCCGCCAGCGGGCTCGACTTCGCCAAAGAAGACCCTTATCGCTGTGGCGTGATCACAGGATCCGGGGTCGGCGGCCTGCACGAGATGGAAGAGCAGGTGGAACGGCTGCTGACCAAGGGACCGGACAAGGTATCGGCCTTCACGATCCCCAAGTTGATGGTCAACGCCGCCAGCGGTCACATCTCGATTCAATACGGATTAAAAGGCCCCAACGCCGCTGTGGCCACGGCCTGTGCCAGCGCCACCAACGCCATGGGTGACGCCCTGCGGGAAATCCAGCAGGGCCGCACCGACGTGATGATCACCGGGGGCTCGGAGGCGGCGGTCACCCCCATGGGGATCTGCGGATTCGCCAACATGCGGGCGCTCTCGATGCGCAATGACGATCCGCCGCGAGCCAGCCGGCCGTTTGACGCCGATCGGGACGGGTTTGTGATGAGCGAGGGGGCGGGCATCCTGATTTTTGAAGAGTACGAACACGCGCGGCGGCGAGGGGCGGAAATCTATGCCGAGGTTCTGGGGTTTGGCGCCAGCGGCGATGCCGGACACATCACTCAGCCTGACGAAGCCGGCGTGGGAGCTGCCAAGGCGATGGCCAATGCCCTGCAGGACGGGGGGTTGCATCCCACCGATATCGACTACATCAACGCGCATGGAACCAGCACCCCCTTGGGAGACGTTGCCGAGACCGCGGCCATCAAGAGCGTGTTTGGCGAGCACGCTCGGCAGCTGAGCGTGTCCAGCACGAAGAGCCAGCTGGGGCACCTGCTGGGCGCCAGCGGCGGCGTGGAACTGGTGCTCACCATCCTGGGCCTCAAACATCAGGTCGTACCCCCGACGATCAATTACGAGACCCCCGATCCCAAGTGTGATTTGGACTACACACCCAACCAGCCCCGCCCCCGCCAGCTGCAGATGGCGATGTCCAACAGCTTTGGCTTCGGCGGCCACAACGCCTCGATTGTCGTCGGTCAGTTGCGCAACGGAGCGTGACGCGCCTCCCGGCGGCCGGCAGCCCTTGCTAGCACTCTATTTCCCGGGGGCGTATCTTCTCTTGCCGCCACCGTTTCGGCCTCCTATACTCCCCGCCCTCACGTGGCAGGTTTTGTCCGGGCCGTTGCGCCCTGCGAGGGCAAACCGCTGTGGTTTCGATCGCCGGGGACTTCCACCATGCGTACCAGAATCACCTTCACTGCCGCAGTCGTGTGGCTGCTGGCCAGCCTCTCCCACGCTCAATCCGCCCCCGACGGCCCCAGCTGGCGGTCCCCGGCGGAACAGGAAGGATCCGGCGAACGGGGGGCGGCTGCGGTTGCCCCCGAGGGACGCTTAGGCGGCGTGCTGCCTCAAACCAAGGGGCAAGTCTGGCGCCAGTACGACATCTCGCCGTATACCTTAAGGGTTAGCGACAGCGAGCGACCCCAGCAGGCCCTGATCGACTGGATTTTGCGGGAAACCGGATACGAGACGTGGCACGGAGAGACGGCGGCCCTCCTTTCGGCCACTCCCCGCACCCTGCGGGTGTATCACACGCCCCAGATGCAGGAGACGGTGGCCGAGATTGTCCGGCGTTTCGTCCGTCGTTCGGCCGAGACGCACGCGTACAGTATCCGCTTCTGCACCCTGGCGCATCCCGACTGGCGAGCTCGGGCTCAACGGGTTTTGCGACCCGTGCCGGTGCAGACCGCCGGGGCCGAGGCCTGGTTGCTGGCCAAGGAAGACGCGGCCAGCCTGTGGGTCGAACTTTCCCGGCGTTCGGACTTTCGCAACCACGGTTCTCCCCGCTTGATGGTCCACGACGGACAAATCACTCAGGTCAACCTGACCACGGCGCGACCTTTCGTTCGCAGCATGTTAGCCCCCGGCACGCATCAGCCGGGCCTGGAGCCCAACGTGGGCCAGATCGAGGAAGGTTGGCATTTCGAAATGCAGCCGCTCCTCTCTGAGGACGGCCAGACCATCGATGCCATGCTGAAGTGCAACATCAGGCAGGTAGAACGGCTGGTCCCGGTGCGGCTGGAGTCGCCCAGCACCTTCCCCCAAGGCCGCCAGTGGTACAACGTGGAGATCCCGCAGGTGGTTTCCAGCCAGTTTCACGAGCGATTTCGCTGGCCGAAGGAGAACGTGCTGCTGGTCAGCCTGGGGGTCGTGCCGCGGCCGGGGCCGCAGGCGTCCCTGAAGCTCCCCCTGGGCTCGACCGCACCCCGCGGGGACGCCTTGATTTTGATCGAATCCCACCCCCACGCCTTGGCCGGCAGCGGGGCCGTCGGTTCGGGGCAGGCCCAGCGATTTCGCGGGCGTTACTGAACCGCCCCTTCTTGGCAGAGCTCGACGAGCGCCCCCCGCAGCGATAAAATAGCAGCCTTGCGATTTTGTCGGTCCCCAGGTGGTAGCTTTGCGGATGGAATCTCAGTTCGCCAATCGTCGCGTTGTGATCACAGGTGTGGGCGTCGTCAGCCCCTTGGGCAACTCGCCCGATGCGCTCTGGACTGGCTTGAGCACAGGGCAGAGCGGGGTGGGGGGGATTGACGAATTTCCTTGCGGTGCCGACCGGGTCTGTTACGGCGCCGCCGCTCGGGAATTCGCCGGAAAGATCGACGACTTTGGCGCGCTGGAGAAGAATCAGCAGAAGATGATCCGCAAGGCGCTGAAGTTGATGTGCCGCGAGACGATGATGGGCGTCGCCGTGGCTCAGGCGGCGCTGCAGGATGCGTCGCTCGGCAGCGGGGATTTCGACCCCGAGCGGTCGGGGTGTGTGTTTGGATCGGATTACATGTTGACGATGCCCGACGATTTCGTGGCGGGCATCAAGACCTGCCAGGATGGCCAAGGCCACTTTACCTACCCCCGCTGGGGCTCGGAGGGGATGCCGCAGGTGACCCCCCTGTGGCTCTTGCGCTACCTGCCCAACATGCCTGCCAGCCACATTGCGATCTACAACGATTTGCGGGGCGCCAACAATTCGCTCACCTTACGCGAGGCGGCCTCGAATGCCGCCCTGGGCGAAGCGGCCTTCACCATCGCTCGGAACCACGCCGAAATGATGATCGCGGGGGCCACCGGGACCCGCTTGCACCCCATGAACGCCATCCATGCCATGCAGCAGGAAGAGGTGGCCGCGGCGGAGGTCGAGCCGGCGCGGGCCAGCCGGCCCTTCGACCGCGACCGGACCGGCATGGTCCTGGGCGAAGGGGCTGGGGCGGTGGTGTTGGAGGAGTTGCGTGCCGCGGAGGCACGGGGAGCGAAGATTTACGGCGAAGTCGTCGCGCGGGCCTCCTCCACCGTCGCCTCGCTCGCGGGGGTCGCCGATCGCCGCCAGGCGCTGGCCAACGTAATCCGCGAGCTGCTCCGCGCGGCCGGCGCCACACCGGATCAGATCGGCCATGTCCACGCTCACGGGATCTCGACCCGCAGCGGCGACGTCGCCGAGGCGGAGGCCATTGCCGAGGTCCTGGGAACCGCCCCCGACGCTCGACCGGTCACCGCCGCGAAAAGTTATTTCGGCAATCTCGGCGCCGGCAGCGGGATGGTGGAATTGATTGCCAGCCTGTTGGCGCTGAGCCACGGCTGGCTGTTTCCGGTGTTGAATTACGAGCACGCCGATCCGGCTTGCCCCGTCCTGGCCGCGACCGCCGCCCGGGGGCTGGCCCCCGGCAGCAGTTTCGTGAACCTCTCCTGCACTCCCCAGGGCCAAGCGACCGGGGTCCTGGTCCGCTCCCTCCCCTGACCGCCGGCCCGCTGCGGCGCGACCCCCCGTCCGGGGTGAGGCGAACCGGTTCCCGTTTTCCAGCCCGCCGGCCTTCCCCGTCGCCGCGGCCGCCGCGGCGGCCTGCAGCCAACCCGGGCCATCCCCCACCAGGCAGCTCGTCCTTGACACCCCCCCGGCTCAGCGATATCCTGAAACGTTTACCAATTACGCTAAGTCATGAAAGCACAAGAGGTTTCGCGCTGTGCGCGGGATCTTGAGCGTTGGGCGACTGCGCCGGTGGGGCCACGGTCCTCCGGTCGTCCCGCGACGCATGACCGGCTAGCGGCAGCAGGACGATGCAATTATGAAACCGGACGAAGTCTTGCGGATCGTCGACGCGATCCACCGCGACAAGAACATCGATCCAGAGATCGTCTTCGAGGCGATTGAGCAGGCGTTGATTTCCGCCGCCACGAAGCATTACGGCGAAGAGGAGGAAATCGAGGTGGCCATCGATCGCCAGACGGGAGCGATCAGCGGCAGCCTGAACGGTCAGCCGCTGGATCCCGAGGAAACGATCGGGCGCATCGGCGCTCAGACGGCCAAACAGGTCATCATTCAGAAGATTCGCGAGGCCGAGCGGGATGCTTTGTACGATGAGTACGAAAGTCAAGTCGGGCAGATGGTCACGGGTGTGGTCCAGCGTTACGAAGGAGGCGCCGCCACGGTGGCCCTCTCCAATACCGAGGCGATCTTGCCGCGCAGCGAACAGATTCCTGGCGAGACCCATCACACCAACGAACGGGTACGGGCCACGATCTTCGAAGTTCGCAAGGCCGGCGCGCGGGTGAAAATCATTCTGAGCCGGATTCGGCCGCAACTGGTGCAACGGCTGTTCGAGCAGGAGATTCCGGAAATCGCCGAGGGGGTGATTGAAATCAAGGCCATGGCCCGGGAACCGGGCTACCGCAGTAAAGTGGCCGTGGCCAGTGGCGACCAGCGGGTGGACTGCGTGGGGGCCTGCGTGGGCGTCCGCGGAAACCGGATCAAGAATATCGTGGATGAACTGGCCGGCGAACGGATTGACATCGTCCGTTGGAACGACGACCTCCAAGTGCTGATTCCCAATGCCCTCCAGCCCGCGGAAGTCGAAGACGTGATCCTGTGCCAGATGCTGGGGCGGGCCATCGTGCTGGTCCGCGAGGACCAGCTGTCCCTGGCCATCGGCCGCCGCGGCCAGAACGTGCGGCTGGGCAGCAAGCTCTGTGGCTGGGACATCGAAATCATGACGCAGGAAGAACTGGGGGAACAAATTGACCGGGCCGTGGCCGGCTTCGCCTCCCTGGATGGACTGGAAGAAGAGCTGGCCGTCAAGTTGGTAGAACAGGGATTCATGTCCTATGACGACTTGTCGGTGATCGAGCCGGACGCGCTGATGGAAATGGGCGGGCTGACCCAGGAACAGGTGGACCACATCGTCCAGCAGGCGGAAGTCAAAGCGGAGGAGGCCGAGCAGGCGGCGGCCGAGGCTCGACGGCGTCAGCGGGAACAGGAACGTCACGAAGCCGAGCTGGCTGCGGCCCAAGCTGCCGCGGGTATCTCGCGGGACGCAGAAAGCGAGGAAGCCGCAGCCGAGACGGGCGAGCCAGAGACGGGCGAGCCAGAGACGGGCGAGCCAGAGACGGGCGAGCCAGAGACGGGCGAAACAGAGACGGGCGAGGCCGAGACGGCTGTCCCCGCGGGGGAGGCCGAGCCGCCACCGCCGGGGGTCGAGGAGGGGAGCGCCCCTGGCGAGCCTAGGGAGGCTGCGGACAGGGCCGAGCAGTCCCCCCGGGCCTCGGACGAGGGAGAGGAGGGGGCCAGCGACGATACGGAGGGGACGATCTCGGCCGAGGAGGGGGGCGAATCTGAAGGGGAGCCCAGCAAGTCCCCGGGCGCCATCTCGTCGGAGACCACCAGCTGAACCAGTACGTGTTTGCGTAGAATACGTCATAAGGAGAACCGGGTTATGAATTGACCGTGCCGATCTCCCGCGGTGGTGAAGCCTTGCCAACCGCGGGAACCAATGCTTGAGGGAGGCCACCGTTGCCGATTCGAATCTATGCCTTGGCGAAGGAACTGAAAATTGACAGTGCCGAGCTTTCGCAAATCTGTGCTAAAGCGGGCATTACGGGAAAGGGGTCTGCGCTGGCCAGCCTTACCGACGAAGAGGACGCCAAGGTCCGCTCGTTCATCGCCACCGGTTCGCACAAGGCCGCCGCTCCGCGGAGCGGCGGCGGAGCGGTGGCGCGGCCCGGCGTCAGTCGGCCGACCACCGACACCGGGGCGGCGGTGCGGCGCGAGGACTACGTAGCGCCCAGCGGCTCGCTGGGTGGCAAACCGCCCCTCCTGACCCCCACTGCGGCTGCCAAGCCTCCCCCCGAAGCGGCTCCGCAACCACCCGAGCCGACGACCAAGCAACCCAAGCCGGCTCCGGCCATCAAACTCGCTCCGCTCCCCCCCACCCAGCAGCCCACCGCGGCTCCTCCCCCCCCCGACCAGGGACCGGCTCCACAGAAACCCGATTTCAAATTGCCGGTCGAAGCGATCCGTGCTGGGCAAGCAGGTGATGCTCGGCCGTTGTCCGAACATTTACGGAAGCACGAAAAAAAGAAGCAGGCCGATGCGGCTCGCGGCGAAACCGCCGCTCCCACAACCTGGCCGCCGGCGGAAGACCGCCGCGAACGGGGCCGCGGAAAAGCCAAGGAGGCGCCGGCTGAAAGTGAGGAAGGGGCCCTCCTGGCCGGCCGCGAAGCTCGGCAGCTGAGCCGCAAACGGGCCGCTCGCACCCGCCGCGGCCGGGAAGGTGAGGAGGAAGGACCCGCTCGCCGCCGCGGGCAGCCCCGCCGCCGTACGGGGGTCAGCACCGCCGCTCCTCGAAAAGAAAAAGTGGTCGTGGAGCTCCCCTGCACGGTCCGCAGCCTCTCCGAGGCGCTCGGCATTCCAGCGGCCATCATCCAACGGCAGCTGTTGGACATGGAGATCATGGCCAACATCAACACCCAGCTGGACGCGGACACCGTGGAACTGCTGGCGATGGAATTCGAAGCCCACGTCGAGCTCCGGCAGCCGGTCAGCCTGGAAGATGAATTGACGACCAGCATCCTGGAGGCCGCGGACGACCCCTCCCTGCTGGAGCCGCGCCCCCCGATTGTCACGTTTCTGGGCCATGTTGACCACGGCAAGACCTCGCTGCTGGACGCCATCATCGGCATCGACGTCGTCAGCGGCGAACGGGGAGGGATTACTCAACACATCCGCGCTTACGACGTAAAAAAAGACGGCCGTAAAATCTCCTTTGTCGACACCCCCGGCCACGAGGCCTTCACGGAGATGCGAGCGCGGGGAGCCAACGTGACCGACATCGCCGTGCTGGTGGTTGCCGCCGACGATGGGGTGATGCCGCAGACAGAAGAAGCGATCAGTCACGCGCGGGCGGCCGAGGTACCCATCGTCGTGGCGCTCAACAAAATCGATCTCCCGGGCGTGGACGAAAACCGGATCCTGCAGCAACTGGCCGCCAACGACCTCTTGCCCCGCGAATGGGGGGGCGAGACCGAGCTGATTCGGACCAGCGCCCTGACCCAGCAGGGGCTGGATGAACTGCTGGAAATGCTGCTGTTTATCGCTGAGGACCACGAACTGAAGGCCAACCCGCACCGGGCCGCCTTCGGCACCTGCCTGGAAGCTCAGCTGCATGAAGGACGCGGTGTGGTCTCCAAGGTCATCGTCCAAAACGGCACGCTGAAAGTCGGCGACTGCCTTGTCTGCGGCAATTCGTACGGTCGCGTCAAAGCGATGTACGACACGCTGAACACCAAACAGACCTTGGCCGAGGCCGGGCCCTCCACGCCGGTCGATCTGACCGGACTGGACGTGGCCCCCGCCGCAGGCGAACGGTTCTTCGTGCTGGAAGATATCGCTCAAGCCCGCCAGATCGCCGAACAACGCGCCGCCTCCAGCCGCAGCTCGAGCCTGGCGCCGCCTGTCCACGTCACCCTGGAAGGGCTCTTCGATCGGCTGGGCCAGGAGGAAACCCAGACGCTGAACTTGATCATCCGCGCCGACGTCCGCGGCTCGATCGAGGCGATCCGCCAAGAGCTGGACAAGATCCAACACCCGGAAGTGCAGTTCAAAATCTTGCAGGCCACCGTGGGGGGCATCACCGAAGCCGACGTCCACCTGGCCGATGCCTCGGATGCGATCATTTGCGGGTTTAACGTCGTGCCCGACGAGCAGGCGCGGGTGCTGGCTGACCAAAAAAAGGTGCAAGTCCGCCGGTACGACATCATTTATAACCTGACCAACGACCTCCGCGCCGCGCTGGAGGGGATGCTGAGGCCGGTCCAGCAGGAGGCGGAGCTGGGCCGAGCCCTTGTGCAGCAAACGTTTAAAATCAGCCGCGTCGGCACCGTTGCCGGCTGCCGGGTGCTCTCCGGCGTGGTGCAACGCCAGGGGCGGGCCCGCGTGATCCGCGAACAGACGATCATTGGGGACTATCCCATCGAGACCCTCCGCCGCATCAAGGACGATGTCCGCGAGGTCCGCGAAGGATTCGAGTGCGGGATTAAGCTGGCGGGTTACAACGACATCAAAGAAGGCGACATTCTGGAAATCTACAAGATCGAAGAGATCGCCCGTACGCTCGACAACACCTGATGTCATCCCGACGAGTTCAAAAGGCAGCGGAAGCAATTCGCGAAGTCGTCTCGATGGCGATTCTCGCTGAATTACAGGACCCCAGAATTCAGAATGTCACCGTGACCTACGTGGAGGTATCGGCCGATATGCGGCTGGCCAAAGTCCACGTCTCGGTCATGGGCAGCGACGCTCAACAGCGCCTCAGCCTGCACGGATTGCAGCACGCCGCGGGGTTCCTCCAAGCGAAAATTGCCAAACGGATTGATACGCGGTACACACCCAAACTCAAATTCATCCTGGACCAAGGCGTCAAACGATCCCTGGAAATTGAAAAGATCCTCAGCGAGGTTTTGCCGGATCGCGCGGAACAAGCCGAAGGGGATGTTTCGCCCGGCGAACAGGACGATGATACGCTGGAAGAGACCCGTGGTAATTAATTATGGCGACGAATCGCACCGCACAACTGACCAAGTTGCACAAGACCCTCAAGAAGCACTTCAAACCGTACACGCCCAACCTCCGGCTGCCGGTCCTGCATCAGCTGATTTTTGCCTGCTGCCTGGAAGACTCCCGCGAAAATGACGCTCAAAGCGCCTTCCGCGCCGTCGAAGAACAGTTTTTCGACTGGAATGAAGTCCGCGTCAGCTCGGTGAAGGAACTGAGCGAAGTGATGCAGATGCTGTCCTTTCCCCGCGAAGCGGCCCTGCGGTTAAAACGGACGTTGCAAAGCGTCTTCGAAGCGAATTACTCGTTCGAAGAGGGGCTGGAAAAGCTGAAAAAAGACAACCTCGGTGTCGCGATCAAGAAGTTGAGCAAGTATGAGGGGGTGACCCCCTTTGCCGTGGCCTTCGTCACCCAGACGGCCCTGGGAGGACACGCGATTCCGGTCAGCCGCGGAGCGCTGGAAGCCCTCTACATCCTCGGCGTGGTCAACGACAAAGAGAAGAAAAACTACCAGATCCCCGGAATGGAACGCGCGATTCCGAAGAGCAAGGGCATCGAGTTCGGCTCGCTGCTCAACCAGCTGGGCTGCCAGCTGCGGCGTGCCCCCTACGGCACGGCCACCCGCAAGATCTTGCTGGACATCGCGCCGGAGGCCAAAGACCGTCTCCCCAAACGGGTCGACAAAAAGGCCCTCGCGAAACAGGAAGCCGCCGCCAAAAAAGAGGCCGCCCGCAAAGCAGCCCAACCGGCGGAGGCCCGCAAGGAAAAAAAGGCGGCTGCCGGCGGGAAGAAGGTCAAGCCGGCACCCAAGCCGGCCGCCGCGGCCCGCAAAAAGGCGGCCCCCCCGAAAAAGACCGTCACCACGCGGAAGAAAGCCGCGAGCGGTGCCAAGAAAAAGAAAGTCAAGAAAACAACCGTCTCGCGGGTCAAGAAGGCCAAGACCACCCGCAAAAAGACCGCCTCCAAGCGAGTCGCGCGACGCAAGCCGCGCTAGCGGCCCGGGCCCCTTCCGACCGCCCGCTCACCCCCCGTCCCCGCCGCCGCCATCGCTGGCCACGCGGCGGACGGTGTCCGCCGCAATGCCCTCACTCCCCCTCAGCCCGCGCCGCCCAACCGCTCGGCTCCTCCTCGCCGTGGGCCTGCTGGCCACCGGCGGCTGGCTGGTCCCGCCGCGGACCACCCCCGCCGCTCCGCTTCCCGCTCTGGCCGACCCGAACCGCTCGGGCGACCTGTTTTCATTCCCCAGCCCGCCGCTGCAGCCGCGCCAACCCCGCACCGAGGCCGAAACCAAAGGGCTGCAGGCGGCGGCCCTCTTCGCCAGCGGCTTGATCCACGCTCGGCATGGAGACTCCCAGGCCGCCTGGCCCCTGTGGGAAAAAGCCCTGCGGCTGGACCCCGACAACGCTCATCTGCGGGCGGCGGTGCTGGTCAGCCAGGCT
>CAYFZZ010000275.1:0-4302 GCA_964347545.1 uncultured Planctomycetaceae bacterium | reverse complement strand
CAATCGGAGCCTCGAGGGTCGCATGAGAACGGCCGCCGATGTGGCGGCGGCCGTGCGTGAAGGTGCGCTGGAACGGCTGCGGCCGGTGATGATGACCGTGACGGCGATCATAACGGGCCCTTCACTCCGCTCCGCCGGCCCTCGCTTCCGACTCGGCCGACTCGCACAGCCACCGGCACACATCGCGCACCGCCGCCTCCCAACCCGTGCTCAGCGAGAGGCTCAACTCCAGGCGTCCGGTGGGTTCGGCAACCCGGCACGACGTCACGCCGGCGAACTCGAGCAGCCGACGCTCCAGCCATTGCAGTCGCTCCGGCGGTCCAGGGAACCACGTCGTGACCCGCACCTCACCACCGTCCACCGGGTAGCCCCGCCGCCCGAGGATGCCGAGTATCGCCTCCAACCGGTACAGCTTGTCTACCTCCACGAATACTTGAGAGCGCAGCGGGTTTATGGTGGCATCTCGCGCCCCATCCACCTTGTTCAGCGCTCGTTCCAGCGTCGATCCCTCCGAAGCGCAGCGCAGTCCCGAGACACTCAGATAGAGGCGAAAGCCCGAGGTCGGGGTATCGGGCGCCCGCTGCTGTTCGTATCCACGCCGGGTATTCAGACTTGCCACCTCCCAACCGCGCACGGCTTCAGGCCGAGCGCCGCGACAGCTCCAGCGCCTTCAGCCTTCGGGTGAGCTCCTCTTCGTCGATCTCACCTCGAGCGAACCGCTCCCGCAGCGCCTCCTCCGCCCGCATCGCACCTGCCGCTTCCCTGCGCGTCTCGGAGCGCTCGGCATAGAGCCGCCAGAACGCCCAGAGAACGACCAGAAGTAGGACGATCCAAAAGACCCACCAGCCCCAGTGCATTCCCATGTAGAGCCCACGATTGTGCCAGGTTTGCGTAGCCTGATCCGAAATGACAAACCAGCTCATCGCCTTCCTCCTATAGCAGTGCGAGCTCGTTCTCGTCGCCGGTGCGGATCTTAACACAACGTTCCACATCGACGATGGCGATGTGCCCGTCGCCGCGGTGGCCGGTGCGGCCCTCCTGGCAGATCAGTTCAACGAGCCTGGCCACATCCTCTGACCGGCATACGAATTCGAGCTTGGCTTTCTGCGTGTAGGCGCCGCCGGCCTCGAGGGAGAGCCGATAGTCCTCTGGGTCGACGCCGCTCCCCATGACATGGACGTGTAAGACAGTGAGCCGCGGCACGCCGGCTTTGCGCAGGGCTGCCACGACCTGCTCCAGCCGTTCGGTTCTGATGATCGCCTCCAACCTCTTCATGATACCCTCCCTCAGTCGCCGCTCGACGCCACGGCCCCGTCAGCTGCGAGCATCACCGCGCTGTCACGAACCGTCCGCTGCAACAGGTATTCCTTCCATAGCGAGTAGACCGCCGGGATAACGAGAAGGGTGAGCAACGTGGTGGTCACCATGCCACCGATCATCGGTGCAGCGATCCGGCGCATGACGCTGGCGCCCGCCCCGTAGCCCCAGAGCATCGGTACCAGGCCGCCGATGACGGCGGCGGCGGTCATGATCACGGGTCGCAGTCGCAGGTTGGCGCCCTCGCGGACGGCGGCCAGGATGTCCGAGAGTCCGGCCAACTCGCCGCGCCCGCGCCGGTGCTCGTAGGCCAGGTCGAGATAGGTGATCAGTATGACCGAGATCTCCGTCGCCACACCGGCGAGAGCGATGAACCCGATGACGGTGGCAACGGACCAGTTGTAGCCCAGCGTCGCCATCAGCAGCACTCCGCCAACCAGCGAAAACGGGACCGAGAGCATGACGAGCAGCGTGGCGCTGACGTTGCCGAAATTGAAGTAGAGCAGCAGGAAAATGATCAGCAGCGTGGCCGGCACGACCAGCTTCAGCCGTTCCTTCGCGCGCTGCATGTACTCATATTGACCGGACCACTGCAGGCTGTAGCCCGGCGGCAACTCGACCATTTGTGATACCGCCTGCTTCGCATCGGCGACGTAGCCGCCGATGTCTCGACCCACGACGTCGATGTAGACCCAAGCGGTAGGGAAGGCGCCCTCGGTCTTGATGGCCATCGGCCCGCTCACCTGGCGGATCGACGCGATTTGGCCCAGCGGAATCTGGACCGCGCCGGCGGCGCCGGGCATGCCGCCGTCCATCGCGCCGCCCATTCCATCGCTCATGCCCGCCATGCCGCCGCCGTCCATCGCCGGACTGGGGCCACCCATAGCGCCCATCGAGCGGCCGCGACCCCCGGTCATGCCGCCCATCCCCACGCCCATGCCTCCGCGCGATCCGCCGGCCATCCCCGCGGCCGGCTGGGCCGCCGCCATGTCGCCGCCGGCCATGCTGCCACCGGCCGGCGCACGCCGCGCCGCTATCGGGATGAGAACCTCGGCCAGCTTCTCCGGCTGGTCCCTGAGCTCCTGCGGATAGCGGAGGCGGACCCCGTAGCGCTCCCGCCCTTCCACCGTTTGCGTGATAGTCATCCCCCCGACCGCCGAGGTGATCACATCCTGCACCTGCTTGACGTTCAGCCCGTAACGGGCCGCCATGGCGCGATCGATGTCGATGTCGAGGTAATAGCCGGAGACCGCGCGTTCGGCGAAGACCGAGCGAGTACCGGGGACCATCGCGACGGCCGCCTCCACTTCCTTGCCGATCCGTTCCAGCTCGGCCAGGTCGGACCCGAAGATCTTGATCCCCACCGGCGTGCGGATGCCGGTGGCCAGCATGTCGATGCGGCCCTTGATCGGCATGGTCCAGGAGTTGGTGATGCCGGGGAACTGGATCGCCGCGTCCATCTCGTCGATCAGCCTCTCAGACGTCATCCCCGGACGCCACTCCTCCCGCGGCTTGAGAACGATCGTGGTCTCGAACATGTCGAGGCCCGCCGGGTCGGTTGCCGTGGTCGCCCGCCCCGCCTTGCCGAAGACGCTGGCTACCTCCGGGATGGCAGCGAGGATGCTGTCCTGCCGCTGGAGCATGTCGCGGGCGGTGGTGACGGCTATGCCCGGCAGCGTCGTCGGCATGTAGAGCAACGTTCCCTCATCCAGCGGCGGCATGAACTCAGAGCCAATGCGCTGGAAGGGTATCCAGGTGAGGATCAGGACCGCGAGGACACCGCCGATCACGGGCCAGCGGTAGCGCAATACGAAGCCGAGGATCGGCTCGTAGGCGCTTCTCAGGATGCGGTTCACGGGGTTGCGGTGCTCCTCGTGTATCCTCCCGCGAATGAACAGCCCCATCGTCACGGGCACCACCGTCACCGCCAACAGGCTCGACGCCGCCATCGCCAGCGTCTTCGTCCAGGCCAGCGGCTTGAACAGGCGGCCCTCCTGCGCCTCCAGCGCGAAGACCGGCACGAAGGAGACCGTGATGATGAGCAGGGAGAAGAAGAGGGCGGGTCCCACTTCCTTCGCCGAACGCACGGTCAGCTCCCAGCGCTCGCGGGTCGAGAGCAGCTGGGTGGAAAACGCCCCGTCCGAGGGGACGGCCTCACCCGCAGCCTCCAGACGAGCGCGCTTCTCCTTCACCGCCCGCTCCAGATGCTTATGCATGTTCTCGGTCATCACGATCGCCGCGTCGATCATCGCGCCGATGGCGATGGCGATGCCGCCCAGGCTCATGATGTCCGCGCCGATGCCGATCACGCGCATTGCGATGAAAGCCATGAGGATCCCTAGCGGGAGCGTGAGGATGGCCACCAGGGCGCTGCGAGCGTGGAAGAGGAAGAGGATCGTGACGAGCGCCACGATGATGGACTCCTCGACCAACTTCTCCTTCAGCGTTTGAATGGCCCGGTGGATCAAGTTGGCCCGGTCATAGACCGTTCGGATGACGACGCCTTCGGGCAGCCCGCGTTCGATCTCGGCCAGCTTGGCCTTCACCCGTTGGATCGTCGCGAGCGCGTTCTCGCCGAAGCGCATGACCACGATGCCGCCGACCACATCGCCGCGCCCGTCATAATCGGCGACCCCGCGCCGCACATCCGGGCTGAGACGGACCGTGGCCACATCGGCGACCCGTATCGGTGTGCCGCCCACCGTCGAGCCGACGACCACGTTCTCGATGTCCGGGATGCCCTCGAGGTAGCCCAGGGCCCGGACCATGAACTCCCGCTCCGAGAGGTCGAGCATCATGGCGCCGGCATCCTGGTTCGACGATCGGATGGCACGCATGATGTCGGTGACAGATATCCCGAAACCTCTAAGCTTCGTCGGGTCGACCGTGACCTCGTACATCCGCTCGAAGCCACCGACCGAGGCGACCTCGCTCACACCCGGGACGGCGGTGAGCTGGTAGCGCAGGTACCAATCCTGGAGGCTG
>CAYFZZ010000274.1:0-3601 GCA_964347545.1 uncultured Planctomycetaceae bacterium | reverse complement strand
TCCCCCATGGCGGCCGCCTGCTGGAGGTACGTGATATGTCCCACGTGCAGAAGGTCAAAACAACCGTTGGTAAACACAATCCGCGCCCCGCGCGCTCGACAAGCCTCCAGGGCCTCGGTCAGCGGTTGGCGGTCGAGCACTTTGGTGGCGGCGGGTTGCTGGGCCATCCGCAGATAATTGCGGATTTCTGCGCGGCGGATGACCGCCACGCCCACCTGTTCCACTTCCAGGCCGCCGGTCACGTTGGCCAGTTGGGCTGCTTGAGCGGGGGTACAGCCGGCGGCCAGGCAGATGCCGATCGTCGCCAGCACCATGTCCCCTGCGCCGGTAATGTCGTACACAGCCCGCGGCCGGGTCGGGAAGATTTCTTTCTGAGCAGGCTTTGGCTGGAACCAGGCGATCCCGTCCCGGTCCAGGGTCACGAAGACCATCTCCAGGTCCGCCTGCTGGCACAACTGCTGAGCCGCCTCCCAAGCTTTGGCCGGCTGATCGATGGCGATCCCGCTGGCCGCTGCCGCCTCGTGGCGATTCGGCGTCAGGGCAGTCGCCCCGCCATACCACTCGTAATTGGTCCCTTGCACGGGATCGACAATCACGGGAATCTTCGCCGCGCGGGCGGCCGCAATCACCCGCCGCAGTAACCGCGGGGTGCAGACCCCCTTGCCGTAGTCCGACACCAGCAGCACGTCGAACCGGTCCAGCCGCCCCTCCAGTTGCCGGATCAATTGATCTTCGGTCTGGCTGTCCAGCGGGCCACGCTGTTCGTGATCGACGCGGAGGATCTGGTGCGGGTGCCGATACGCGGCTCGTCCCATGTACCGTTGTTTGGTCGTGGTCGGCCGACCACTGCTCAACAAAGACTGGCAGTCCACGCCGCAATCTTCCAGCATTTCCCGGACGTGGTGGCCTTCCTCGTCGCTTCCCACGACCCCGGCGCAAGCGACGTGCGCTTCCAGGCCGCGCAACAGCTGACACACATTGCCGGCGCCCCCCAAGCGGTTCTCACAGCGATCGACCCGCAAGACGATCACGGGCGCCTCCTGGCTGATCCGTTCCGCGTCGCCCCAGGTATAGCGGTCGAGGATGAAGTCGCCCAGCACCAGGAGGCGGGGATGAGCGAGGTTGTCGAGCGTTTTTAGAAGATCCCCATCGTGCATGACCGTGCCTTCCCTGGCTGGTGATTCGGCTGCCGCCCCGACGCCATCTCGGCGCCAGCCCAGATTCTATCGCGAGCCGGCAGCTGGACAAACAGCGGCCGGGGCAGGAGAGGGCTGCTGGCCGCGATTTTTCTCCCCCCTCCGCTCCCCTCTGGCCCGATGCTAGCTGAGGCCGAAACCGCACGTGGCTCGGCATCCCCGGCGGTCCGCCGCCGCGGAGGGGCCTCCGGGCGCCGCCAGATCCCGGCCGCAGGACCCTAGGGAGGGTGCCGTGGCGATCCTCCCAGCAGGCCGTCCAGCAAGTGGATCAGTCTCTGCTGGCCGGCCAGAAACTCGGTCTCGGTCACGACGGCCCAGAGGGGTCGTCCCCCCAGCTGGTCCCGGTCGAATTTCACCAGATCCTTGTGCGTGCACAGGATCAGCTGGGCGCCGGCGGCGGTGGACCACGCGGCGAGGGCTGCCAGATCCCCGCTGTCGTAAGCATGGTGATCGGGAAAGACCTGGAAGTCGACCAGCCGGTACTCGGCCTGGCGAAGCGCCTGTTCGAAGGCACGCGGGTTGCCGATCCCGCAGAAGGCGGCGATCGGCTGACCCTCCAGGGCGGTCAGCGGTTGGGTTTGCCCGCGGCAGTTCCGCAGGTGGCTGGGTCGTTGCACGATCTCCAGCCACGCCGCCCTTGGCGCCAGCCGCGCCACCCGCCGTTGGATCTGGGCCCGCTGCGGCGGATCCAGCAAGTCGGCGCGGGTCAGCCCCACCGCATCGGCCCGCCCCAGACCCGACAACGGCTCGCGCAAGGTCCCCCGCGGAAAGACGTGTTCGAACCCGAACGGTTCGGTGGCGTCCAGCAGGACCAGATCCAGGTCGCGACCCAGCCGGCGGTGTTGAAAACCGTCGTCCAGAATCACGACGTCGCAACCGTGCTGGGCCACGGCCTGGCGGCTGGCTCGGACACGGTCGGGGTGCTGGACATGGGGGACATCGGGAAGTCGAGCGGCCAGTTCCAGGGCTTCGTCGTTAACTTGCTGCGGGCCGGCGCGGTATCCGCGGCTGACAATCGCCGGCCGGCGGCCGGCTGCTTGCAGCCATTGGGCCAGCCAGGCCACGGTCGGCGTCTTGCCGGTCCCCCCCAGGGTGAGGTTGCCGACGCTGATCACGGGAACGTCGAGTCGGGTGGGCGAGCGGCGATCGTAGTGCCGGTTCCGCAGCTGGACCGCCCAGCGGTAGGGCGTTTCGGCGACGCGCAACCCGCAGCGGATGGCCGTCGCCGCCGCGGTGCGGCGGCGACCGCTGACGATGTCCCGAAATGTCGCCGGATTGATCACCGCACCTCACCTCACCCGCGCGGCGGGAGGGGGGGGCATCGCGCCGAGCGGCAGAAAGGCATGTCAGGCCAGCCGCTGGCAGATGGCGTCGGCCATTTCCTGGGTCCCGACGGCGGAGGGATCGTCGCGTTGCGGCTTCAGGTCGTAGGTGACGTGCTTGCCTTCGGCGATCACGTCGGCCACCGCCCGCTCCAGCCGGTCCGCCGCCGCCTGCTCGTCCATGTGCCGCAGCATCAACACGCCGGAGAGGATGAGGGCGGTGGGATTGACCTTGTTTTGTCCCTTGTACTTCGGGGCACTGCCATGGGTGGCTTCGAACACGGCGCCGGCCGGCCCCACATTCCCCCCCGGCGCCACGCCCAGGCCGCCCACCAGCCCCGCCCCCAGGTCGCTGACGATATCCCCATACAGGTTGGGCAGGACCAGCACATCGTACAGCTCGGGTTTTTGCACCAGCTGCATGCACATATTGTCCACAATCCGCTCTTCAAACTCGATGTCCGGATAGTCTTCTGCGACGCGCTGAGCGGTGGCCAGGTACAGGCCGTCGCTGTATTTCATGATGTTGGCTTTATGCACCGCCGTCACTTTTTTACGGCCGTTTTTGCGAGCGTAGTCGAAGGCGAATCGCACGATCCGTTCGCTGCCGGACACGCTGATCGGTTTAATCGAGACACCCGTCTCGTCGCCCCCGGTCTTGATCTTCCGATCCGAGGGAAGGCCGTTGATGAAGTCGATCAGCTGTTGGGTCGTGGCCTCCCCCGCTTCAAACTCCACCCCCGCATACAGGTCCTCGGTGTTTTCGCGAATGATCACCAGGTCGACTGGCAGGTCGGCAAAGAAACTGCGCACGCCCGGGTACTGCTTGCAGGGCCGCACGCAGGCGAACAGTTCCAGTTCTTGTCGCAGGTACACATTAATGCTGCGGAAACCGGTTCCCACGGGCGTGGTGATGGGCGCCTTCAGCGCACACCGCGTGCGGCGGACGCTGGCCAGGGTGCTGTCCGGAATCGGGGTTCCCGTACGTTCCATCACGTCCACCCCGGCCTCCTGCACATCCCACTGGATATCCACGCCGGTGGCGTCGATGCATTTGCGGGCCGCCTCGGCCAGCTCGGGACC
>CAYFZZ010000273.1:0-3819 GCA_964347545.1 uncultured Planctomycetaceae bacterium | reverse complement strand
CGGTGCTCGTGCTCGTAATCGTAATCGAGCGGACGATGAGGCACGAACAGGGTGGCGATTACGAGTACGAGCACCGTCCTGCGGACTGAGCACGAGCACGACCCGGGGAAGCCGCTTTGCGGGTTTTCTACAGAGCCCTCCCGACCCCTTCCCCGGCCCTCCTCCAATCGGGGGAAGGTGTTGTGGAGACCAGAGTGTCCCAGGCCATGCCCGGTATCGTGGAAAAAATCCCAGCAAGGATCGCGGCAGACATTTTTATATGTTTACGCCTTGGCAGGGCATGTTTTGCGGATGCCAGCGGGAGGAAGCTGGCGGATCCTGACGCCGAGGGCGTCGATGGGGATGTTCCCGTTTTTGGGCCAGAGGGGAACCCTGTCTGCCAGGAGGCGGGCCCGCCACCGCGGGACTCTCAGGCTTGACTTTTGATGGGTGTTGCCAGCCATGGGTGTCGCCAGTCCCTGATCAGCCGCGAGGCGGAAGCTTGGTAGATCGCGATCGCCCTGGCGTTTCGCTGAGCTTGACTTTCCGCTTTCGATCGATATCGTTGGTCAGTGGCGACCGGAACCGTGGCATTCAGGCATTCTTCTTTGATTTCTCTTCGCCGCCACCCAGTTCGCCACGCGCCGCGGCTGATGGGCTGATCCGATCGGCAACCGATTAAGGGGCAGGCGTCAGGGGCACCGGACGAGAAGAGGCCTGGCATGGACCGTCAAGCGTCGCGGATGGCGGCGGCGGGTATCGTTGCGCCATCTCATCCAAGAAATCTTCTGCCCCCACCCTATCCGGGGGGGTCTGGCACGGCCGCCGATCCGCGGGTTCCTCCCACCGAACCTCCGGTCTGCTCGGGGCCACGAAACCTGAGCGCCTTGTCTGTGACCAGCGGTCATAGCGCCCCGCCCGCTGGCCCGCGGCGACATCTGGCTCATGACAAGGAATCGGCCGGCTGGTTAACGTCGCTGGTCGTGCATGTGGCAGCGATCGTGATGATCGGGCTGCTGCTGTCACCGGCTGATTTTTCCGGCGAGCAGTCGATGAAGCTGATCGTCACGCTGACCGAAGAACATGAAGAGATCGACCTGGAGGAGACCGAGGCGGAATTGCAAGTTGGCCTTTTCGAGAGCGAGGTGGTGGCGGAGGAGTTGGACGATCTGCCACAGGTCGAGGTGCCACCCCCGCTGCAGTTATCGATGAACGACCTCTTTGCGCGGGCTGACGGCAAAGGTGGGCAAGCCGGTGCGTTGCCCCAGAGGGGAGGGGGTGGGGGCGCGGGCGAGAAGAGCGGGCCGCGGGGATCGTTTTTTGGGATCGAGGCCAGCGGCCACACGTTTGTCTACGTGGTGGACATGTCAGGCAGTATGGAGGGCGGCCGGTTTGCTCGAGCAACCCATGAGCTATGTCAGTCGGTGGCCGGGCTGAGCGAAAAGCAGCTGTTTTACGTACTGCTGTTTGACGACCACGCGTTGCAGCTGTTTGGGGAGACGAGTGGTACGCCCAGCCCCATCCCGGCCACCTCCGAGAACCAGCAAAGGCTGTCGCAGTGGTTGTCCGTCGCGTTTCGCGGGGGCGGGACGGATCCCCGCGATGCCCTGCACCTTGGCCTGCAAATGAAGCCCAGCGCCATCTTTCTGCTGTCGGACGGCCAATTCAACAGCCAGCCCAGGAGGTCGCGGTTTATTCGGGGGAATTCGGACGTGTTTTCCCTGGCGGCTGCTTCTCCGGGAACACCGATCCATACCATCGCTTTTGAAAACACAAGTAGCTGTGTAAATATGCAGCGGTTGGCCGAGATGTCGGGAGGCACGTATCGGTTTGTCGCCAAAATGGACGAGGCGCTGGCCGCCCAAGCGCTGGCCGGCGCCCAGGCAACATTGGACCAGGGTGACGAGGTGGCGGCCGAGCAGTCTTTGCGGCAAATGATCGCGGATTTTGGACCGACCCAGCCCGCCTTGGAAGCTCGAAATCTGCTCGCCTCACTCCTGTTCCACCAGGCCCTGGAAGCGACCAGCCAGGGGCGGTACGACGTTGCTCAAACGGTTTTTCTGGAAATCGTCAGCCTCGATCCGAACGCGCTGGCCACCGACACGATCCAGCAGGAAATGATCGCGGGGCTGTGGCAGCGTGCCATTGGCGAACCGGACACCGCCGATGCGGCGGCGGCAAACCTGGTCCTGGACGAAATCTTGGCGGCGTTTTACCAATCAAGGCCGGCTGTGCAAATCGTGGAAAACTGGGCCAGTTTCCGCTTGGCCAACGCCCAGCGCCTGCAAGCCGATCCGGATGATCCGCAGGCGCAGCGGGAGTTGGAAAAATGCAGGCGCCAGCATCAGCAGAGAACGCAAACCCTGATGGGTGCCACCAAAAAAGTGTGGTGGGAGCAGGATCTGGCCACTTATGCCAGACATTTGCGCGACATCGCCGGCACATTCTCAGGCACCTCGGGCGGCACCGCCGCTCAACACGATTTAGACGATCTGGCCAACCGGTTATTCATCGCCGCTCGAGATGCGTTTCAACGCCGCGATCGAGACACAGGAAAACAAATACATCAGCTGCTGCAACAAGTATTAGGCGCCAAAATATTCGAAGCGTCGCGCCGTAAGTTTTACCAGCGCGAGCGGATAGCAGAAAAAAAATTCGAGGCGGCAGGTCGCCTGGAAGCCCGCGGGGACATGACAAGGGCCATCCAAGCCTACGAGGAAACGGTGGCGAATTTTTCAGGCACCGTGGCGGCAGATCAAGCCAGACAGCGGTTGCCTTAACGGTGAGGGGAAAAGCAGGCCGATGTCGAGCCGGCTGGTGACGTGAAGGATGTTTTAGGTCCGAGCCGGAAGCTGGTCGGTAGCCGGATCAGCGGGAAAGTTTGTGGCGGGTACAGGAACGCGACGTGGGGGACCGTCATGGCCAGAGAGGACAAGCCGACAAGCCCGCTGGGCCGAGCGGGATCGACGAAGCTGGGGGTGCTGGGCGCCGGATTGGTGGCCGCCAATGTGCTGCTGGTCCGCAGTACCTGGAATCTTGATGACCAGCGGATGCTGATCGGCCTGACGTTGCCGCTTTCCCAGTGTTCCCTCGCGACGATGTGGGCGGTTAGTAGTCGATCCAGCTCGTACCTGCGGTTTGCCCTCCCGCCGCTGGTGCTGGTCGCCAGCTGGTATGTCCTGACCCGGCTGCTGCCTTGGGGGATAGGCGACCCGGTCTCGGCCGGGTGGGCGCTGGCCCTGGCCGTGCAGATGCTGGCCATCGTCTTGGTGATGGTACCTTATCGATATGTCCACAACTTCCGCGCCGGCCGTCACCCCCAGGGGGACCGCCGGCAGCGACGCTATCCGACCTACAAGCTCTCGACATTGATCTTATGGGGCACGGTCGTGGCCTGCGGATTGACCTTCATCCGCTTTGGTCGATCGGGATGGGCGTGGACGGCGCGTGTCGCGGAGTGGGAGTTTTTTGCGGCGATGCCGGTGCAAGGGCTCTACAACGCCCTCTTCGCTCTGCTGTGGCTGTGGGTATTTGCCGCGGGCGGTTGGGGGTGGCGGATCGCCAAGGCCGGCATCGTGTCGTACGTGATCGTCTGTTTGGCGGTGTCGCAACCGTATGTGATGAGTCTTTTCGCGGGGGAACAGCCGCTGCCGCCCGGCGATTTTCTGATCCTGGCGGGTGGCCAGAGCGGGTTGGTGGTTGTCAGCCTGGGGGTCGTCTTTTTGGGACCGCTCCCCGGCCTGGGGCGAAGTCAGGGGGCGAGAGGGAAGGGGGGCCAGGCGGGGCAGGCTTGGGGGACAACCGGCGAGACCGTGGGCAACACCGGTTAGACGTCTCTGG
>CAYFZZ010000272.1:0-15255 GCA_964347545.1 uncultured Planctomycetaceae bacterium | reverse complement strand
TGGCCCTCTCCCCCATCCCCCGGCGCGCCGGGGGACGGGGGAGAGGGTACCGCAGGCGTGTCTGGCAAGAAGAGGAACCGGTACCAGGTCTCGATACTTTGGATCATAAGAATTTGGGACATTCCCAACGTGTTACGTTTCTGCGACCAGGTCCCCGGGGCAGCTCCTGCGAGCGGGGTCGCGTGTGCGGCTTAAACTTGGCGCCGGTCCTGCGGGTGGGGTAGGTGTCAGGGGAGGAGAATTTACCCCCCGTCTGCCCGGGCAGCGGTGCGGAAAAAAAATTTTTTATCCGTGGTGCGGTGGTGGGTAGAATAGGGACAGAGGAGTTCCTGCCTGGGGGTGCAGAGCGTTGGGGTGTCACCGGCGGGGGACGTGGGGGAGATATGAGCCGATGAGCGAACGAGGGCAGATCCAACAGCGCTTGATACGCCAGGCCGAAGGGTATCTGGAGCTGGGAATGTACGAGCATGCTCTGGCGGTGCTTCGGCGAGGGGAAGGGGCCGGGGGGGCGGACGGCCATCTCTTGTATCTCAAAGGCGAAGCGCTCCGCTCGTTGCAGCGTTACCCGGAGGCTCTGGAGGTGTTGCACCTAGCAACCGAGTTGGTTCCCGAATCGGTGGCGGTCTGGCTGGCGATGGGTTGGTGTTACAAACGCACCGGTCGTGTGGACCTGGCCATCCAGGCGTTGGAAGAGGGGTTGGGTTACGAGCCGGGTGAGGCGTTGCTGCACTACAATCTGGCCTGTTACTGGAGCCTGTACGGCGACAAGGGTCAGGCGCTGGCCTATCTGGGTGCGGCCTTGGACATGGATGCCGGCTATCGGGAGCGGATCGAGGGCGAACCGGACTTCGACCCCTTGCGCGACGACCCCGATTTTTTGGCGTTGACCAGCGTGATTGTCTGAGCGGATATTGAATCGCCCGACCGCTCCACGGTATAACGTGCTCTCTTGGCAGCTGGACGACGCGGATGGCAATCGTTCGACTCGAAAGTCAGCAGGTAACTCGCTTTGGCTGAAAACTCCCCCGAGGCCGCCGCGGTTGAGGAAGTCGACTTACGCGACCCGCTGGTCGCTGCCGGGCTGGCTCTGCTCTGGCCGGGTGCGGGGCATTTGTATCAGCGTCGTTGGGCGAAAGGGGTATTATTTTCGGTCTGCATTGTGGGAACCTTTCTCTTCGGCTGGGATTTGGGTGGGCAAAAGGTGGTCTATGCTTCCTGGCGATCGGGCGACCGCCGCTGGCCTTATTTGTGCCAGGTGTGGGTCGGTTTGCCGGCCTGGCCGGCGTTGGTCCAGGCCGCTTTCGACCAGCCGTTGGGGGACGACTTCATGCGGGCTCCGTCGCTGGTCCGCACCCGCAGTGACGCCCCGAACGAGCTGGACCTGTGGCACCAGCAGTATCACACCAAATTTGAAATGGGCACGGTGTTTACGATGATTGCGGGATTGCTGAACATTCTCGTGATTTTCGACGCGGCGGCGGGTCCGGTGGGCAGCAGCCCCCGCCCCTCCGCTGTTCAGCGTTCCCCGAAGCGGCGGAAGGAGCCGGGTGGCGAGCCCGGGGAGGCCGAGCGGTTGCGGGGCACGGCGGACCGGCGACCGCGGGTCGGCGAGGAAGCGGAAAAATGAACACCTGGTGGCTGCTGGCCGAAATCTACCGCCTGTGGTATTCCTTGCCGCTGATTGTGACGGTCAGCCTGGTGTACGCGGCCACGCGGCACGAGGGGATGCGGCCGATTTTGCTGCATGCGGGCCGCACGATGCTGTGGATCGTGGCGTTCATGGTGATCGTGTTCTTGATCCTTTATTTTCTGTCGGGACAACTGTAGGACGTCGACGCTTGCGGCCCGGCTTATCTGCGGATGAACATTGTTATCCTTGGATCAGGAACGGTTGGCACCTCGATCGCCGACCTGCTGTGTCATCATCGTCATGACGTGACGGTCGTCGACGACGACCCGGCGCAGGTGCGGGAGGTCAACGACCGGCTGGATGTCCGCGTCATTACCGGTTCGGCTTCGCAGTCCAGCGTGTTGTTTCAAGCCGGGGTTTCTGGGGCGGATCTGTGCCTGGCGGTCACGGGGAACGACGAAGTCAACCTGATCGCGGCCAGCATGGCCAAGGCGATGGGCGCGGCGCGGACGGTGGCTCGCGTGTACGCACCGGTTTACTACGATTTGAGCACTTTTGACTATCAGCGGCATTTCCGGATTGATCGGCTGTTGAGCCTGGAACATCTGTCGGCAATGGAACTGGCTCACAGTATCCGCCATCCGGGGAGCGTCGTCATGGAACACTTCGCTCGGGGCGAACTGGAAGTCGAGGAATTCGACATCACGAACAAGACGGCCGCCGTGGGCAAGCCGATCAAAAAGCTGGGCTTGCCCCCGCGGGTGCGGATTGCCTCGATTGAACGCGAGGGGACGACCTTCCTGGCGATGGCCGACGACGCCCTGGTGGTGGGCGATCGGATCACGCTGATCGGGGCGGGGGACGACATCGACAGCGTGAAGGACCTTTTCCAGCGGGAAGCGCCCCCCAAGCTGGGTGTGGTGATCGCCGGCGGTGGGGAGACCGGTTACCACCTGGCTCAAGCTCTGGAAACGGGGCGGCACGGCGTGGTGCTGATGGAACGGGACCGGGAACGGTGCCAGTTTCTGGCCGAGAACCTGCAGCAGAGCACGGTGGTCCACAGCGATGCCACGCGCCGGGCCACCATGGAAGAGGAGCGTGTGGGTACCGCGGATGTGTTTGTGGCCTGCACGCGGGATGACGAAGACAATATCATGGCCTGCGTCACCGCTCGAGAAATCGGCGCCCGGACGATCATGGCCATCATCAAGCGGCCTGATTACGCCGAGGTGGTGGGCAAGCTGGGGATCGATCAAGCGGTGAGTCCGCGGGAGGTCGTGGCGCGGCAGGTGTTGAGCTTGTTGTATCGGGGCCCGCTGATCTCGCGGACACAGCTGGGCAAGGGGACGTTGAGCGCGTTGGAACTGGCCGTCCGCGAAGGTGCTCCCTGTACCGAACACGTGTTGGCGAATTTAAGACTTCCCCCGCAGTGCCTGATCGCCGTGGTCGTGCATGCTGAGTACGTGCGTGTCCCTGGAGCGGATGACCGATTGGAACCGGGGGACACCGTGGTGGCCCTGGTCGATGATTCCGTCCTGGAAGATACGGTGGCGATCTTCCGTCCCCCTGGCGGCTAGTTCACGGTACGGCCGGCCGGCAGCTTTCGGCGCAAAGCAGCGACATGAATTACCGTCTGGTGGCCAGGATGTTGAGCCGCATCACGTTGCTGATCGCGGCCACGATGATCTTCAGCCTCCCCTGGGCATTTCCCGGGATGTCGGGGACCCCGCGTTTCGAACACCAAGGGTTCTGGGCCCTGATCGGTTCGATCGTGGTTTCCTGCCTGGTGGGAGTCCTGCTTTGGATGTGGGGTCGCCAGGCCGGGGGCCAGATGTTTCGCAAGGAAGCGATGGCCATTGTGGGGCTGAGCTGGGTTTTGGCCACCTTTTTGGGGGCCTTACCGTACGGGCTGAGCGGCACTTGTCGGTATGAAGAGCTGGCGATGCCTGCTCAGCCCCAAGGCCTGGGGCAGGGGGTCCTGAGCGAGGAGGGTGAGGGACAGACCGGAGCGTCCCGCGGGCCTTTGCCGCAGGCCTCCGGCAAACGGCTGATGACGCCCGCCGACTGGCTGTTCGAAGCTCAATCGGGCTTCAGCACCACCGGGGCGACCGTCCTGAACGAATTGGAAGACCCGGACTACGTGCCCCGCTGCATTCTTTTCTGGCGCAGCAGCACCCATTTTCTGGGTGGGCTGGGAATCATCGTCTTGTTCGTGGCCGTGTTGGGACAGGGTTCGGCCGGCAAGCAGTTGATGCGTTCGGAGATGCCGGGGCCCAGCAAGGAGGGTTCCCAGGCTCGCATGCAACATACGGCCTGGGTCTTCACCGGCATCTATTGCGGGCTGAATGCGATCCTGACCCTGCTGCTCAAACTGCTGGGACTCTCCTGGTTTGACTCGCTGTGCCACGCGTTCGGAACGATGGCCACGGGGGGCTTTAGCACTTACAACAACAGCATCGGGGCTTTTGCCAGCCTGCCCAACGTCGGCCCCACCCATGCCGCCTGGGCAGAATTGTTCATCATCATCTTCATGATCCTGGCCGGCACGAATTTCACGCTGTTGTATTTCCTGGTGTTGCGGAAACCGGGCCAGCTGCTGGTCGACGTCGAATGGCGGACCTACATATGGATCATCATTGCCGTAACGATGCTGGTGGTCCTCTTCGGTTACCTGCACCGTGACGAGTACTTTTACGTGGAGGGGGATCTGCCAGGCAGCCTGCTTTCCGGATTGCGGCAAGGCATGTTCCAGGTCGTATCGATCCTGACCACCACCGGCTATGGCAGTGCCGCCGATTTCGACCGGTGGAACAGCTTTGGTCGCGGCGTGCTGTTCTTGCTGATGTTCGTGGGCGGCTGTGCCGGCAGTACGGGGGGGGGTCTGAAGGTCATTCGCCACATTCTGTTTCTCAAGATTCTGGGGCTGGAGCTGGAAAAATCGTATCATCCCTCGGTGGTACGGCCGCTGAGGTTAGGGGGCCAGCCGGTGGAGGAACAGGAGCTGCGGAAGAACATCTTGCTGTACTTCGGATTGATCCTGGTGATTTTTGTGTTCAGTTGGATGTTTCTGGTCACGGTCGAGCCCGACAAGACGTGGGCCCGCGGCGGGACCGGGCCGACGAGTGTGGAACACAAGCTGATCGATAGCGCCTCGGGGATTGCGGCCACGCTGAACAACATCGGGCCCGGCTTGGGGACGGTGGGAGCCAAGCAAAATTACGCTCACTTTCAGTGGTATTCCAAAATTCTGTTTACCTTCCTGATGATGGTCGGGCGGCTGGAAATCTTCCCCATCCTGGTGCTGGTCCTGCCCGGTTTCTGGCGAGCGCGTTAAATTCGGGCTGGCCCCGGTCGCGAGGCGGGCGGCTTGCTATCCGGCGGCAGGCCAGGGGCCTATACTAAGAGCGGTGGTGGCGGAACCGGGGCGGAGACCTCTTCGTCGCCGGCGACCGTCAGCGGCCGCCCCCGCAGACCTCGTGCGTTTGCCCCACCCCCCCAAGACGCTGAACCTGTCCCTCCCCCTCCCGGGTGGCACCGCACGCAGACCCGCCGTCCCTGGCGGTTTGGCCAGCGACCGGCGTGGGGCAGGGGGGGACGACCTACTTTCGCCATGCTGATCCAGACGCACCTGTTGAGCAAGTCGTATGGGGAGTTGACGGCGTTGAGCGACTGTACGTTCGGCGTTCCGCAGGGGCAGGTCTGCGGGCTGCTGGGCCCCAACGGTTCGGGCAAGACGACCTTGTTGCGATTGTTGATGGGTTTTCTGCGGCCCAGCGGAGGGAAGGCGGTCATCGACCAGCTGGATTGCTATCGGGACCGGGTCCAGGTTCACCGGCAGGTGGCTTATTTGCCGGGCGAGCCCCGCTTGTTTGGCGACATGCGGGGTCGGGAGGTGTTGCGGTTTTTCAGCGGGGTGCACCCGGCCGGCAACTGGCAGCGCAGCCAGGAGATTGCGGCCCGCTTGGGGATGGACCTGACGCGACAGGTCTCCCGCTGTTCGACCGGCATGCGTCAGAAGCTGGCCGTGGCCGCCACGATGTCGTTGGAGACGCCGCTGGTGATCCTGGACGAACCGACCGCCAACCTGGATCCCTCGGTCCGCAGCGAAGTGATTGGGCTGATTCACGAGGCTGAGCAGGCGGGGCGGACGGTGATTTTTTCGTCGCACGTGCTGGCGGAGATCGAGCAGGTTTGTCAGCGGGTATTGATGTTACGATCGGGCAGGCTGGTGCACGACCAGCCGATGGACCAGCTGCGGCGGCGGCACCGCATTTACGCTCGACTGAACGGCGAACTGCCCCCCTTGCCTGCCGCGGAGGAGGGCCGGGTGCAGATCGTCACCCAGGAGGACGGCCAGCTGGTCCTGGAAACCGCCGACGAGATGGCACCCCTCTTAGGCTGGCTGGGCGGTGTGCCGGTGGCCGAGGTTCGCATCGAACCGGTCGGCCTGCAATCGGTTTATGACAAGTACCACGCGCAGGATTCGCTGCGCGCGACGCCATGACGTGGGTTATCTGGAAAAAAGCTTTCCGCGATGCGTTTTGGTTGTTGAGCGGCTGTGTGCTGGTCATGTTCGGCTTTTTCTGGTTGTTCGTCTACCTGACCAGTCTCGTCCCCAGCTCGGCCTTCCTGGAATTCGTCTCGCAGTTGCCTCGCGAGACGCAGGGGTTGTTTGGGATCACGGTCCGGGAGGCGGCCGGCTGGCCGGGTCGGCTTTCGCTGGCCTTTGTCGATCCCACGGTCGTCTTGATCAGCGCCATCTGGGCGATTGCTCGCGGTTCGGACGCGGTGAGTGGCCCCTTGGATCGGGGCACGCTGGAGATGCTGCTGGCTCAGCCCATCTCGCGGCTGCACCTCTTGCTGGCCCACAGCGCCGTGACGGTGGCCGGTGCGATCCTGCTGGCCACGGCCGCCTGGCTGGGCCTGGCCGCGGGCATCGCCACGGTCAGCGTGGAACAGACCTCGTTTTTCCTCTTCCAGCGCGAGGTTCCCCTGGCGGATCTGGTGCAACCGCAGGATTACGCCCTTTCGGCGGTAAACCTGTTTGCTTTGACCGTCTTCGCCGCCGGGCTGACGACCCTCGTCTCGGCGGGGGGGTGTTATCGGCGGCTGACGGTCGGCCTGGTGGGCGGGTTTTACGTCGTCCAGATCATCCTCAAGGTGGCCGGGCTGACCGCGGGCGAGCTGGAGTGGCTGTTTTACACCACCTTCCTGGGGGCTTACTGGCCGCAGGTGATTGCGGTGGAGGCGATGCGGCCGCCGCCCAACGAGGTGTGGTGGCTGTCGTTGAAGTACAACGGCCTGTTGCTAGGGGGTGCGGCCCTCTCTTATGCGGCGGCGGCGGCGGTCTTTCACCGCCGCGACATCCCGGCTCCCCTCTGACGGGGCAAAAAAGACAGCCGGGGCAAAAAAGACAGGCAGCCCAGGCGTCCTCGGCCTCTTCGGTCGATGGATGATGGACGAAGGTTGAGTTTTGATTTTGGAAGTGCCGAGTCAGGCGGGGTGCCGCTTGCACTTCGCAAATCAACAATCAACAATCATCAATCAACGGCGGAAAGGCGGGGACCAGTGACCTTTTCGCCCGGTATTGGGTCTTCGGCGAAGGGGAATTTCACCACGAAGGACACGAAGAGCACGAAGGTTCCATTTGACGATCGTTCTGATCGTGTCCTACCTTGGCACCATCGAAGTGCCTCGCAGGCTGGGAGGAGGTCTTTTGGAACCGACGCATGAATCATGTTTGGTTCAGGCGTTAACGGGCCAGGGGAGGGACAACGGACTTTCGAGCCCCGTGTTGGCTTTTGCTTTCCCCTTCCTGCTCTTCCTGTCCTTCCCTGCCTTCCCTGCAGGAGGGCGGGGACGGGTGCCGGTCATGCTGGGGACGGGCAGGAGTGCCCGTCCTACAAGCATCCGCGGAGGAAAACGAGAAATCACCAACTCGGAGAACGACCCGGCTTGGCGCCCCCGCCGATTGCCGCTCACCCGCTTCGCGGTTGGGAACGAGCCAAGACACCTGCGCGGCGAGGGCCATCCACGAAATTCCGGGAAGAGTCTGGATTTTCGCTGCTTCGTGGCAGACAATGTGGGCGACGTAAGGCCGTTCGCTTCGCTTCGCCTGCCCAGGAGGAAATAGGCATGCCTCTTCCCAGACGCCGCGGTTTGTCTGTCATGGAACTGTTGGTCGTGATTGCCATCATCGGCATTCTGGTGGCTCTGCTCTTGCCCGCCGTCGCCACGGCCCGCGCGTCCGCTCGGCGAGCGGCTTGTGCCAACAACCTCAAGCAGCTGGCCCTGGCCGTGGTGATCCACGAGACGGCGGTGAACGAGCTGATCGGCTATCGCACGACGATCAAACGTCAGGACGGCAAAAGCGAGACGGTCGGATTTCTCCCGCAGCTGTTCCCCTATCTGGACGCGCCGCGCGCGCACGCAGACATGATGGCGGGGAAAGATTACAAGCGGGAGATCCGCGTGGCGTCCTGCCCGGCTGACGTTTCCGCTCGGAAGCTGAAGCTGAGTTATGCCGTGAGTGCGGGGCGCCCCGATGACGCCAACGGGGACGGCCGTCCCGATCGGGACCCACCGGACTCGGCCGAGTACGCCTTGTTCCACGATCACCGCCAGGGGGTGAAGAAGGTCTCGGTGAAACTCGGGGATCTGGCCCAGCCAGGCGACACGTGGATGCTGGCCGAAAACGCTCAGCTGGGTGGCTGGGACGAGGTGCAATCCGAGTACCAGCAGGGGATTGTGTTTTTGGAAGAAAAGGCCCCGCGGCGGCTGTTGCCGAACCAGGATCGGCGGGGCAAGCTGGACTATGTCCATGCGCGTCCCAGCAGTCTGCACCCCGGGGGCTACCACGTGGCGGTGGCCGACGGCGCGGTGCTCTTTTTGGGCGACGGCCAGCTGGAGTATGACGATTACGTGCGCCGGCTGACGCCGCGGAAGGACTGAGCTTTCCGATGGTGCGACGGGGGCCCTTTTGCCATAATAGGGGGTCGGGACGGGGCCGGGCTGCCCCGCGCGGCCACGCAAAAACCAGGACAAAAACTGCCATGATTGTTCGCCACCGTCTTGCCGCCCTGCTGTGCCTCACCTGGGCGCTGCCCTTGGCCTCAGGGCCGCTGACGCTGAGGGCGGACGAGCCGTCGGACGCGGCGGCCGACCCGCAAGGTCCCGCCGAGGCGCTGGAGGACGAGCTGTCGCGGGGCGGCGAGGGCGAATTTCCTGGGCAGGAGTTCTTGGACGAGGCGACCCGCCTGAAGGTGGCGGCTCGGCAGTTGCAAGACCTTGCGCGGGTAATTGAACTGTGCACCAAGGCCCTGGAGCTGGGGGTGGACGAGCAAAATGCGGAGTTTGCCGGCCAGCTGATCATCGCGGCGCGGCTCGAGCGGGCCAGCCGCCTGGCACGCGAAATCTTCGACCGGGCCACGCCCAGCCCCAACTGGCCGCGGCTGGCCCGAGTGGCGCTGGTCGATCTGGAACAAGTCGTGGCGGACAACCCGGATATTGCCGAAGCCCAGTTGTTGATCGGTCGCCTGCAGGCCTTGCCGGGGGGGAATCGGGATCAAGCGCGAAAGGCCGTGGAACGGGCCATCGCCAAGGCAGGGGAAGACGTGGGGCTGAAAGCCGACGCGCTGGCCTTGCTGGGCGAACTGACCGCAGACGACGACAAAAAGCTGGGCTACCTGAACCAGGCCTTGCAGTTGGTCCCGGACAACGTGCAGGCTTTACGCTCACGCGGGTTGTACCACATGGCCCGCAACGAACACGAAAAGGCGGTGGCCGATTTTCGCCGGGCGGTCGAGCTCGAACCGGAACACGCCAAGACTCACGAAGTGCTGGCCATCGACCTCCTCCTGACCGGCAAGCTGGACGAGGCCAAGGCCCAGTTGGACAAGGCGGTCGAGCTGGCTCCGCAGGAGGCCTCGGCCTACGCGCACCGAGCGCGGATTTACCTGGTGCAGGGCCAGCTGGAGGAGGCCCTGGCCGATATCAACCGGGCGATCGAGCTGAATAAAGATAATTTGGGCTGGAGACTCCTGCGGGCTCAGATTCACCAGGAGGCCGAAGACATCGCAGCGGCCCTGGCGGATGTCGAGCGGATTGTGGCGGTGAAGGCCGATTTTGTACCGGCCATCCGCATGCGGGCTGTACTGCTGGCCGCCTCGGACCGCGAGGACGAAGCGATCGCCGTGCTCGAGCGGGCCTTGAAACAAACGCCCGACAACCTCGAGCTGCTGTTCACCCTGGCCGCCTTCCAGGCGTCCCTGCGGCAGCCGCGCGAGGCCGTCGCGGCCCTGGATCGAATCCTGCAGCTGGACCCCGACAATTTCGATGCCTACCGCCGACGCGCCGACACGTTGCTCAGCATCGGACAACAGGCCGCGGCGCTGCAGGACTACGAACGGGCGCTGAAAATCGAACCCAAAGATAGCGGAGTGCTGAACAACCTGGCTTGGGTCCTGGCGACCTCCCCCGAGGAGAAACTGCGCAACGGCCGGCGGGCCCTGGAGCTGGCTCAGACCGCTTGCGAAGTGACCGAATACAAAAAGGCCTACATCCTCAGCACCCTGGCCGCTGCGCATGCCGAGCTGGGTGACTTTGACACCGCAGTCAAATGGTCGCAAAAGGCGCTCGATCTGGGCGAAGCCGACGTCCGGCAGCAGCTGGCCCAGGAGCTGGAATCCTACCAGGCCCAGCGGCCGTGGCGCGAGCGGCAGAATGTGGAGGAGGAAGGGGAGGAGGACGAGGAAACCTCCGACGCTCAGGAAGAGGGCTCGGCCGACGACGTCGCTGCAGAAACGTCCGCCGCCGAAGACCAGATCGCGCCCCAGGATGCCGTCCCTGCCAAATCGCCATAAGACGCGCAGGGCGGCCGGTAAGGGGTCGGGAGTCTTTTTCGATCGCTGGTCGGCCCGCGTGGGGTGGAGCTTGTTTTTCGAAAAAGACTCCCGACCCCGTGGCGTTCATCACGTCCGCGACTCGACCTCGGCCGTCCCGGCCGCCAGGCCTTCTGCCCCTTGGCGGTGGCAGAAGTCGCCGAAGGTCTCGCCCGGCTGTCGATCCTGCTTGAAGAAGACCAGCAGGGGCAGGAGGGTGGCGACCACCTCCTCGGCAGGCACGACATCCTGGTAGATGAAGTTCAGCCGATCCCCCAGGCGACGGCCTCCGACGAGGATCGTGTATTTGCCCAACGTCTTGCCCACCAGGCCGACATCGGCGTTGTAGGGTCGCGCGCACCCGTTGGGGCAACCGGTCATGCGGATCGTAAACACCTCTTCGGACAGGCCCAGTTTGGCCAGTTCGGCCTCCAGCTGGTCGATGATCCCGGGCAGGGCCCGTTCGCTTTCGGTGACCGCCAGCCCGCAGGTGGGCATGGCGGGGCAGGCCATCGACCAGCGTCGCGCGGCGGAGATCTGATCCAGGAGGGGGATGCCGTGAGTGCGGAGGATCTGTTCGAGCGGCCTCCGCTGTCCTGTGGCCAGGTCGGTAAAGAGGATGCTTTGATGAGCCGTGAGGCGAATTCCGGGGCCCAGCTGGCTGCAGATTTCCCGCAAGGCGGTCTTTAACCGAAACGACCCTTCGTCTTTGATACGGCCGTTTTCCACATTCAGGCCATAAAACCAGCGGTCATCCCCCTGCGGGTGCCAGCCCAGGTGGTCTTCGTAACCCCACACCTCATCCGCTTCGGGCGGGTCCAGGGGGCCGCCATAGTAGTCGGCCACCTGCTGGCGAAATTTATCCAGCCCCCAGTTGGCGATCAGGTATTTCAGCCGAGCGACCTTGCGGTCGGACCGGTTCCCGAAATCGCGTTGGACCTTAACGACCGCTTCGGCCACGTCGCGGACCCGTTCGGCGGGCACGAAAGCCATCCGCTTGGCGACGGCCGGAAAGGTCTTGGCGGCGCTGGGCGTCACGCCGAATCCGCCTCCCACCAGCACGTTGTAACCGATGATCCGGTAATCCCGGCAGACGGCCAGGAGCCCCAGATCCTGAGTGTAGACGTCGATGCAATTGTCGCCGGGGAGGGCGATGCCCATTTTGAATTTGCGCGGCATGTAGAGTTTGCCGTAGATCGGTTCTACCTCCTCGCGGCCGCCGCCAACCAATTGCGGTTCGCTGCCCTCGCCGTTGGCCAGCCAGATCTCGTGATAGGCGGGGGTGTGGGGGGCAAAATAATCCGCCAGTTCGACCGCCAGCGCCTGCAGCTGCCCATGCACCGGATCGTGGTGGTAGGGGGCCGGGCAGCACATCACGTTCCGGTTCACGTCGCCGCAGGCCCCCAGGGTGCTGAGCTGGATCTGGTTGATCCGCCGAATGGTCTGCTGCAGGCCCCCCTTCAAGATGCCGTGCAGCTGCAGCCCCTGGCGGGTCGTGATCCGCAAGGTGGTATCCCCCAGTTCGTCACCCAAATCGAGCTCGGCCAGCAACTGCTGGGCCGTCAGCCGTCCCCCCGGAATCTTGGTGCGGACCATCATGCTGTACGCTTTGCCCCGCCCGTCGGCCCGCGCGGCCGCCCGCTGGTCGCGATTGTCCTGCTGGTAGGTGCCGTGATGTTTCAGCAGCTGGATGCTGCCCTTGCTGAAAAAGGCGTTGTCGTCGACCAGTTCCTGGGGAATCTCCCCCCGCAGATAATGGCTGGCCGCCTTAAACGCTTCCACCGCGCTCGGTTTGTTGTCTTTGCTCATAATCTGGGTGCCGCGTCACGCTGAGCGTCAGGAGGGGTTGCCCAAGCCACATCACGCTGGGCATGAGAGGGTCGGTCACATTTTAACGTCGCCCCGCGGGGCAGTACACCGGAAACGGGCCGGCAGGGCAAAAAACGGGTACCCCGGCTGGCCAGGCCGCATCCCGTTCCCGGGATGCCCGGTTGGGTCGCCAAGGGCGAAGCGGTGACCGGCGACCGCCTCACGTGCCAGCCCCAGGACCCATGTGCCCAAATACGATGAGCCGCAACGCGGCGCCATGCGCACGCCTGGGGCGCCAGCCCCAGGACGCGGGCGGTAACCCAAAAAACGAGCCGCGAAGCGGCGCCATGCGCCAGCCTGGGGCGCAAGCCCCAGGAACTGCGATCCGGTAAAAAAACGAGCCGCAACGCGACGGCACGGGCCCGCCTGGGGCGCGAGCCCCAGGACGCACCAGCCCCAGGACGCCTTTCACGCCATGGGGAGCTAGGTGAGCTGTCGGGCGATATCCGGCGGAACCTCAAAACCGGCCTGCTCCATTGCCTGCAGATAGTCTTCCGGCCGGTTCAGGTTTTGGAGGGTGGCTCCCTGGGGGTCCACGTCGGACCACGCCGCGGGCGCGACCCGCAGCGTGTCGGCCAGGTCGAAGAGAAATGCGGGGCGCAGCTTGTCTTGCCCCAGCAGGTCTTCGATCTGCGGCTGGACGCTAGTCCGGTAGACGGCGGCCAGGGGGTGGTGATAGCGGCCGTCAAACGGCACCGCAATCTGGTGCTGGCCGATCAATGCGAACAGCCGGCTGGCGAACTGGGGAACCAGAAACGGCACGTCGCAGCTGGTCGCATAGGCGGCCTCCACTTCCGGACTGCAGGCGGCCAGTCCTGCGGCCAGCCCTTCCAAAGGACCCCGCTCGGGCCGCTGGTCCCGCACGACGGTCACCTCGTCGGCCAGGGCGGGCAGCTTTTGGCCGGCCGCGGCGACGACGATCATCCGATCGACCGCCGGTCGGAGGCGGTGGACGATCCGCTGCAACATCGTTTCCGGACCGAACGGCAGCCACGCCTTGGGCAGGCCCATCCGCGAGCTTTTCCCTCCGCACAGCACAATTCCCGCTTTCATGACCGCTTTCCACCCTCGCCCGTGTTCAGCCCGTCTGCTTTCGATTATTGTAACAGCACTCGGTGTCCGGGGGATCTTCTCCGGCCCGCCTCCCCTTCCCCAAGTCCCGGCGGCCCGCATGGCTTTGAAACTTTCCTACACGGGTCAGACCAGCATTCCGGTCGAGATCGAGGGGCTGACGCCCGAGCGGGTGCGGGACGCGTCGGTGGGGGACATCGAGCGGTTCGAGATTTTTCACGGGAACACCCGCGCCCCCCTGGCTGATTTTTTTCGCGTTTCGGGCGACGCGGCCGACGGCCGGTTGGAACTGGAAGGGGACCTGTCCGGCGTGCACTGGATCGGGGCGGGCATGACGGGCGGCGAGATTTATGTGGAGGGCCACGCCGGAAGGCACCTGGGCAGCGAGATGCGGGGTGGCAAGATCGTCTGCCGGGGCGACGCCGGCGGTTGGGCGGGCGCCGAGATGCACGGCGGCCTGATCCACATCCAGGGATCGGCCGGGCACCTGGTGGGGGCCGCCTACCGAGGCAGCGCCCGGGGCATGACGGCCGGCGTGATCCTGGTCGACGGCGACGTGGGGAACGAACTGGGGCACACCATGCGGCGGGGCCTGATCGCGGTCGGCGGGGCGTGCGGCGACATGGCCGGTTTCAATATGATCGCGGGCAACCTTTACGTCTTCGGCAAGGCAGGCATCCGGCCGGGGGCCGGGATGCGCCGGGGCACGATCGGCTTGTTTGGCGAGCAACCCCCGCTGCTGCCCACCTTTCACCGCGGCACGACCTACCAGCCGCTGTTCCTGCGGCTGGCCTTGTTGCAGCTAAGGCAGCACGGCTTTGCCGTGGACGACCAGCGGCTGGACGCCTCTTACGTGAACTACCACGGCGATTTTTTGGCCGGTGGCCGCGGTGAAATTGTGGTTACCGCGTAGGCCAGACGCACCTGGCCACGCCGCCCGCACCACCGACCACCCGGTGCTGACCAGCCCGACATCCAAATCGGATCGCGCTCTTCGTGAAGCTTTCGACCCGGGTCGGACCCCAAATCCCACCTTAGGTGCCCTCTGCACGTTCGGGGACTTGAAAACCGAACTCCCGCAGTTGGCTCTGCACCTGCCGATCGGCCAACAGGTTGCGGAACGCCTGCACGGCCGGACGCTGCCACCGCGACGCGGGGACCACAAAGTCGAACTGCTCGTCCTGCAGGGGGAGGAAAGCCAGTCCGTGGCGGGCGGCCACCGACTCGATCGCCACGCCCCAATCCGCTCGACCCTGCACCACCGCCGCCGCCACCGCGTTGTGACTGCGGCTCTGTACCGCATACCCCGCCGGCCGGCAGTCGCCCAGCAGGCGGTCGATCAGGATCCGCGTCCCGCTGCCCACATTCCGGTTGACCATCAAGCAATCCGGTTCGCGACAGGCTTGGGCCACGGCGTCGGCGGCGGACTGCCCCTCGAACCGCCGATCACCCGGTCGAAACACCTCTCCCTGACGGCGGCCGTATCCCTCCAGCCACTGCAGGGGATCGGTGACGAAGGGGCGGTTGTACTGGCCGGTCGTCGGGTCCCACAAATGGATCCCGGCCAGGTCGCATTCGCCCCGCCGGGCGGCCTCCAGTCCCGCCGTGCTGCCCACGGCCAGGAACTTGGTTTGATAACCAGACTGCCGCAAGCGGCTCAACAAAAAGTCGAGCCCCACGCAGTGGCTGCCCACCACCACCAGATCGACGACCCGCAGCTGGCGGCTGAGCAACTGGATGGCCACGTGGCTGCCCGCCTCGACAATCTCTTCCTCCCGCCCGATCGTCACAAAGCCGTCCGCACTG
>CAYFZZ010000271.1:0-6526 GCA_964347545.1 uncultured Planctomycetaceae bacterium | reverse complement strand
TCGGTTGGCTCGGGGGTGGGGGAGGCGGCGGATGGCGGGGCGCCGGGGTCGGGTGGGGGTCCTGGGGGGGGGAGGCCTCCGAAGCCTGCCGGGCTGCTCGGGCTGGGCCCCATGGTGGGGGGAGCGGTCGGGGCGGGTTCCGACAGCAGTTCGTCAAAGTGGGCGTGGCTGGCCCAGCGGTTCCATGCGGCGTTGGCCAGGGGGCCGAGGGGCTGTGTCAATCCGGGGGCCTGATATTCGGGCGGCACGGGGTCCGTGCCGCGGCCGGCCCAGCTGTCGCCGATCTTGGCCAGGTAACTTTCATCCAGGCTCCATTCCCGGGCATCCTCCCCATCTTGTTCGGTGCCGGGGACGATTTCGATACGTCGGACGTTGACATGGGCGAATTTTGGCCAGTCTTCCTCGGGGTCGTAGCCCAGGCAGAGCTGGAAGCAGCCGTCGTAGGCGTCCACTTGTTGCTGGTAGGGCACGAGGGCGGTGATTGCGACCCACCGTCGTCCCTCGGCCTGTCCTCCCTCGGGCGGGGCCGATCCTCTGAGGTCGCCGATCAATTCGGGGGTCAGCGGATGCTCGTCCAGTGTGCCGCCCGAGACGACCATGCCCTGCAAATCCTCCTGGCGTTGGGTGACGAAAAACACGCCGTGGCCGGCTTTGACTTCCAGCTGTTGGGGCGGAAAAATTTCGGGATCGCTGCGCCGACAGGTTGTCTGTTCGTCCCCCGTAAAGCTGCCGATCTGATAATTGGTGGCGGCGATCGGTTCGGTCTTCTCGATGACATACCCGCTGTAGTCGGGAATGGGGAAATTGTCGGCGGGGAAGGGCGCGTTATCGATGCGGGTGCGGATCTGGCTGGCAAGGTTTTTGAGGTCGTCCGGGGTCTGGCCCCGTTTGAGCTCCAGTTTGCCGATGGCGGAATAGACCATCAGCACCAGGATCAGGAGGACGGCCAGGGTGGCCAGCTTTTCACCGTGCAGGAACAGCCACCGCTTGATTCCGGCCCCCTTGGACGTTTTGGCGATCGCGGACACCTGGGGCTCGGCAGCTTCCTCGACCTGTTCCTCTTCTTTCTGCTTGCGGCGGAATTTAAAGCTCAATTTCATGACGCCCGTTCCTCCGCCAGATGGTGTTGCCCTGCGCTGGTCCCCCGCTGGGGGGGGAGGGTGGCGGTGATCAGCCGCCGAGCTGGCCGCGTGACGGCGGCGGCCTTGACGGGTTTGGCCAGTTTCGTCTTCAGGAATGTTTGGTTGGCGATGTAGACCACGCCGGTGATCTCGACCAGTGTCCCGCGAGGTGGGATGGAAGGCGTGGCTTCGGGTTTTTCCATTTCTTCCTCGGGGGGCGGCGGCGATGGTGCTCGGCCCCCAAAGCCGCCCATGCCGCCTCGAAACCGCGGACGCTGCTCGGGCTGTTCCTGTTTGACTTCCACGGTCCGATTTGGGTGTTCAAAGCGGAGCCCCGTGACATCCAGCGCTAATTCCGAGTTGGCGCAGGCGGTCAGCAGCCGATCGAGGTGCTCCAGATTCATCCGCACCTGCAAGCGGAAGGGCCACACCTGGTAGCCGGTAATCGTGGTGGGTTGGCCGGCGGCGGCGGCCGCTGGCAATCCCTCGAGCTGCCAGGCCTCGGGATCCATGCCGGCCCGTTCGTCCCCTACCGCCATGACCTCCAGGTTGTGGATCGGCAGATTGAATTTGTCGTCGGTCCCGGCATTGGTGGCGGCCACGATCTTGGCCAGGCTTTCAAAGGCCCAATACCGATTCCGCATCGTCATCACCACCTCCTTGGCGGGCAGTATCGAGAACGCCTCCTGGATTTTTTGGTAGTCTGTCGGGTTCCACTGCACTCCGGGGTCATCCTGGGATTCAGCGGCACCCACGATCTTCCTCAACCGCTCGACCTCCTTCGGCATGGCCCACCGAAATTCGGCCATCGCTTCGTCGGGCCATTCCAGCGGCGATTGCTCGTTGGCCACTTCGATAAAGGCCGGGCTGAAAGTATCGGACCAGCTGAGCACCGGTTCCTGCTGTTTGACGATCCGGCCAGAGGCTTTTTCGATTTGTCGGAGAACTTCTTTGTCCTTGGCCAGGACTTCCTTCTCCCATTGGGGATTGGGGAACTGCGGCCGGCTGCTCAGTTTCTGGATCTTGCTGAACTCGCTGTCGACTTTCAGCTGGTTGGCCTGAAACTGTTCGGTAATTTCCCTGGCGGCGCTGTTCCAGCAGTAGAGGATGATCACCAGGCAGAGCCCGGCGAGCAGCCAGAAGTGGTGCTTTTTCAGCATTTCCAGCCAGGGTTTGATTTTTTCCATAACGACAGCTCTTCGGGCTGCGGCCGGTCCCGGCCGTGGCCGTTCAGGGATTGGGATCTGTCTGGGCCACCTGGTCTGCCTCGTCCGACTCGTCCGACTCGTCTGCCTCGTCCGACTCGTCCGCCTCGCCTGGCGCCGGCGGCTGGGGCTGCCAGGCGAACTGCACGACGAACCGGTATTGGGTCACTTCCTGGGGGCCACTTCCGGCTTTTCCGGGCGACTTGGGTATCCGCACGGTCGCGGGCTGGCCCCACTCCCGTACCAGGGGGTGGCTGATGCCCAGCTTCTTGACCGACACCTGCTGGTCGCGACCGCCGCTGTCGGGCAAGGTGACCAGCTTGTCCTGCAGGTGGTGCACCAGCGTGCGGCGGACAAAGTGGTCGTCGGCGGCGTACTGGCGCGAGTTGTGATAATGGTAGCCTTCCAGCTGGACCACATATCCCGGACCGCGGGGCTTTTTCTCGGCGACAAACTTGGCCTCCAGCGGCTCCAGCTGGTTTTTGTCAGCCCCTCGGGCTGCGGCTTGGGCCTTTGTCTGTTCCTCATCGAGGATGCCGGCCCAAGCTTTTTTCCGCTGCTTCTCCTCGGCGGTCTCCTCAATCTCCAACTGGATCGTCGTGTTGTGCATCTGGTACTTTTCATCGAGTTCGTCGGTGTACCATTTGCCCAAATCGTCCACCTGCCGGACTTTCATGCTGGTCAGCCAGATCTTCGTCAGTTTTTGGAGGTCCTCCTCCTGCGGTTCCGCCCCCTCGCCGCCGATGAGGCTGGCGGCCGGGTCACCGGCGGTGGGCTTCTGATTTTGGGGCAAGCACTGATCGATGGCCTTGGCGAGGTTGAGCCAATCTGCGCGGCGCTCGTAATGAACCAGAATTTGCTTGCCCAGATCGACGGTGTTCTGGTAGTTCTCCTGGGCCTTGGCGTAGGCCGCGTCGTTGGAATCCAGCTGGGTGGCTACGGTCTGCACCTGGCTGGTCGCGGACTTCCAGCGTTCGTCCTCATTGATCCGAACCTGCGACCAGGGCCACCAGAGAAGCACGAAATTCAGCAGGCAGCCCAGGGCCAGCAGCAACGAGGCGGCGACGGCCCAGGGCTTCTTGCGGTCGATGGCTCGATCCAACACCAGCTCGGTCGGTACCAGGTTGGTCCGCAGCCGGCCAACGTCGAGGCCTTGGATGGCCAGGCCGTAGGCGACGGGGAAGCTGAGAATGTTGTCTTTGAAGCCGGGAGCGGCGAGCACGGCGGGGCCGACCAGCTGCTTCATCGTCTCGACTTCGTCCACCTCCTGGCCGAGGTGTTGCGAGAGGTAACGTTTCAGGCCGGGCAGCTTCATCGAGTTGCCCATGGCCAGGACGCGTCCGATCTTGGCGGCGCGATCGATGCTGTGGAAATAGCCGATCGAGCGTTGGATTTCGGTCAGCAGGTCGCGAAACACCGGCCGCATGGCCTGGTACAGAGCCTTCGGGTCGGCGGCCTCGGTCGCCCGCCGCTTCAGCTCCTCCGCGCCGGCATACGTCTCTTGCAGTTCCTTGACCAGGGCCTTGGTGAAGTGACTGCCCCCCAACGGGACGCTGCGCTGCCAGACCCGAAATCCGTTGGTGATTACCAGGTCGGTGTTCTCCGTGCCGATCGACAAGGCCACGGTCGATTCCGGCGGGTTTTCCGGATCGAACTCTTCCTCCGGAGGCAGCTCGCCCATCTGATCGAAAATCAGAAAATTGTAGATTGCCAGCGGGGCGAGCTGGACGACGTCGATTTCGACATTGGCCTTCAGAAATTGTTCGATCTCTTCGTAGACCTGGTCCCGCTTCATGGCAAACAGGCCAACTTCGGTCTCCAGCGCAAAGCCCTCCTCTTCGCTGCCGCCGAACATCCGCTGGTAATCCCAGATCACCTCTTCCAGGTCGAAGGGAATCTGCTGGTTGGCCTCATAGCGCACGATGTCGGGAATTTTTTTCGTCTCGACGGGCGGCAGTTTGATAAACCGCGCCAACCCGCTCTGCCCCGAAACCGAGACCGCGACTTTCGAACCCCGCAGCTCGTTACGATCCAGAAACGTCGCCAGGGCATCCCGCACCAGCTCGACCGGATCCGCTTCCGCCTGCGTCAAGATCTTGGGATACTCGACGTAGTCGAATGCGGTGGCGACGACTTTGCCCGGTTGTTTTTCGTCGAGTTGGCAACATAGGGCCTTGAGGGCACAGTGGCCCACATCGATACCCCATGTGGCGGTGACCTTCGCCATCGCGAAACCCCTCTGTTCCGATCAACGTCTATCTGCGGAAACGTGCCTGCCTCGGACCAAAAGTCCCCCGGCAGGGGGGCAGAGGAGCGCTGGCAAATGGCCCGAAGAGACAGATCCGCCCGCCTGGGTTTGGCATCTATTTCAGTCTAACTTCGGCCGAGGCGAGCTGTCAATTTCCGCTACCTCTTTATTCTAGGGCGGGGCGGGGAAGGGGTCCAGCGGCCGCTGCCGGTGGGCTAAGCGTCCGGATACCTCATCAAAATCTCGCCCGTGTCCACTCCGGCCACTGAGCGGAAGCCACCGTCCAGGACGGTCCTCCCCAGCTGGTTGACCGCCCGAAAATAACGGTCGCTGGGATGCCCCCCAGTCACGCGACGGGTCAGCTGGAGGCACAGCACGTCGGCGGCGGCACGGATCACCTCATCGTCCTGCCCCGCGGCGTAGAGGGTGGTGCAGAGCATGGTCAGGAGGTTCTGGACCTTGTCCGACAGAGCGGCCATGCGGCATTGTCGATCCGCCAACGCCAGCTGATGTTTGCTCATCGTCTGGCTCAGCTCCAACGGCATCTTCTGCAGGCGGCGAACCGCAAACTCGGCGTGCTGTCGCAGCTGGGGCGGCATGCCGCTCAGGTCGACCCGCGCGGCCGGCCGTAACTTTTGGCCGACCAGCCAGCGGGCGTAGGTCAGCATGGGGCCTTTGAGGGCCCAGAGGTGAGCGGGGTTGGCCAGGCTGGGCTGCTGGATGCCTGCCGCCTGCAAGGCCCGCCCAATCGGCTCGAAGAATTCCCGCCCGTGATGTTTGACGAGGGATTTGAAAAAGGCCATGCCCAGCATTTCCCCTTCCCCCTCATAAATGCAGGGCGCCAGGAATTCGTGGACGTTGTCGCCCAGCATGTGGCCGTGCAGGAAGCTGCGGCCGCCGTGCGTCTTCATGAACAGTTCAATCGCCGCTTCCTTTTGCATCTCGCTGCCAAAGATTTTGGCCACGATGCATTCCATCTCGCCTCGATAGCCCTGATCGATCAGCCCGGCGCACCAGGCGACCAGCGCGTCACAGCCCACGATCATGCCGGCCAAGATCCCCAACCGCCGCTGGACCAGTTCCCGTTTGGCGATGTATTCCCCGTAGGTGCGGCGGAAATGAGCCCAGGGAATCATGCTGGCCATCATCAACCGCATCGTGCCCGCCGCGTTGGCACACAGGGAGACGCGTCCCAGGTTCAAGCCGTGATAAGCGATGGTCAGCCCGTCTCCCCGCGGAGGGGTCAACAGGTTCTCGGCCGGCACCGGGAAATCGCGGAACACGATCCCCTGGTTGTAGGTGTGTTTCAACGCCCACAGGCCGTATTTGCGTAACTGAAACTGATCGTTTTCCTCAGGAGGCAGGTCCACGATCAGCACCGCCGGCCGATCCTCAATCAGGCACACCAGGCCGATCGTGCGTCCCGGCACGACGTTGGTAATGAACAACTTCTCGCCGTTGACCAGGTACTGCCCGTTCTTCAGCTCAGCCCGTGTTCGCAAGGCGGTCAGGTCCGAGCCGGCGCAGGGTTCGGTCAGGGCGAAGGCCGACAGGCGTCGGCCGCTGGCCAGGTCGGGTAGGAACCGCTGCTTTTGTTCTGCCGTGCCAAAGGTCCGCACCGGATCGACGGCGCCGATACAACCGTGCACGCTGGCCAGCCCCGCAATCGTGGGATCAGCCATGGCCATTCTGGTGAGGAAGGGGGCAAAAGCGGAAAATTTCGCTCCGCTCCCACCATATTCCTGGCCGACCAGCAGCCCCCAGTAGCCGACCTCCGCCAGGTCGCTCAACACCGCCTCCGGAATCTTCTGGTGGGCGTCCAGCAACGTGCCGGCTCGGCGATGGCCAGCCACCACGTCCAGGGAATCGTCCATCACCTGTTGGACCGCCGAGGGAACCTCCACTTTGCGGCTGGCAAACAGCTCGATGGGCAGCGCCCGATCCCACACGGC